>UQEF01000058.1 GCA_900540045.1 uncultured Eubacteriales bacterium | reverse complement strand
TTGTTCGTTTTTCCTTATGAAAAATGACCGTTGACTTGGGTTTGTCAACGGTCTGCTGCGGCGCCCGGTATACCGGGCGCCGCTTGTTTGTATGCCGGATCACTTACGGGGCAGGCAGATAAGCTCCTCCAGCATGCGGGCGCAAAGCTCCATGTCCTCGGCTGCGATGTGCTCGAAGGGGCCGTGGAAGGCAAAGCCGCCCGTGCACAGGTTGGGGCAGGGAAGCCCGCGATAGCACAGCTGCGCGCCGTCCGTGCCGCCGCGCACCGCCGCGTCAAAGGGCTCACAGCCCGCCGCGCGCATGGCGGCGCGCGCGTTTTCAATCAGGAAGGGATAGGGTGCGATCTTCTCCTTCATGTTGCGGTACTGGTCGCGCAGGGTCAGCGTGACGGCACCTTCGCCCCAGCGCTCGTTCATCACCTTCGCGATATGGCGCAGCTGATCCCGGCGCGCCTCAAAACGCCCTGCGTCGTGGTCGCGCACGATATAGACCAGCCGCGCGTGCGCCACGTCGCCCTCCATCTGCTCCAGATGGAAGAAGCCCTCATAGCCCTCGGTGTGCCGCGGTGTTTCGGCGAAGGGCAGCATGGCGTTGTATTCCATGGCCAGCAGGCTTGCGTTCACCATGGTATCCTTGGCGCTGCCGGGATGCACGTTCACGCCGCGAAAGTCCAGGGTGGCTTCACAGGCGTTGAAGTTTTCATAGCTGAGCTCGCCTACTTCGCCTCCGTCCACGGTGTAGGCATAGGCGGCGCCGAAGCCCTCCACGTCGAAGCCCGCAATGCCCAGTCCCGTTTCCTCGTCCGGGGTGAAGGCCACGGCTACCGGCCCGTGGGGCCTGCCGGAGGCGATGACGCGTTCCAGCGCGGTCATGATCTCAGCCACGCCGGCCTTGTCGTCCGCGCCCAGCAGGGTGGAACCGTCGGTGGTGATGAGCGTTTTGCCCTTGAGGCCATTCAGGCTGGGAAAGCGTGCCGGCGAGAGCACCGCGCCCGTGGCGGAGAGCACGATGTCGCCGCCGTCATAGTCCGGGTGCAGCTGGGGCTTGACCCCCTCGCCGGGATAATCGGGCGCAGTGTCCATGTGGGCGATCAGTCCCAGACAGGGCTGGCCCTCCAGCCCCGGCGTAGCAGGCAGCGCGGCGTAGACGAAGCAGTTGTCCGTCACGCGTACGTTTGTGAGGCCCAGCGCCGTCAGCTCGTCCGCCAGCAGGCGGGCCAGAGCAAACTGGCAGTCCGTGGAAGGGGTCGCGGTGGAATCGGGGTCCGACCGCGTGGGAATGGCGGCGTAGCGAAGGAAACGTTCTGTTGCGTTCATCGGTAGTTTCGTCCTTTCAAAAGCATGGGATTGAAAATCGCCCGCCCCGGAGGGCGGACGGCAGATTCACTTAGTTCAGCGGCCGGATCAGAATGAAGGGGGTCAGCTCGTCGCCCTGACCGCTGGGGTTGTCCGCCATGGCGTCCTGAATTTGCGCGTCGGTGAGGGGAAAGTCCGGGCTTTTGCCCAGCTGGTCGCGCTGCAGGTCGTTGGCGTCCATCAGCACCACCGGGACGCCCGTGTCCTGATAGAGCTTTGCGCACAGCTCATCCGGATTGTCGGGGTTGATGAGGGCCATCTGATGGTAGAGCTCGAAGCTGGAACGGGTATAGAAGCCGTCGATGCCGCCCACGCCCTTGCCGCACACCTTGTAAAACACGCCGTGCATGCCGAACAGCTTGGTCACCGCGCTGGCGGCGGCGGCCAGCAGCACGCGCGGCAGGCCGCACATGTCGATGACGAGCTGCAGCTTGTAGGGCTCATGCATGCCCACGCCCGTGTGGTTGATCCCCGCAAAGCGCCACAGGTGATTGGCCCACCAGCCGGGCTTGACCTCGTCGCGCGTCTTGACGGACTTGACGCACATGCACATGACCTTTGCGCCGAAGCTGAGCACGTCGCCGGGCTGATAGAGCGGGCGCACGTACTGTTCCACCAGCGCGGCCTGATCTTCGCCTACCTTGACAAAGTGGGTCTGGATGGCGTAGCGGCTGTATTTGCGGCCGTCCTTGCCCTCGATTACGCCGCGGTCGAAGTAGGTCACGCCGTTTTCCTCGCGGCGCTGCTCCTCCAGGTTGCGGGATGGGATGATGCCCATGTCAATCGCCTCCAAATGCTGTTACATATCCTCAAAGAAAGGTTCGCCCGTTTCGGTGACCAATATGCCCATGTCGTTAAAATGCAGGGGAACGGGCTTGGCCATGATATATTTGAGAATGGCGTCAAAGCGCACGCTTTCGGTATAGGTCAGAAGCGTAAAGGCTACGCCGTGCTTTTTCGCGCGCCCCGTACGGCCGATGCGGTGCAGGTAGTATTCGTTTTCATTGGGCAGGTCGTAGTTGATGACGGCCTCCACATCATCCACGTCGATGCCGCGGGCGGCTACGTCGGTGGCCAGAAGAATCTGGAATTTTCCCTTGCGGTACGCCTGCATGACCTCGTTGCGGGCGGACTGGCGCATGTCGCCGTGCAGGCAGTCGGCGGGATAGCCCGCGTCCTTGAGGCGCTTGCACAGGCGCTGGGTCATGTCCTTGGTGTTGACAAAAACCATCACGCGCTGGTATACGTCGCTGTCGAGCAGATAGAGCAGATGCTCATATTTGTGCTCGCGCTCTGTGGCGATCACGTACTGGGTGATCTGCGGACGGTTTTCCTTCGTCGCGGGGATGACGATCTCCACCGGGTCCTGCTGGTATTTCCAGGCGATGGTCATCACGTCCTGGTTGGTGGTGGCGGAAAAGAGCACCAGCTGCCGCTCGATGGGCGTGGCCTCGATAATCTTGGTCACATCCTTGACAAAGCCCATGTTGAGCATTTCGTCGGCCTCATCCAGCACCATGGTATGCACGCTGTCCAGGCGAATGTTCCCGCGGTTCATGTGGTCCAGCAGCCGTCCGGGCGTGGCCACCACGATCTGAGGGCACTGCTTGAGCTGGGAAAGCTGCTTGGTAATCGGCTGCCCACCATAGAGGCAGGCGATGCGCACGCCGGGAATGTAGCGCGCCAGCGCGCGGAGCTCGTCGGTGATCTGCAGGCTCAGCTCGCGCGTGGGGGCCAGCACCAGCTCCTGTACACGCTTGTCCTTGAGACTGACATACTCCAGCATGGGAATGCCGAAGGCGCAGGTCTTGCCCGTTCCCGTGGGGGCGATGGCGATCAGGTCGCGCCCCTCCATCATCAGGGGAAGCGTTTTGGCCTGGACGGGGGTCATTTCGCTGAACCCCATTTTTTCGACCGCCTTGAGAATCTCGTCGCTGAGATCGGCGGCCTCGGAGAATTTGGTGATCTGTAGTCCTTCTGTTGGCAAAGCGGGCGCTCCTTACTTGTGTTGTTGCTGATCGAGATAGATTTCTATAGCGCGGCTGAGCTGGTCGGGGCAGGAGGTGCCGCCGCGGCATTGAACGCCGCGCAGGCGGTTCATCACCTCGCGCGCATCCTGGCCTACCGCCAGGCGAGCCAGGCCGTCGGTATTGCCCCGGCAGCCGTTGGTGAAGCGGCAGGATGTGATCTTTCCGCCCTCGATTTCCAGGTCGATGGCGGTGGAACAGGTGCCATGGGTCTTATAATGCATCATGTGTGCGTCTCTCCTTCTGGGGTGGCTTACACAAAATAAGCCAATTTATTACTTTCGACACAGCACCCCGTTTTTCCTGCCGGATTTTTCACATCCGGCGGGCTTTCGCATAGGGTGACAGTAGCGCTTGAAACGAGGCGGGGAAGGGAGCGGTGCCATGAGCCTGATCATCGCGGACGCCCGGCTGGGCGTTTGGAAAGCCACGGACGAGGGCGGGCCGCTCACCGGGGTGGACTGCGCTTTGGAGGGACCCCGCCTGGCCTGTGCCGGCAGTGCGTGCGTGTGCGTGGGCGGAAACAGGGAATGCCTGTGCCTGACCTGCCACGGGCTGAGGGAAATCAGCCGGATGCCTGCTGCGCCGGGGCTGGCGGCGCTGTGCCTGTCGCCCTGTGGGCGGTATGTGTACCAGCTCAGCTCCGAAGCCGACAGCGTCCATACGCGCCTGACGGCCACCGGAGATCTGATTTTTGCGGCTCCGGTGGGGGTGTTTCCCCGCGCCATGTGCCTGGACGCGTCCGGGCGTCTGCTGCTGGCCGCGGGCGGGGCGGTGGATGAAGCCTACCTGCTCACTGCGCCGGAATTGGTGCGCGAACGCACCATCCACACGCAAAGCCCGTGCTTTGCCGCAGGCTTCTGGCGCGGCGGACTGCTGCTAGTGTGCGCCGTGGAGGGAGAGGATATCCACACGGCGGTGTATACGCTGGCTCCGGGCACGCCGCGTCCACGCAAGCTGATCGACCTGCCGGGACAGCCGGGCGGGCTGTGCGTGTGTCCGGATGGCGTAGGCGCGCTCATCAGCACGCGCGACGGATTGATGAAACTGGACATTCCACAGGGACGGCTGCTCTGGAACCTGCCGGATCTGGCGCTGTGCGCCGGCCTGTGCTGCCGCGGTCCCATGGCGCTGGTGAGCGCGACGCTGGGCGGCCAGGTGCGGCTGCTTTCCCATTACAAGCCATGGCTTTCAAAAACCGTGTTTACGGGTACGGATGTTCATGCCTGCTTTTTGATGGCATAATCCGGGGGCGTTTGGCGCATCCTTGACACAGAAGCCCCGGCAAAGGCCGGGGTATGGGAGGGAAGGAGGTTTTCTTGCTATGCTGGATAAGATCTCGCTGGTACTGGTGATCATCGGGGCCATCAACTGGGCGCTGATCGGCATCTTTCAATTCGATCTGGTGGCGTATCTCTTCGGCGGGCAGGCGGCGGTGGTCAGCCGCATCGTCTACACCCTGGTGGGTGCGGCCGGGCTGTGGTGCATCTCGCTGCTGTTTGGCGAGCGCGTATCCGCCAAGGAGTGATCCAGCCGGATCTGTTGAGAGGCCTGCAGCAGAAAGGCCCGGTTGGTCGGCTTGCCGCGTTCCGGGTCCACCGTGGCGCCGAAAAAGCGCTCGATGCCCCGCATGCTGCCCTGGGTGAACACGCTTTCCACCGCCACGCGCAGGCAGCGCTCCACGGCGGTGGGCGTGGTGCCAAAGGCGCGGGCGCACGAGCGGTAGAGCTGACCCATGGAGCGCTCCTCCAAAACCGGGGAAGGCGCCAGATGCTCAAGGAGCCACGCCGCATAGGCGCGGCCCTTGTAGCGACGGTCCATGGAAATGGCGCTTAAAAAGGTATCCACCGCCTGCGCGGTGCGCGGCGCCTGAGCCGCTGCCAGTTTTGGCAGCGGCTTTTGCGCCAGCGTTTCCAGCAGCGCGCACAGCTTTTCCGGCGCGGCGCAGATGGGCGCGACCGCGTCTGCCAGGGCCGGCCGGGAAGCGCACAGCTCCGGTTCGCACAAAAACAGTACCCGAGGCGGACAGGGGTGGTGAAGCGCCGCAAGCGACTCCAGCACCTCAAAGCCGTCGAGTTCAGGCAGACAGGCGTGCAGGATAAGCAGGTCAAACCGCTCCCGCGAGAGCAGCTTCAAAGCCTGCGTACCGTTTGGCGCGATCAGCGCGTCAAAGCCCCGTATCTCCGTGCCCGCCGCGATCCGGCGGGCCGTGCCTGGGCTGAGCACAGCAATCAAAAGCCGCATGAGCGCACCTCCTGTGTGTAAGGATACGCCCATGCGGCCCTCTCAACCTGCCGGGTATGACCGAAACCTTTGTCGAATCCTGTCAGCGCGCCTTCAAAAAGGCATACGCCTCGTTCACCGCGTCCACCGCGGCCTGGCTGGACAGCGTGGCCCCGGAGACGGCGTCGATATCCTGATTGAGCGTGAGCGGCGGTGTTTTGCCGATGAACTGCGAGGTAAACGCCTCCTCACGCACGCCGCTGCCCACGCCCACCGTTTCCAAAAAGCGCGCGCCGCCTACGTCGATAGCGGAAATCGCGCCGCTGTCATCCAGCGTCAGGCGCACCAGCACGGGGCCGGCATAGCCGATGGCGCTGGCATTGGCGGTGCGGCCTGAGGCCGCGGGAGATGGGGTGGGCTGCGTTGCCTCCGGGGAAGCGCTGGCCGACGGCGACACGGTGACGACCGGAGACTGAGTGGCGGCCGGCGGCTCGGCCGTGCCTGTGGTCATCACGATGGCAACCACGCCAACCGCCGCTACCAGTCCGGCGATGAGCCATCCGGCCCATTTTTTCTGATTCTCCATACGTAAGCTCCTCCTGCCTGATAGGTTCGCCCCTAGGTTGCGCCGCGCGGACCGGTCCTATACGGTGCAAAGAATGCCGCATCCTGCGGGATGTTTGACACGCTTCGCGCTTCAAACCGACACGGCGCGAAAACCGCGCTGGCTATACTGGCTGTACACTGGCATGGGGAGGCGGCATATGGAGACTTTAACGGCCCGGCCGCAGGAGGCGGTCGAGCGCAGGGGAAAAGGCGTGCGTCGCGCGGGAAGGCGAATGATGGCGTTTGTGCGCGGCGCGGCGCGGCCTGTGGGACAGGCCATGATGGTCTTTCTGTTTACCTTTGTGCGGTGGTTTGGCATTCCGTCTCCCTTTGCGGCGGCGCTGCTGCTCGCAAGGGCGGAAAAACCCACACCGCTGATGCTGGCGGGCGCGGGCGTGTCGTTGGCGGTGAGAGCGCTGTGGGGCCTTGAACTGGATGTGTGGCAGTACGTGGGCATCGCCGGATTGTGGCTGGCGCTGCGCCGATGCCGGCCGAGGCCGGGCATTGAGACGGCGGCGCTGGGCGGCCTTGCGATGATGCCGCGGGTATTTGCGGCGCTGGCCGGTCAGGCGCCGCTGGATATTCTGCTCAGCCTTGCGGCGGTGCCGCTGGGCATGCTGGGCGCTGCGTTTTTTCGCAGCGCCATGGACGGCATGGCCTCCACCGGCGCGCCCACCTGCACACGGGAGCGCGCCTGCGTGGCGGCGCTGGGATTGCTGCTGGTAGGCGGGACAGGCTATTTTTGGGTGGGATCGCTCAATCTGGGCCAGCTGACCGCCGTGTGGGTGACCGTGGCCTATGCCGCTGCCAACGGACCGGTATACGGCGTGGCCACCGGGCTGCTGTGCGGGCTGTCGCTGGCGCTGGGCGGGCATGACGTGCGCATGGCGGCGACGCTGTCGGTGATGGGACTGCTGTGCGGGCTTCCGGCGGTAGAGCGGCGGCGCTGGCTGCTTCCGCCTGCCGCTGTGGCGGGATGGGCGGTTGGTTACTCCCTGACGCCGCTGAGTGGGCCGACGGTTCCCTTTTGGGCTGCGCTGGCCGGCGCGGCGGCCTATGCGCTGCTTCCCGGATGGATGCTGGAACGGGTACGCGCGCTGGCCCGGGGACCGGAGCCGGGCGTGAGAAGCATGGAAACGGCGTTTGTGTCCCAGCGCATCGAGCATATGCGCGACGCGCTGGAGCGGCTGGCCAAAGCCCTGCCCGACCCCGGAAGCCAGGCGATCACCAGCGGCGAGGAACTGGGCGAATTGCTCTGCGCCCGGTGCGTCAACCGCGAGCTTTGCTGGGGAAAGGGGCGCGTGCGGACCGAACGCCTGCTTGCGGACATGATGGATCGGGTGGAACGGGGAGAAGCGGTGGACGAGGACAACCTGCCCGCCCTGGCCGAACACGGCTGCCTGCGCGCCGAATCCATTGAAGAGACGGCGCAGGAGGCTCTGGCCGCGCTGAAACGGCGCGAGGCAGGCATCAGAAAAGCGCGCTACGAACGGGAACTGACGCTGACGCATCTGGCGGCGCTGTCGGGTACGCTGGGAGAGCTGAGCATGATGGCCGGGGGCGAAAGCCTCAACGACCTCAAGGCAGCTCACATCCTCAATCTGGCGCTGGAGGAGCTCAACGTGCCCGCGCGGCTCAGCTATGCGCGGCGGGTGGACGGCCACCTGCATGCGGCACTGGAAACCGACGGCATGATACCGGTGCAAAGGCCGCTGGAAATGCTCCTGCGCTATCTGGCCACGGAGGAAGATCTGCCGTTGTCCATCACGCGCGCGGGACGTGGACGTGTAGAGCTGGAGGAGATCCCGCTCTACAGCGCGTCGGTGGGTATGTCATCGGTGTGCGCGGGAGAGCGCGGAGAAGGGGACGGCGTATGCGGCGACGCGTGCTCGGCCAAGCGATGCGAGGGCGGACGGCTGCTTTTGATGCTGCTGGACGGCATGGGCCATGGCGAGGAGGCGCACCGGCAGAGCGAAAAGACCCTTGAGCTGCTCACCCTGCTGCTGGAGGCAGGGTATACGCGCCGTCAGGCCATCACAGCGGTGAATGGCATCATGCTTTCCATCCAGGAGGAGGAACGCTTTTCCACCGTGGATCTGGCCGATGTGGACCTGTGGACGGGCAACGTATATTCGGAAAAGCTGGGCGCGTGTGCCTCGTGGGTGGTGCGGGGCAGCCATATGAAAAAGGTGGAAGGCGCATCCCTGCCGCTTGGAATCGTCGAGGAAGCGGCGGCTACCTCCACGCAGTACCGCCTGCACAGCGGCGATATTCTCATTATGGTCAGCGACGGTGTGGCCGACGCCTTTGAAACGGACGAACAGTTCACACAGGCCCTGAGCGACAGCCTGTATATCCAGCCGCAGCGCATGGCCGACGCCTTGCTCCGAAACGCCCTGCTGGCCGGAGGCGGCACGCCGAGGGATGACATGAGTGTGATGGTGCTCCTGCTGCTGGACCGGCAGCAGGCCAAGGGATCATGAAAGGCGCGGCCATGCACCGCGCCTTTTTGCTTTTCAAAAAAAGCGGAGAGGCATAACCGCCTCTCCACAGCGTGTCGAAAAAGTCCGGCTGCCCCGGCCTTTTCCGCCAAAGGCTTAAGAAATATTTACGCCGGGGGCGCAAACTCCCCGCCCGGCAAAGCCGGACGATACGATTTCATTTTGGAGGGCTGTGGCCCTCCAAACCTCCCCAAATGGGTTTTTGACAGCCTGCGGAGAGGCGTATCCGCCTCCCTAAGTGCGTCCTGCGGGAGCTGAGGCATTACGCCTCTTCCTGATAGGTGATTTCCAGATGATAATTCTCCCGCGCTGCGTCCTCAAATACGCGAAGCAGTTTGGGCAGGTAATCCACCATTTTTCCGCGCGGAGTTTTGGGATAGTGCACGTCGATATGCAGGGGCTCGCGCTCGCTGGCCAGCTCGTCATGAAGGGCGTCCAGGTTCGCGCCATAATAGAAGGGGAAATCCAGCGCCTCCTTAAGGTAGCGGTGGAGGGAAATCTTTTCCTCAAAGGGAGCCAGGTCCAGGGTTACATTGCGCATAAGTACCTCCTGTTGCATTTGACTCGTGCAGGGATGAAACGTGGCAGGGGGAACGGGGGACGGGCGTTTGCGGCACTGCCGCTTTCAGTGCTTGAGCAAAATGGGGTTGGACCAGGCGCTCAGGCCCTGTGCGTCGATCAGCTGTATGCGAACGTAGCGCTCGCCGCGGTTGACGGTCAGATCATAGCTGGCAAAGACCAGATCCTTGCCGGTCTGGCAGCGGTTGCCCGTCCAGATCAGGTTGCTGTAGAAGATCACGGTATCCACGGGGGAGCAGGTGACATCAATGCGGCCGTCCTCAACCGAGATCTGCTCGAACCGCGGCCCCTGCGAGCAGTAGAAGCGGCCCCGGTCCAGCGCGTCGAAGAGGCTTTCCTGACTGAGATCCTCGGCCTGTACCATGGTAAAGGCCCGGCCCGCCTCGCCCTGATAGCGGTGTGAATCGTCCGAGGCGACGAAGCGATACAGCGCGCCGTGCGCCGCAGCCACATCCAGCACGCCTGAGGCATCGGCGCGGTCGCCATTCCAGGGGTAGGTGGACACGCTGTTGTAGATCTCCGCTGCGGTTACGTTCTGCAGGGCCGAAAGCGTGGCCACGGTATTGAGAGACCATGCCGGGTGCGCCACGATGGCGCGTCCCCCGCAGCGGCGGAACAGGTTGATGCATCGCTGGGGGCCCTCGGACAGATCATAGCCATTGAGGCGTTCGTCCATCCCCACGCCGATCAGGTGCAGCACCTCGCCGGGCAGGGTGTAATCCATCTCCATGCCGCTGAGCAGCAGCATGCATCCCTCCAGATGCGTGGGCGCGGACAGACGGCGGTGATCGGTCAGGGCCAGAAAATCATATCCCAGATCGCGATAGAGAGCCACGACCTCGTCAGGACTGAGCTTTCCGTCGCTCACCGTGGTGTGACAGTGCAGATTTCCTTTGAAAAAAGGCAGCTTTGGATCAAAAAGGTCCATTTCAGCACGCACCCCCTTTCCTCTCTTCAAAAAGCGCATGTAAGAATTATAGCCTGTACCGCATGGAAATGCAAGCGCCGCCTTGCAAACCCGCGCGCTGTGTGATACCATGTGGGCGAAACAAGCGCGAAAGGGGCTTTTTCTCATGAAAGCATTGTTTATCGGCGGCACGGGCACCATCAGCTCGGCCATTTCAGCGCTGTGCGTGCGCCGGGGATGGGATTTGACGCTGCTTAACCGCGGCAACGCAGACGCGCGCATGCCTGAGGGGGCGCATGTCATCCATGCGGATATCCATGATGAGACGGCGGCGCGGGAGGCGCTGGAGGGGCAGACCTTCGATGTGGTGGCGGATTTCATCGCCTATACGCCCGACGACGTGGCGCGCGACATCCGCCTGTTTGCCGGCAGGACGGGACAGTACTTTTTCATCAGTTCGGCGTCGGCCTATCAAAAGCCGCTGTCCTCGCCATGGATTACGGAAGGGACGCCGCTGTGCAACCCCTACTGGGAGTACAGCCGCCTCAAGGCCGCCTGCGAGGATGTGCTGATCCGCGCCTACCGTGAGCAGGGTTTTCCCATCACCATCATCCGGCCCAGCCACACCTATTGCCAGCGCAGCGTGCCCGTGGCGCTGCATGGGCCGGCGGGCAGCTTTCAGGTGCTGGAGCGCATGCGCGCGGGAAAGCCTGTCATCGTCCCGGGCGATGGCCTGACGCTGTGGACGCTGACCCACAGCGACGACTTTGCCGTGGCGTTCGTGGGCCTGATGGGCAACGTGCACGCCCTGGGCGAGGTATTCCACATCACCGGGGATGAAAGCCTGACCTGGAACCAGGTGTACAGCAGCATCGCGGCGGCGCTGGGGGTGGAGCCGCACCTTGTGCATATCGCCAGCGAAACGCTGGGGGCGCTGTGCCAGAGCTATGTGGGTTCTCTGCTGGGGGATAAGAGCAACACGGTGCTCTTCGACAACGCCAAAATCAAGCGCGCCGTGCCGGAATTTGTGGCGGCAAAGCGTTTTGATCAGGGGGTGCGCGAGGCCGTTGTGTACATCTACAGCCACCCGGAATGCCAGCGGCCCGACCCTGCCTTCGACGCCTGGTGCGATCAGGTGATTGAGGGATATGAGCGCCTGACGGCGGCGCTGCCCAAATTTGAAATGTAAGGAGCTTTCCGTGAGCCAGTACATCGAGCCGGTCAAATCGGCGTTGGTGCTGTTTCCCTTTGTGGCGCTGGTGCTCACGCTGCCCTATATGCTGTTTCAATACCGCAGGTACGGGGCGGTGCTGCTTCTGCGCACGGCGATCGTGTATTCGTTTGTGCTGTACCTGATGTGCGCCTATTTTCTGGTGATCCTGCCTCTGCCGGATGTGGAAACGGTCAGTAGCCTGACCTCCGCGCGCGTGCAGCTGATTCCCTTCCGGGAGGTGGCGGACCTGCTGCACAACGCCGGCGTGGACCCGAGCCGGCCTGCCACGTGGTACCGCCTGGTGTGGAACCGGGATTTCTTCCAGATCGTGGCCAATGTGGCCATGTTTACGCCGCTGGGAATCTACCTGCGGTATTATTTCGGATGCAGCCTGAAAAAGACGCTGCTGTTTTCCCTTTTGCTCAGCCTGTTTTTTGAGCTGACGCAGCTTACGGGCCTTTACGGGTATTATCCGAGGCCCTATCGTCTGGCGGATGTGGACGACCTGATCACCAATACGTGTGGCGGGCTGCTGGGCTACGCGCTGGCCCCACTGGCGATGCGGCTGCTGCCCTCGCGCGAGCAGATGGACGCGCGGGCCTACCGCAAGGGCGAACAGGTGAGCGTGACCCGCCGCTGCTTTGCGGCACTGGTGGACTTTGCGGTGATGCTGGTGGCTCTCGCGGCGCTGATGTGGCGGCTGCCCTCGGTGATGCCGTCCGGAGAAGACCCCGTGGCGATGGCGGCGTGGCTGTTTGGCTGCTATGCCGTTGGAATTGTGGGGTACTTTGTGCTTGGCACATGGCTGGGTGGCGGACGCACGGTGGGCAAGGTGCTTTTGCACCTGCGCCTGACGGACCTGCGAAGCGGCGGCCGTCCCAGACTGTGGCAGTGCGCGGTGCGCTATGGGGTTTTGTACCTGGTGGTGATGCCCACTCCCGCATTTTTGCTGCTGGCCATCACCCTGGGAACAGAGGATGGGGAGATCGGCGTGTGGCTGGTGCTGGCCTGCATAGGGCTTCTGATGATATATATCCTGTTCTGGCTGCTGCTGGCCGTGCATGTGGTCACGCACGACAACCAGCTGTTGCATGGCAAGCTGAGCATGACGCACAACGTCAGCACCCTTCGCCACCGGTATTTTGCCCGGTGGCATGGCGCCCGGCATGCGAATGATACCACTATCCAGTAATTGAAAAAAGAAGCGCAAGCGCCGTGGGATGGCAAAGTCCCACGGCGCTTTGCAGATCGCTTTATGCCTGCGCGTCGGGCAGGGGCAGGCGGGCTACGCCGCTGCGGACGGCCGCTTCGGCTACGGCGCGGGCCACGGCAGGCCCGACGCGCCGGTCAAACGCTTCGGGCAGAATGTAGCGGGGCGTGAGCTCCTCATCGGATACCAGAGAGGCGATGGCACGGGAAGCGGCCATCTTCATTTCGTCGTTGATGTCGCGCGCGCGCACATCCAGCGCCCCGCGGAAGATGCCGGGGAACGCCAGCACGTTGTTGATCTGGTTATCGTAGTCGCTGCGGCCGGTGCCCACCACCGCCGCGCCGCCGCGCAGGGCTTCCTCCGGCATGATTTCAGGCACGGGATTCGCCATGGGGAATACGATGGGGTCGCGTGCCATCAGGCGGATCATATCGGCGGTGACAATGTTTGGCACGCTTACGCCGATGAACACGTCCGCGCCTGCCAGCGCTTCGTTGAGGCCGCCGTGCAGGTGGCGGCGGTTGGTGATGTGACTCAGTTCCTCCTGGGCGGGACTCATTTTGGCCCGGCCTTCCACCACGATGCCATGGCGGCCCAGCAGAATCAGATCCCCCACGCCGAAGTGCAGGAGATGATGCGCAATGGCCACTCCAGCAGAGCCCGCGCCATTGATTACACAGGTTACATCCTCCATGCGCTTGCCCACGAGTTTCAGCGCGTTGATCAGTGCCGCGGCTACGACCACGGCGGTGCCGTGCTGGTCGTCGTGAAACACGGGAATGTCGCACAGCTCCTTGAGGCGGCGTTCGATTTCAAAGCAGCGGGGCGCACCGATATCCTCCAGATTGATGCCGCCGAAGCTGCCCGAAAGCAGATAGACCGTGCGCACGATCTCGTCCACGTCCTTGCTCTTGATGCAGAGAGGGAAGGCGTCTACCCCGGCAAACTCCTTGAACAGCACGCACTTGCCCTCCATCACGGGCATACCGGCCTCCGGGCCGATATCGCCCAATCCCAAAACGGCGGTACCATCGGTTACCACGGCCACCAGGTTGTGGCGGCGGGTGAGCTGGAAGGACTTTTCCGGGTCATCGCGGATGGCCAGACAGGGCTGCGCCACCCCCGGCGTATAGGCCAGCGACAGGGCCTTTCGATCCTTCACATGCGCACGCGGCGCGATTTCCAGCTTGCCGGCCCATTCATAGTGCTTTTCCAGCGCTTCCTCCCAGATATCCATAGATGACCGCTCCTTGTTTTCGTGATCTTTCGGCTTATTGTAGCATGTTTCGCGCCGCGTGACAACGCGGGAGTTTCTGTTGACTTCGCTTCTTCGGCGGGGTATGATCTAGTCGGTTGCATATGAAGAACACAAACAGAATCATGCTGCGTTGGAGGGAAAACCATATGAAAAAATTTTTTGAAGAATTCCGGCGCTTCTGCGTCAGGGGCAACGTTATGGAACTGGCTACCGGGGTAATGATCGGCGGAGCGTTTTCCAGCATTGTCAGTTCGCTCGTCAATGATATCCTGATGCCGCTGATCGGCTTGCTGACAGGAGGCGTGGACCTGAGCGGGCTGTTTGTGGCGCTGGATTTTCAAAGCTATCCCTCCATTGAGGCGGCGCAGGCGGCGGGCGTGGGCACGCTGAATTATGGAGCGTTTTTGCAGGCGGGGGTTAACTTTCTCATCATTGCGCTGTGCGTGTTTCTGGCGGTGAGGGCCATAAACCGCCTGGTGCCCAAACGTCAGCAGCCAAAGAAGGAAGAGCGCCTGTGTCCCTATTGCTGTGAGCCCATCCATGAGCAAGCTGTTAAATGCCGTTGGTGCGGCAGCAGCCTTGAAGAAAGCGGGAAAGCGAGAGAGAGTGCAACCGTCGCTTGACAGATTGCAAGCCGGAGTTGCTTGCGCCGCAACCGCCCCTGGCGCTATGCTTGATGCCACGGCAGCAGCGAATGCCGCCGCGAAACCAGCAGGGAGGAACAGCATATGGGCCTTTCGGAAAGAGTAACCGCGCTTCGCAAACAGGCCGGATGGTCGCAGGAGGAACTGGCGCAGCGGCTGGACGTAAGCCGTCAGGCGGTGTCAAAATGGGAAAGTGGGCAGGCCATGCCGGACCTTGACCGCGTGGTGCGAATGTCGGAGCTGTTTGGCGTAAGCACGGACAGCCTGCTCAAGGATACCCCCGAGCCGGACAGGTCCGTGCATGAGGCTGCGCGAGCCGTAACCATGGAGGAAGCCGAAGCTTTCCTTTCCATAAAGGAAACGATGGCGGACCGCATTGCCTGGGCGGTGTTTGCCTGTGTGCTGGCGCCCATTCCGCTGCTTATGCTGAGTGCTCTGGCCGAGGCGGGCCGGCTCTCTGAAAATGTGGCAGGCGCGGTGGGAATCGCAGCGCTGCTTTTGCTGGCGGCGGGTGCGGTGGCGGTGTTCATGTCCTGCGGGATCGCCTCCGAACGCTACGAGTATCTGGAAAAGGAACCGATTCAGGCCGCACGCAGCGTGATCCAGATGGCCCGTGAACAGCAGGAAAGCAGCCGGGAGCGTTACGGGCGGTGGAACGTTGCAGGCGTGAGCCTGTGCATCCTGGCCGCCTTGCCGCTGCTCATTGCCGCCATGCTAAGTGAAAGCGCCGTGGCGGTGATCGCCGCCCTGTGCGTGACGCTGGCACTGGCAGGGCTTGGAACTACGTTTTTGATTCGCGTGGGCATCCGCTGGGAAAGCCTGCAAAAGCTGTTGGAGGAAGGCGATTACAGCCGGGAAGCCAAGCGCAGGCGGCACGGCCATGGCAGCATAAGCGCTGCTTTCTGGCTTGGAACGGTGTCCATCTATCTGGCCTACAGCTTTATCACCGGCGACTGGCGGCGAAGCTGGATTGTGTGGCCCGTGGCGGGTGTACTCTATGCCGCGCTGGCCGCGGCGCTGTCCGGCAGGCACGGCCGCTGAAGCAGCGTATCCACAACCACGCGCCAGGGAGAATCGCGGGTCAGCCGTTGCGGGCCGGACTTGCCGGGCGCTGGAGCAGCGCCTGCGCCGCCTGCGCCGCCGCGCGCATGGCTGTGGGCAGGGGCAGGGCGCGAAGCTCCTCCCCCGAAACCATGCGGCCGCCGCAGGCTTCCAACGCCTGCGGCGAGGGCTCGTCCTCCAGAGAAAAATGCCATAGCTGCATCTCCCATACCCGATGGGTGAAGACATGACGCGCCCGCCCCAAATCCTCCGTGAACCGGCAGGGCAGGCCCGCTTCACGCAACAGGGCTTCGGCGCGCTCCGGGCGCGTTTCGTCCTCCAGCAGACAGAACACGTACAGGCCGCCCAGCATGCGTTCGTCCCGCCGAGTCACCAGCACGCGGCGCTTCCATGTCAACAGGCATACGGCTACGTCCACCCGCCTGGGAGGGCGCTTTTTTTCGTGCACGGGCAAAAGTGCCGCGTCGCCCTCGCGCGCCGCATCGCAAAGCCCGCGCCATGGGCAGTCGTCACAGTCGGGTTCGCCCGGGTGGCACAGCGTGGCGCCCAGCTCCATCAAAGCCTGATTGTAATCGCCGGGACGGTCCGCGGGGATATCGGCCGCCACCAGATCGCGGATGCGGCGCTGAACAACCGGTCGGCCCACATCCTCACGTATGCCGTAAAAGCGTGAGGCCACGCGGTACACGTTGCCGTCCACCGCCGGTATACGCAGCCCGAAGGCGATGCTGCCGATCGCGCCCGCTGTATAGGGACCTACGCCCGGAAGGGACAGCAGCCCCTCGTAGCTTGCGGGAAAAGCGCCGCCATGCACGCTCATAATGACCTGCGCCGCCTTTTGCAGATTGCGCGCCCGGCTGTAATAGCCCAGGCCCTCCCAGACCTTGAGCACCTGCTCCTGAGGGGCGTGTGCCAGGTCTGCAACGGTGGGAAAGAGGGCCAAAAATCGATTGTAATAGGATTTTACTGTCTCCGTGCGGGTCTGCTGCAGCATGATCTCCGAAAGCCAGATGCGGTAGGGGTCGCGGGTGCGGCGCCACGGAAGATCGCGCCGTACGGCATCGTACCAGGCCAACAGCGGCTCACAGACGGGCATACCATCCTCTCCTTTCGCTTGCCTTGCTATTGTACCACAGGGCCATTCTTGCGCATGAATTGAATTCAAGAGAAAATAAAAGAAATAGAAAGATATAAAAAGATAATCCGAGAAATTAAATAACAATACAATAATAGAAGCCGTTTTTTCATCTGAACAGCCGAAAAGCAGGAAAGCAGCGGCTTGCCACTTGGCAGGAAATAACGTATAGTAAGGACTGTTGTTAGCACTCGTTTAACATGAGTGCTAACAAGGTTAAAACTACAATCGAACGGACAGGGAGGATACAGTGATGAACGTTAAGCCTTTGGGCGACCGTGTGGTCATCAAGAACGTTGAGATGGAAGAAACCACCAAGAGCGGCATTTTGCTCACCGGCACCGCTAAGGAAAAGCCCCAGATGGCTGAGGTGCTGGCCGTGGGCCCCGGCGGCATGGTGGACGGCAAGGAAGTCGTCATGAACGTGAAGCCCGGCGATAAGGTGATTTACTCCAAGTATGCCGGCACTGAAGTGAAAATTGACGGTCAGGAGATCATCATCGTGCGTCAGAGCGACATTCTGGCCACCGTGGAATGATCCATTTTTGAGCGACGCAATATAGAGGAGGAACATCATTATGGCAAAGCAGATTAAATACGGCGAGGAAGCCCGCCGCGCGCTGGAAAAAGGCGTTAACGCTCTGGCGGATACGGTGAAGATCACCCTTGGCCCCAAGGGCCGTAACGTGGTGCTGGACAAGAAGTTCGGCGCGCCCCTCATCACCAACGATGGCGTGACCATCGCCAAGGAAATCGAGCTGGAAGACCCCTTTGAGAACATGGGCGCCCAGCTGGTGAAGGAAGTTTCCACCAAGACCAATGATGTGGCCGGCGACGGCACCACCACCGCTACCCTGCTGGCGCAGGCCATCATCCGTGAGGGCCTGCGCAACCTGGCCGCGGGCGCCAATCCCATGGTGCTCAAGCGCGGCATCGAGGCGGGTGTGAACGCCGCCGTGGACGCTCTGGCCAAGCTGAGCCAGCCCATTACCGGCAAGCAGTCCATTGCGCAGGTGGCCAGCATCTCCGCCGGTGACGATACCATCGGCAAGCTGATTTCCGAGGCCATGGAAACCGTGGGCAACGACGGCGTAATCACCGTTGAGGAAAGCAAGACCATGCGCACCGAAATGACCACCGTGGAAGGCATGCAGTTTGACCGCGGCTATGCCAGCGCCTACATGGTCACCGATACCGAGAAGATGGAAGCGGTGCTCGACAACCCCTACATCCTCATCACCGACAAGAAGATTTCCAATATTCAGGAGATCCTGCCCGTTCTGGAGCAGGTGGTGCAGTCCGGCAAGAAGCTGCTCATCATCGCCGAGGACGTGGAGGGCGAAGCCCTGGCCACGCTGGTTGTCAACAAGCTGCGCGGCACCTTCACCTGCGTTGCGGTCAAGGCCCCCGGCTTTGGCGACCGCCGCAAGGAAATGCTGCGTGATATCGCCGTCCTGACCGGCGGCCAGGTCATCAGCGACGAGCTGGGCATGGACCTTAAGGAAGCTACCATTGATATGCTGGGCAGCGCCCGCCAGGTGAAGGTGGACAAAGAGAATACCACCATCGTGGAAGGCGCCGGCAGCAAGGAAGACATCGCCGCACGCGTTGCCTCCATCCGCAGCCAGATTGAGGACACCACCAGCGATTACGACAAGGAGAAGCTCCAGGAGCGTCTGGCCAAGCTGGCCGGCGGCGTGGCCGTCATCCAGGTGGGCGCCGCTACCGAAGTGGAAATGAAGGAGCGCAAGCTGCGCATCGAGGACGCTCTGGCCGCGACCCGCGCCGCTGTGGAAGAGGGCATCGTGCCTGGCGGCGGCATCGCGCTGCTCAACGTGCTGCCCGCTGTGCAGGCTGAGCTGGCCAACTATGCCGGCGACGCCAAGACCGGTGTGGAAATCGTGGTGCGCGCTCTGGAGGAGCCCCTGCGTCAGATCAGCAAGAACGCCGGTATCGACGGCAGCGTAATCGTGGAGAACGTCAAGAACAGCCACAAGAACGGCTATGGCTATGACGCGCTCAAGGGCGAGTATGTGGATATGATCGAGCGCGGCATCATCGATCCTACCAAAGTGACTCGTTCCGCGCTGCAGAACGCCGCGAGCGTGGCCGCGATGGTGCTGACCACCGAGAGCCTCGTCGCCGACATCCCCGCTCCCGAACCCGCTGCTCCCGCTGGCGGCCCCGCTGGCATGGGCGGCATGTACTAAGCCGAAAAGCAAAGAGCAAATCCGGGCGTGTTGCAGAAAGCAATTTCTGCGGCACGCCCTTTTTGCAAACAAATCAAG
>UQEF01000057.1 GCA_900540045.1 uncultured Eubacteriales bacterium | reverse complement strand
ACATAGGTGACATTGCCCGTCACCGTTCCGGCGTAGGCGGGACTCCAGCTGTCAAACTCCCATCCGGCCACGACGGGGATGTTCGCGTCATTGTACTTGGGTGTTGCGACTCCGGCCTGCAGGTTGCGGTAGACCACATCGGCAAACAGGGTGCCGCCCTGGCCGTCCGTATAGGTGACGGTGTAGGTGCGGATGATCTGCACATTGGTCTTGACACGCTCGCCGGGGGCCTGCTTGGGCCAGACCACCACGTTGATGGAGGGCGCGGTCTCATCCGCGGCCACCGTCAGCTGAGCGGTGGTTTCGTTGATCTTTTCAATCTTGGTATCGGCGCTGTTGTTGCCCTCAATCGCCCATTCCACACCGATCACGGAGTTGGTGGCGTAGGCGCTGTACTGGGCCTTGGTTCCGGCCAGCACGCTGGTGGGCTGACCGCCGTTAAAGACGGCCTTGATGGAGGTGTCCTCCTGTGTGCCGCTGACCAGGTGCAGCGCCAGGGAGCCCTGGTACGCCTTGCCATCGACGGTGCAGGTGGCCCAGACCACGATGTCCTTGTCGAGGATCTCGTCGGGGCCGACGTTGAGCACGCCGGTCTTTTCGTTGATCCAGGTGCTGTTGGACTGCTTGTACTGCACGCTCCAGGTGAACTCCGGCTGCGTGACCATGTTGCTCACATTGGCGAAGCACTGGACCACGGCCACGTTCACGCCGTCGATATTGACGGTGGTGCGCTCGGCGCTCACGGTCACGGTATGGTCCACGTTGAAGATGGCCGTCACCGTGATGCCGGAACCCGTACCCGCCGTGGAGGTGGTCGCATCGGCGGTGCTCACCTTGAACACGTTGGCCGCGATGCCGTTGTCGGTATAGCCGGTATTGGCCTTGATGGTGATGGGCACGGTGTAGCTGGACGCGTTCTTGAACGTGCCGGTGTTGCTGTCCACACACTGGCTCCAGTCGATGGTCGCGGTGTACTGGTCGGTCGAATAGCTGATCACGGAGGGCACGCCGCCCGGCACGGGACGCGGTACGCCCGAAATGTAGAACTGGGTGATGGGCAGCTGTCCCGTGGTGGTAAACTCGAAGTCAAACACATTGCCCGCCTTGGCAAGCTGGGCAGCCGCAGCGCCGTTGACCTTCACGGTGGCGTTGTTCCAGCTCAGGCCATGGTTGGCGTTGAGCGTGAGGCGCGCGATGTAGGTGGTCTGGGGCTTGAAATGGCCCTTGGAGTCCATCACGGCCAGCGCGCCGGTGGCCTTGTCGATCCAGGTGATGCTGCCGTTGCAGACCTCCACGGTCTGGTTGTTGACCACGCCGGAGCCGGACACGGACGCCTGCGGCGTCTCGCCCGCCTTGGGCGCCGTGATGTAGATGCTGGCATTCACCGCCGCGTACTGCACCACCTTCGCGGTGACGGCGGAATGGCGGTTGGGCGCCTCGGTGGGCTGCTTGGAGCCGTTATAGTACGGGCAGCCGGCCGCCACGTCGGCAATCAAAGTGATCTGCTTGCCGTTCCAGGCGGGGTCGATGGTCAGGGTAGAGGCGTCTCCGACCTTTCCGCCGTCCACCCACCAGCTGTAGTTGATCCAGCCGGATACGGAGGCCGCGGTCCACGGATTGACCGAAGCGACCAGCGTATCGCCCACCTCGGGCGCGGTCTGCGCGGCATTGGCGTTGGTGCGCTGGTTGATGATGCTCACGCCCGCAACCGTGCCGTTGGCGCGCACGGGGTTGGTGGCGGCGCTGATGGCCTCACCCGCGTTGGGATAGGCGGTGATGGCCTTGACGCTGATGGTCTTGCCCACGTCCGTGGCCTTGACCTCATACTGGCCGGTCATATTGGTATGCGTCTCGGTGCCGACCGTCCAGACATAGGAGATCTCGTCGCTGGCGCGCAGGCTGTCCAGCGCGTCGGGGGTGAGATCGACGGTGATGGTTTCCCCGACCACGGGGCTGGTGTTGTTGAGCGCCACGGCGGTGACGATCTTGTTGCTGACGATGGGGTTGCTCAGCGGGCTGTCGATATAGTCCACGCCGCTTTCCGCGTTAAAGGTGCTGACCCCGTAGATGCCCGCGCCGCGCACGCGCACCTTGATGCGGTGGCCGATGGCCGTTTCGGGCACGGTGATATAGGATCCGGTAGCAAACACGCTCTCCGCACCGGTGGTAGCGTTGACCATAATCCACTCATAGGTGGCGGTCGCATTACCGGGAGTAAGCACGGCATAGCATCCGTTGCCTGCGGTCAGCGTATAGTTGTTGAGCGCAACAGCAGTAATGTTGGCGCTCTGTACCAGACCATAGGCGGAAGCGGTGGCGCTGCCCGTGTAGGGCGCGATGCCCTCCACCCGCAGGCTGATCTTCTTGCCCAGGTCGTTGGCGGTGACCTTGTAGCTGGCGGTGGTAGCCACCACGTCGCCATCGGCCATCCACACGCAGTTGACGGACGCGCTGGAGGGAGTCACGACGGAGCTGAGCACCTCGCCCACCATGACGGGGCGATTCTTGATGCTCAGATCGACGGAGAACACTTCCGTGCTGCTGCGCACCTCGCCGGAGGCCGAGCAGATGGCCACGCCGCTGAAGGAGTCAATGCCGTTGACCTTCAGCTGAATCAGCTTGCCGATGTCGCTCTGCTGCACGGTATAGGTCGCCTCGGTGCTCACCTCAATGCCGCCCACGCGCCAGCTGTAGCTGACCGTGGCCGAGGAGGGCTTGAGCACGGCGGACAGGGTATCCCCCACGAAGGGCTGCGACCGGTTGAGCGATACCTCGGTCACCTGGCGGCTGGAAACCACCGGGTCGGTGGTGTACTGCCTGGAGCCGTAGTATACGCCGGTGCCCGTGACCGTCAGGGTGATGGGCTTGCCGATGTAGTCGTTGAGCACGCGCAAAGTGGCGCTGTTGCTCTGCTCCACGCCGCCAACCTTCCAGCTGTAGGTGACGGTCGCGTCCGACGGAGTGACGGACGCCTGAAGCACGTCGTCCACCACGGGCGACGGATAGTTGACGCTCACGGCCTCCACCATCCTGGAGGACGGCGCCGGAGCGGGCGTAACGGAGATATAGCGGCTCATCATATAGCCGCGCACGCCGCCGATGGAAATATAGTGCCACTCATCGCCATAGGACAGAATGGTCACCGCCGTACCCGGACGGTACAGCTGAATACGCTTTCCGTTCGGCGTGGTACGCAGCCACACGCGCAGGCCGTTGTCGCTGACGACGGTGCCGGTGCCCACGCCGCCGCTCTCACCGCCGGTACCGGTGCCGGTGCCGGTGGTGCCGAAGCGCAGGAACTCGTTCATCATCCAGCCCACGGTTTCGCCCACGCGAATCTGCGACCATTCGGTGCCGCGCTGCTGCACGATGACCGTGGTACCCACGTCATATTTGGTGATCACGCGATATACCTTGCCGGGGCCTTCGCGCATACGTACGCCATAGCCGTTGTCGCTGACGACGGTCGCGTATTCCTCCGCAGAGGCAACCGTGGTCATCAGTCCCACCAGCGCCAGGGCGACCAGCAGGACGCATAAGAAGCGTTTCATCTTGCTATCCCTCCGTTACACAGTGTATGTAAGACGGCGCGCCATATGGATATGGCTTGCCCATACAGTGCTTCCTTCTGGCATTATACAGATTTTGATAACACTTGTAAAGGGTTTTGCCTTAAAATCTTCAAATTTCTGATACAGATTCGTAAAGATTTGGACTTTTTTTATCTTCGCTCCCCCCGCTTTCTCCGGCCTTTTCCCCTGGCCGTATTCCGGCACAGCTTTCCATATGGAGAACGATTGGCGCATCCGGATTCTTCCCAGTTTTGAGAAAAAAACCCCTGGACGACGCTTCCAGCCCCCCCTGAAATCAGACGCAGCCGAAGGGCGAAAGGTTTTTTGAACACGAAAAAAACCTCCGGCTCCCCCTGCCCCGCCGATCCCGTATTTCCCATATAATAAGGAAGAAAGCCATCTGCCCCGCCCCTCGCCGATACGTTGACAATTATATTCAAAATCATATAATGGTATATAAACATTGGCATTTACAGCTCCCCGAAACTATGTTAAACTTTTAACGAAATCAGAAAGGAGCTGGGTCAGCATGACTGATGCACGCAAACCTGTGGACCGTGTGGAACGCCTGGAGGAAGAGCTTGCCCTGGTGCGGGCCGCACAGAAAAAGTATGCCGAGTTTACCCAGGAGCAGGTGGACCGCATCTTCTTCGCGGCGGCCATGGCCGCGGGCAAGATGCGCCTGCCGCTGGCCAAGATGGCCGTCGAGGAGACGGGCATGGGCGTGGTGGAGGACAAGGTCATCAAAAACCACTTTGCTTCCGAATATATATACAATGCCTACCGCGACGTCAAGACCTGCGGCGTGATCGAGGAGGACAAGGCCTACGGCATCACCCGCCTGGCCGAGCCTCTGGGCGTGATCGCGGCCGTGATTCCCACCACCAACCCCACCTCCACGGCCATTTTCAAGACGCTGGCCTGCCTGAAAACCCGCAACGGCATCATCATCTCCCCCCACCCGCGCGCCAGGAAGTGCACGGTCGAGGCCGCGCGCATCGTGCTGGAGGCAGCGGTGGCGGCCGGCGCGCCGGAGCACATCATCTCCTGGATCGACGCGCCCAGCCTGGAGATGACCAACCTCATCATGTGCGAGTGCGACTGCACCTTGGCCACGGGCGGCCCGGGCATGGTGCGCTCGGCCTATTCCAGCGGCAAGCCGGCGCTGGGCGTGGGCGCGGGCAACGTGCCCGCCGTCATCGACGAGAGCGCGGACATTCTGCTCGCGGTCAACTCCATCATCCACTCCAAGACCTTTGACAACGGCATGATCTGCGCCTCCGAGCAGAGCGTGATCGTGCCCGAGAGCATCTATGGCAAAGTGCGCGCCGAGTTCGCCGCCCGCGGCTGCTATTTCCTTGAGGGCGAGGAGCTGGACAAGGTGCGCAAGACCATCATCATCAACGGCTCCCTCAACGCCAAGATCGTCGGCCAGCCCGCGCACAAGATCGCCAGGCTCGCCGGTCTGGACATCGACGAGCACTACAAGGTGCTCATCGGCGAGGTCGAGAGCGTCGATCTCAGCGAGGAGTTTGCCCACGAAAAGCTCTCCCCCGTGCTGGCCATGTACCGCGCAAAGGACTTTGACGACGCCATGGCCAAGGCCGAGCGCCTCATCGAGGACGGCGGCCACGGCCATACCGCCAGCGTCTACCTCAACCCCAACACCCAGCGCGAAAAGCTCATGCGCTTCGCCGAGAAGATGGAAACCTGCCGCATCGTGGTCAACACCCCCTCCTCGCAGGGCGGCATCGGCGATCTGTACAATTTCAAGCTGGCCCCCTCCCTCACGCTGGGCTGCGGCTCCTGGGGCGGCAACTCCGTCAGCGAGAACGTTGGCGTGAAGCACCTGCTCAACATCAAGACCGTCGCCGAGAGGAGAGAGAACATGCTGTGGTTCCGCGCGCCTGAAAAGGTGTACATCAAGAAGGGCTGCCTGCCCGTGGCCCTGCGCGAGCTGAAAGAGGTGCTGGGCAAGAAGAAGGTCTTTATCGTCACCGACAGCTTCCTCTATCACAACGGCTACACCAAGGCCGTGACCGACCGGCTGGACGAGATGGGCATCACCCACACCACCTTCTTTGACGTGGCGCCCGACCCCAGCCTCGCCTCCGCCAAGGAGGGCGCGGCCGCCATGACCGCCTTCCAGCCCGACTGCATCATCGCCATCGGCGGCGGCAGCGCCATGGACGCGGCCAAGATCATGTGGGTGCTCTACGAGCATCCGGACGTGGACTTCCTCGATATGGCCATGCGCTTCTGCGACATCCGCAAGCGCACCTACACCTTCCCCCGCATGGGCGAAAAGGCGTACTTCATCGCCATCCCCACCACCGCCGGCACCGGCAGCGAGGTCACGCCCTTTGCGGTCATCACCGATCAGGACACCGGCGTCAAGTACCCGCTGGCCGACTATGAGCTCATGCCCAAGATGGCCATCGTGGACGCGGACATGATGATGAACGCGCCCAGGGGGCTGACCAGCGCCAGCGGCATCGACGCCGTGACGCACGACCTGGAGGCCATCGCCAGCATGATGGCCACCGACTACACCGACGGCCTGGCCCTGCAGAGCCTGAAGATGATTTTCGAGTATCTGCCCCGCGCCTATGCGGACGGCCCCAACGACGCCGAGGCCCGCGAGAAGATGGCCAACGCCGCCACCATGGCCGGCATGGCGTTTGCCAACGCCTTCCTGGGCGTGTGCCACTCCATGGCGCACAAGCTGGGCGCGTTCCACCACCTGCCCCACGGCGTGGCCAACGCGCTGATGATCGATGAGGTCCTGCGCTTCAACGCCGCCGAGGTCCCCGCCAAGATGGGCACCTTCCCGCAGTACGACCATCCGCACACGCTGTCGCGCTACGCGATGGTCGCCGACGCGCTGGGCCTGGGCGGCAAGGATGACGGCGAGAAGCTGGAAAACCTCATCCGCGCTGTTGACGAGCTGAAGGAAAAAATCGGCATCAAGCCCACCATCCGCGACTATGGCATTGATGAAAACGACTTCCTGAATCGTCTGGATGAGATGGTGGAGCAGGCGTTCGACGACCAGTGCACCGGCGCCAACCCGCGCTATCCGCTGATGAAGGAAATCAAGCAGATGTACCTGCGCGCCTACTACGGCGCCGAGGCCAACAAGTAAGGAGGGCGGCTATCATGAAACTGGACAAGGTGATTGCGGTCCGTACCAACAAGACCGTTTACCGCGACGGCCATCTGGCCATCAAGGTGTTTGACAGCGACTACAGCAAGGCCGACGTCCTCAACGAGGCGCTCAACCAGGCCCGCGTGGAGGAAACCGCCCTCAACATCCCCCGCCTGCACGAGGTGTGCACGGTGGGGGGCAAGTGGGCCATCGTCAGCGATTTCATCCCCGGCAAAACCCTCGCCCGGCTCATGGAGGAAAACCCCGACCGGCGTGACGAATATATGGATCTGTTCGTGGATCTGCAGCTGAAAATGCACGCGCAGACCTGCCCGCTGCTGGGCAAGCTCAAGGACAAGATGAACCGCAAGATCGACGAAACCGGTCTGGACGCCACCACCCGCTACGAGCTGCACGCGCGATTGCAGGGCATGCCCAACCACAAGAAGCTCTGCCACGGCGACTTTGATCCCAAGAACATCATCCTGCGCGACGACGGCGAAGCCTTCATCCTGGACTGGTCCCACGCCACGCAGGGCAACGCCAGCGCCGACGCGGCCCGCACGTACCTGCTGTTCTGGCTCGCGGGCGACATCGACGGGGCGGAAAGCTACCTCCACCTGTTCTGCAAAAAGAGCGATACCGCCCGGCAGTATGTGCAGAAGTGGATTCCCATCGTGGCCGCCAGCCAGAGCGTGAAGGGCCGCGCGGAGGAGCGCGAGTTCCTCCTGCACTGGGTCAACGTGGTGGACTACGAATAAGCGTTTCGCGCCCCGGCCGCGGGGCGTAAGGATACGGCGATCAAAACCCAGCAAAGGAGCAAACCTGTTATGAAGATCACCATCTGTATCGGTTCCAGCTGTCACCTCAAGGGCTCGCGCCAGATCGTGGAGGAGCTTCAGCGCCTGGTGGCGGAAAGCGGCCTCAAGGACAAAATCGAGCTGGCGGGCAAGTTCTGCATGGGCAACTGCCAGAACGGCGTGTGCGTCACCGTGGACGACGAGCCCTTCTCCCTGAGGCCCGAGGACACCAAAGCCTTCTTTAAAAACGAGGTCCTCCCCCGACTCAAATAACCGTGAGATCCATCCGGGGCTGACGCGCTTTTTCACGCCAGCCCCATTGGCCTGTTCTGATCCCTTTGCATTGGAGGAAGCTGCCCATGCTTGAAGTGCTCAACCTCAACGAAAACAACTGCGCGGACTGCTACAAGTGCATCCGCACCTGCTCGGTCAAGGCGATCACCTATGCCAACAACACTGCCGAGATCGTGCACGACGAGTGCATCCTGTGCGGCAACTGCTTCGTGGCCTGCCCCCAGAAGGCCAAGCAGGTCCGAAACGACGTGCCCCGCGTCAAGGAGGCCATCGCCGCCGGCAGGCATGTGGTGTGCAGCCTGGCCCCGTCCTTCATCGCGGATTTCCGTATCCGCTCCCTGGACGTGATGGCCGACGCCCTCAAGCGCCTGGGCTTTGCCGAGGTGCAGGAAACCGCCGTGGGCGCGCAGATGGTCAGCGACGAATACGCGCGCATCATGCGCGAGGGCAAGCAGCGCGTGCTCATCTCCAGCTGCTGCCCCTCCATCAACATGCTCATCCAGAAGTACTATCCCACCATGCTTCCCCATCTGGCCAAGGTGCTCACCCCCATGCAGGCGCACTGCAAGGCCATCAAGGAGCAGAACCCGGAGGCGTTTACGGTGTTCATCGGTCCGTGCATCGCCAAAAAGGCCGAGGCGGACGACAGCCCCTACACGGATGTGGCGCTGACCTATGACGAGCTGCGCGACTGGCTGGCCGCCGAGCATATCGAGCTGCCCACCGACCACGTAGCGCCCGGCGACGGCAAGCGCGCGCGCCTCTACCCCGCCACCGGCGGCGTGCTCAAGGCCACCGACCGCGTGGAGGGATACCGCCGCATCGCCATCGACGGCGTGGACAACTGCCGCGCCGTGTTCGACGAGCTGGAAAACAGCCAGTTCGGCAACGTCTTCATCGAAATGAGCGCCTGCGAGGGCAGCTGCGTCAACGGCCCCTGCATCCGCGAGCATGCCGAGCGCCGCCTCAAGGGCGCCCTGCGCGTGGACACCTTTGCGGGCGGCCAGCGCTTTGACGTGGCCGCCCCCGATACCATCAGCCACAACTATCCCTTCCTGGGCGGCAAGAAGGTCAAGTTCGGGTCCGAGGCCATAAGCGACATGCTCTACAAGATGGGCAAGACCAGCCCCGAAAAGGAGCTCAACTGCGGCAGCTGCGGCTACCCCACCTGCCGCGACAAGGCCATCGCCATTCTGGAGGGCAAGGCCAAGATCGAGATGTGCCTGCCCTTCCTGAAGGAAAAGGCCGAGAGCTTTTCCGACAGCATCATCAACAACACGCCCAACGCCATCATCGTCATGGACGAGGACCTGGTGGTGCAGCAGATCAACCGCGCGGCGGTGCGCATGTTCAAGCTCAAGGACGCAAACGACATCCTGCATGAGCACATCGTCCGCATCCTGAACCCCGGCGATTACCAGAACATCATCACCTCGGCCCTGCATACCACCACACGCATGCACTACCTGGCCGACTACCAGCTTTACGTGGACGAAACCATCCTCTACGACCGGCAGTACCACATCGTGATCTCCCTCATGCGCGACGTGACCGAGCAGGAAACCCTGCGCGGCCAGGACGCGGAGCTGCGCAGGCAGACGGTGGAGATCACCGACAAGGTGATCGAAAAGCAGATGCGCGTGGTGCAGGAGATCGCTTCGCTCCTGGGCGAGACCACCGCCGAAACCAAGATCGCCCTCACCAAGCTAAAGGATGCGATGGCCCATGAATGACCTGTGGATTGAAACCGGCTCCATCAGCATGAACAAGCACGGCGAAACCCTCTGCGGCGACAAGGTGGAGCTGGCCGGCGGCGGGGACGAGGATTTGACGCTGGTGCTGGCCGACGGCCTGGGCAGCGGGGTCAAGGCCAACATCCTCTCCACCCTCACCAGCAAGATTCTCTGCACCATGATTTCCGGCGGCATCCCGCTGGAGGAGTGCGTCTCCACCATCGCAAGCACCCTGCCGGTGTGCAGCGTGCGCAAGGTGGCCTATTCGACCTTCACCATCATCCGCATTCTGGACAACAAAACCGCGCACATCATCCAGTTTGACAACCCCGCCACCATCGTGCTGCGCAAGGGCGAGCTCTTCGACTATCCCAGAGTCACGCGCGTGATTTCTGGCAAGACCATCTGGGAGAGCACCTTCCCCATCGAGCTGGACGATGTGTTCATCGCCATGAGCGACGGCGCGGAGTATGCGGGCGTGGGCGATTTGATGAACTTCGGCTGGACGCGCGACTCCATCGCCGACTACGCCATCGCCAACTATCTGCCCGAAAACAGCGCCAAGTTCACCGCCGGGCTGATTATCGACGAGTGCGACCGCCTCTACGGCGGCTCGCCGGGCGATGATACCACCGTGGCCGTGGTGCGCGTGCGCAGCCGCCATCCGGTGAACCTCGTGGTCGGCCCGCCCGAGCACAAGGAGGACGACGTGCGCATGATGAACCTCTTCTTTTCCAAAGAGGGCACCAAGATCGTCTGCGGCGGCACCACCAGCAACGTCGTCTCCCGCTACCTGGGCCAGCCCATCATCGCCTCGCTGGACTACCACGACCCCGACGTGCCGCCCATCAGCCGCATCAAGGGCGTCGATCTGACCACCGAGGGCGTGATTACCCTCTCCAAGGTGCTCACCTACGCCGAGGACTTTCTGGATCAGGCGAAGCTGGCCTCCGTCTGGGCCACCCAGAAGGACGGCGCGAGCCTGATCGCCCGCGAGCTGTTTGAAAACGCGACCGACGTCAATTTCTTCGTGGGCCGCGCCATCAACCCCGCGCACCAGAACCCCAACCTGCCCATCACCTTCGGCATCAAGCAGCAGCTGATTACCAGCCTGGCCGACTGCCTCAGGAAAATGGGCAAGCACGTTCGCCTTTCCTACTTCTAGAATCGGATGGAGGAATCATCGTCTATGCTGCTGTTTGACACCTACGTTCAAAAGCTCAAGTACAAGGTGCTCAAGGAGGTCGCGCGCCACGACTATGCCGGGACGCTCCATGACTGCTATCTGGACATCCCCAAGGTGATCTCCCCCGGCCCCAGGAGCACCATGCGCTGCTGCATCTACAAGGAGCGCGCCATCGTGGCCGAGCGCGTGAAGATCGCCATGGGCGGCGACAGGAAAAACCCCAACGTGATCGAGGTCATCGGCATCGCCTGCGACGAGTGCCCCGTCAGCGGCTACCGCGTGGGGCCCGACTGCCGCGGCTGCATCGCGCACCGCTGCTCCAGCGCCTGCCCGCGCGGCGCGATCTCCTTTGACGACAACCATCACGCCCACATCGACCCCGACAAGTGCGTCAACTGCGGCAAGTGCGCCTCCGTCTGCCCCTACAGCGCCATTCAGAACCATGTGCGCCCCTGCGAGCGCGCCTGCAAGGTCAAGGCCATCCAGCAGGGCGAAAACCATGTGGCCCACATCGACGGCAGCAAATGCATCGCCTGCGGCGCGTGCGTGTATCAGTGTCCCTTCGGCGCCATTCAGGACAAGAGCTTTCTGCCGGACGCCATCCACATCATCCGCGACAGCGAAAACAACCAGAAATACAAGGTCTACGCCGTCGTGGCCCCCTCCATCTCCAGCCAGTTCGTGTATGCCAGGCTGGGGCAGGTAATCATGGGCCTCAAGCAGCTGGGATTCTTCAGCGTCGTGGAGGCGGCGCTGGGCGCGGACATGGTCTCCTACCGCGAGGCCAGGGAGCTGGCAGAGAAGGGCTTCCTCACCTCCAGCTGCTGCCCCGCCTTCGTCAGCTACATTGAAAAGAGCTTCCCCACGCTCAGGCCCTTCGTCAGCCACAACCTTTCCCCCATGGCCGAGGTGGCGCGCTTCATCAAGGGCACCGACCCCGACGCCAAGATCATCTTCATCGGTCCCTGCACGGCCAAGAAGCAGGAGTTCCAGCGCGAGGAGGTACGCCCCTGGATCGACTGCGTGCTCACCTTCGAGGAGCTGCAGGCGTGGTTTGACAGCAAGGATCTCGACCTGCCCTCCCTCGACGAGGACGTGCTGGACAATGCCAGCTACTTTGGCCGCATCTTCGCGCGCAGCGGCGGCCTGACCGACGCGGTGAAGCAGGCCCTCAAGGAGCAGGGCAGCGATTTCATCGTCAACCCCATCCCCTGCGACGGCATCGAGGCCTGCCGCGTGGCCCTGCTCAAGAAGCAGAAGAACCTTCTCAAGGAGAACTTCATCGAGGGCATGGCCTGCGTGGGCGGCTGCATCGGCGGCGCGGGGTGCCTCACTCACGGCCCCAAGGACAAGGGCGAGGTGGACAAGTACGGCCACGAGGCCTACGAAAAGACCATCACCGCCGCGCTGGCCCAGTGCGCCTACGATACGGAGAAATAAACCCGGCGGGCGGGGCGTTTGCACCCCTCGGCGCAGGCGTTTGCGGCTTCTGGCGGCAAGCCCGCCGCCGGACTTTTTCGATACGTTGAAGAATCCGCGCTTTCCCATGAAGGAGGGAAAGCGCGGATTTTTCCGTCTGTTCGGTTAAGCCTCAACGAACAGGAAAGAAAAACCAGGGTGGTTTCGTTTATTCAGATAGATGTTGTCAACTGAGGTTGACATCAAGGTTGTGCAAAAAGGGGAGGAGAGGAAATGACGATGAAAAAATACACGGTCTTTTTGCTTGTTGGACTCACATTGGCATTCGGTATTGTCTCCTGTCATGCCGAAACGCTTCAACAGCCAACGGATGTTTTTGAAGTATCAGATGACGGGCGGAAAATGCAAATTGTGACCGTTCTGGATGAAGGAACGGAATATGAGCTGATTGAACGGGTTGTAACGCAGGCGGGTTCTACCTTTGATTCCTATTATGATTCGGATGTTCCGATAGAGTGGGGAAGAATTTCTTTTTGGGACAGAAATGGCTATGTGCGTCAGGGGTGGATCGTGATGAATCCCGATGCCATCACCGGGATCCATATGAGCGTTTTCGATGATGATTCAAGCGAAGAGTACAATGGATACGGTTCGGGCTTTGTCTTGTGCGAATCCCTCTCGTTAAGGGAGAATCCGGATGCCGCATCAAATGTTCTCCTTACCCTGACCTATGGGGCTTATTGTACCTTAATTGAAGAAAGCGGCTCCTGGTACAATGTCGTTTACCGTAATGAGCAAGGCCAACGTTATAGCGGCTGGGTTCGGAAGGAATATGTTCTCATCAATCCCGACTACTTTACGCCGAATGGAGAAACCCCGGTTTATGCTATGCCCTCCAGCACTTCCAAACGCGTTGGGCTGATTAGCAGCGGAACAACTTATCCAATCATCGGGGAGTTCAATGGTTTTCTGGCGATCAGCTTGCGTGGAGGAAGCGGATTTGTCGCAAAGCCTTAGAAGATACGAATTTTGGCAGAATGTCATCCGCAGAAAAAACAGCCTTGGCTTGCCTGGATGATACCCCATAGGTTACGGATATGCTGAATCCGCGCATCCCCATGAATGAGGGAAAGCGCGGATTCTTTTGCTTCCATGGGTTTTTCGGGCTTATTGCGCTTCCTCCGGCGCGGCGGGCAGGGTGACGGTCACCGTCTGCGCCGCCTCGTCCACCTGGGCGGCGATGCCCGTCAGGCTTTCGATGGTGGCGGCGGGCAGGTAGAGCACGTCGCCCACGCTGCGGATGTCGCGCACGGGCACGATCTGCGCTTCGTTGTTTTTGTACACCTCAAGGCCCACCGGCGCGCCGGACTGGTCGTGCGTAAAGGCGATGCGGATGATATCGTCGTTCATGGCAAAGGCGTACTCGTCCGCCTCCACCGACTCGGAGGCGATCACGTTGATTCCCGCCGCATGGAGAATCTCCAGCAGCGGCAGGTAGACCTCCTCCCCCATCCGGTACGGGAGGAGCGGCGCTTCCGTCTCGTCCTCCGCCGCGATGGCCAGCGCCTCCGCCGCGCCGTCCAGGCGGATGCCATAGCCCGTCATGGCCTCAAACGAGGGGGCGGGCGTGGCGCTGGGCACAGCGGTTGGGGTAGGCGTTGGGGTAGGCGTTGCGGTGGGCGCGGCAGGCGTGGCGCTGGGCGTGGGGGTAGACGCCGGCTCGCCGGGCGTGGCGCTGGGCGCGGCGGGGGGCTGCGGCGTATCGGTTGCCGCGGCGGGCGCGGCGGATGCGGGCGTTTCGGTGAGGGCCACGCTCAGACCGGAGGTGGCGGAGGGGGCGGGCGTGACCGCCGTCGGAGACATGCGCACCTGGTTGCTCTCGTAGAGCACGGTCAGCGTAATGCGCCCGGCCATTCCGTCGGCGCTGAGGCCGTGCTGGTACTGAAACTGCTCCACGGCGCGGCGGGTCTGGTTGCCGTACACGCCGTCGATGTCGCCCTCGTAATAGCCGTACCGGGCCAGCTCCTCCTGAAGCCGGCGCACCTCGTCGCCCCTGTCGCCCACCTGCAGCGTGCCGTATTCGGGGTTGGGGGTGATGTCGATGGTGGGCACGGGGGTGGGCCTGGGCGTGGCGGTCGCGGTGGGGATCGCGGTGGGCGCCGCCTGCACGTAGGGCGTGGGCGTGGGCTCGTCATAGGCGGGCATCGCGCCGGGGTCCGGCGCGTTCTGCACCGAGGCGGCCACGACCATCGACATATACACCAGAATCGTTTTCAGCAGATCCATTGCAGGTTCCTCCTTGGTCGGCCCGGTCAGGCGGGCGCATCAAAGCGGGTGCGGCGCGCCATGGTGAACACCACACCCTTGAGCAGGCGGACGTCCTCGGCCAGGTTGGTCATCACGGCGTTGAGCTCGGCGGCGGTAAAAGCGCCGTCTCTGGCGGCCAGGACCGTTAGGCCCTCCAGCGTGCCCAGCATGCCCGCGTCGGCACAGAACCCCGCCGGGGCGGCGTTCAAAATCACAAAATCGAACCGGCTTTTCGCGCTCTTGAGAAAGGAGCGGAATGCCGCGGTGGCGGCTATATCCGCCACCGCGCCTTCGGGGGGCAGGCCCTCGATGAAGGCCAGGCCCCGCTCCGGAGTTTTGACGATCACATCCAGCAGCGATACCCCTCCGGCCAGATATTCCGAAAGGCAGGCCTGCGGCCTGACCCCCAGCAGCCCGGAAAGGCGCGCGTGGCCTGCGTCCATATCGACGGCCAGCACGCTGAAGCCCTGCCGCGCCAGCTCGCCGCACAAAAGCGCCGTGAGCACCGCCTGGTCGCCCTCCCGGTCCATCCCGGCGATCACCGCGACGCTCTGGCCGCTGGCGCACAGGCCGTTGCGCAGCTTGAGCGCGATCTCGCGCACGTTTTCCCTGATGAAACGATCCACCCGGTCCAAAAGCATGCCGCCGCGCTGTTTTTTCCCATCGGCCATCAGCCTGCGGACCTCCCGGCGGCAGTCCGCCAGCGCGCCCATGCGCGGCGCGGCGAGGCAGCGGGCCTCCGGGTCGTTCACGTGCAGGGGACGGCGGTCCGAGCCCAGCAGACATCCGGCCAGCGAGCCCACGGCAAAGGCGGCCAGCAGCGTCCAGACCACCTTCATGGGGCGATTGGGCCCGCAGGGGGCGGCGGGCGCCGCAGCCGGGGCGATCTCGTGCGCCTCCACGGCCCCCAGCTCGTCCTCAACGCGGGCGACCAGCTCGCGCCCGATGGCGTTCGCCAGCCCGGCCGTATACGCCGGGTCCGGCCCGATGGCCACGACCTCCATGAGGTGGGTGCCGTCGATGCCGCGCACCCCCGCGCGGGTGTGGCCGTCGCTGGCGGCAGCGGCGAGCACCGCCTGACGGAAACGGTCGGTTGAGGTCAGCGCATGGCAGTCGCGCGCAAGCATGCGCGCCGCTTCCAGCGGGGCCTTTTGGGAGGCGGCCGCGTCCGGCGCGGCATAGAGCGTATAGACCGCCTGGTAGCGGTCGGCCTCGTACGCCCAGGTATAGGCCGCCATCAGGCAGCCCGACGCAAGGCACAACAGCAGCGTCCACGGCAGGAAATGCCGCCATTTCAGCAGGGCTTTGCGCATGGCCTCCACCCCTTTTACGTCCAAAATTCCACCTTTCTTAGGATAGCACACCGCCGCCGCCTTGGCAAGCAAAAGCATTGACAAAGCGGCAAAACGCGCTAAGATGAAAGGGCATTTTTCTGCCGAGGGAGGCCATACGCATGATGCTGGGAGAGCCCGCCTTTTCCGTTCAGCCGGATCGCCAGGCTGTGCGGGACGACAGCCCGTTTCTTTGTTTTGAGGAGGGGCGCGTGCTCCTGAGGGATACGGGCGGCGGCACGCCCGCCCTTCCGACCTGGGCGCAGGTGCGGCCCCTGCCGGATGGCATGGAGCCCTTTGAGCTGGCGCACACGGACCGCTTCGCCCTCTTCTGCCCGCATCCGCTTCATGGCGGGCAGGTGCCGGAGCGCGCGGGACTTCGGTATTATCCGCTGCATATCTTCCGCAGCCTGCCCTACGCCGAGGCGGGGCTGCTGGTGTCCTGCTGGCATCTGTGGGCCTGGTACGGGCGCAACCGCTTCTGCGGGCGCTGCGCCCATCCGCTCGTGCCCGACGCCGCGGAGCGCGCCCTGCGCTGCGAGGGCTGCGGGCTGGTGGTGTACCCGGCCATCGCCCCGGCGGTGATCGTAGCCATCACCCGCGGGGACAGCATTCTGCTGGCGCGCAGCGTGCGCAGCACCTTCCGCCATTACTCGCTGATCTCCGGCTATGTGGAGGTGGGCGAAACGCTGGAGCACGCCGTGCGCCGCGAGGTGATGGAGGAGGTGGGCCTGCGCCTGGGCGCGCTGCGCTACCTGGGCGATCAGCCCTGGGGCGTGAGCGGGTCGCAGATGTTCGCCTTTCAGGCCGAGGCGCTGAATGACGGCATCCGCCTGCAGGAGAGCGAGCTTAGCGAGGCCCGCTGGTTCCGGCGGAGCGAGCTGGAGCCGCAGGGGCGCACGGTGAGCATCGCCCTGGAGCTGATCGAGCGGTTCCGCACGGGCACGCTGTGACGGGCGCGGCGGGCGTTGACATTTCAGGCGCGACATGCTATTGTTTTGCCGTTCCCGAGAATGCTGGAAACGAAAGGCAGGCGTCGCCATGACAGGCGTGCTGGACTACGGAATCGGCAATATCGGTTCCATCCTGAACATGATCAAAAAGGTAGGCGCGCAGGGCGCCGCCGTGCGGACCGCGGAGGAGCTGAGCCGCTGCGACCGGCTGATTCTGCCGGGCGTGGGGCGCTTTGACGCGGGCATGGCGCTTTTGTGCCGGAGCGGCATGCGCCGGGCGCTGGACCGCGCGGTGGCGCAGGGCGTGCCGCTGCTGGGCATCTGCCTGGGCATGCAGATGCTGGGCCGCCGGAGCGAGGAGGGGCCGGGCGAGGGGCTGGGGTATCTGCCCTTCGACCTCAAGCGCTTCCGGCTGCAGGACCAGCCGGAATTGAAGGTGCCTCACATGGGCTGGGACTATGTGACGGTGGAGCGGCCGCAGGACCCGCTGGTGGCGGGGCTGGAGGCGGAGCCCCGGTTTTACTTCGTGCACAGCTACCGCGCCGTCTGCGACGACCCCGCGGATGTGCTGATGACCTGCGACTACGGCTCCCCCTTTCCCGCCGCCGTGGGCCGGGGAAACGTCTGGGGCACGCAGTTTCACCCTGAGAAAAGCCACCGCTTCGGCATGTGCCTGATTCGCAACTTCGTAAAGGAGGCTTAGGATGTATCACCGTCCCAGGCTGATTCCCTGTCTTCTTCTCTCCGACGGCGGGCTGGTCAAGACCGTCCGTTTCAAGGACCCCAACTATCTGGGCGACCCGATCAACGCCGTGAAGATCTTCAGCGAAAAATGCGTGGACGAGCTGTGCGTGCAGGACATCCAGGCCAGCCGCGAGGGGCGCGGGCCGGACTTTGCCCTGCTGGAGGACCTCGCCTCCGAGGCGTTCATGCCCCTGTCCTACGGGGGCGGCGTGACCACGGTGGAGCAGGCGGCCCGGCTGTTTCATATCGGATTTGAAAAGGTGATTCTCAACACCGCCCTCGTCGACCGGCCGGAGCTGGTGCGCGAGCTGGCGGACCGCTTCGGATCGCAGAGCGTGGTCGCCTCCATCGACGTGAGGCTCGACCGCCTCCGCCGCTACCGCTGCGTGGTGGCCGGCGGCACCCGTCCCACGGGCGAAACGCCGCTGGCGCTGGCCCAGCGCGCGCAGGCGCTGGGCGCGGGCGAGGTGCTGCTCAACTCCGTGGACCGCGACGGCATGATGCAGGGCTACGACCTCAAGCTGGTCCGGTCCGTTGCCGACGGGCTGTCCGTGCCGCTCATCGCCTGCGGGGGCGCGCGGGACGCGGCCGACCTGGGGCGCGTGCTTCACGAGGGGCACGCCCACGCGGCGGCGGCGGGAAGCCTGTTTGTGTACTTCGGGCCGCTGAAAGCGGTGCTCATCAACGTGCCCTCCGAGGAGGAGCTGTGCCGGCTGGGGGTCTACCAGCCGCGATAGGGCGGCCGGCGTTTTTTCGGCGCGCGGCTGTGCGCCCGCCCATGCGGTTTCCGACCGCATGGGCGTTTTTGCTTGCGAAAGATCGTCCGCACGATTTTTTTCGACAAGCCTTGTTCCTCCGCCCTAGTGTAACGATCCATTCCGCAGATATTGCGGCGGTTTATGGCATTGGTGCGCTGATCCTGATTTTGGCGGTGCTTCTGGCAGCGGTCACAGTGGTTCGGTTGAAACCAAGAATGATTCTTTCTGAAATGGAGTAAGGAGTGGTTACAGTGAAAAATATAAAAAAACTAATGAAACTGTTTTGTTTGGCATTTTCTCTTGTGTTGGTCTTATCCGCCTGTGGAAACTCCTCGTATAATGACCGCAGTTTGATCCTTTCTGACGAGGACAGCTATACCTACCAAAAATGTGTAGATACCGGAAGTACGGACACTTCTTTGAAAAGAGACTTTCAAGGCTTCAACGGGAAAGACACCATTTGGATGCTCGATGCCGCAGAAGATGCTTCTATTTCCCTTGACCTTTCGGCAAATTTGTCCAGCGGAAAATTCAAAGTGCTGATTGTTTCCGAGGATAACGACATCACCACACTTTTAGAAGGTGATGACACACAGAACACTTCCGTTGATTTAGACAATGGTACGGCAAGGATCATACTGGTTGGGGATCACGCAAGCGGATCATGTGAAATCACTTTGAGTGAAATCAATAATGTGCGCGTTACTTCGCCCTCTGGAGACTTAGATTCCGAAGAATGGATAAATGACTTTTTTGACGATTGGATGTAGGGCTCATGGGAATAGGCGGTGATACCGGCTGGGAAAGAAAAATGCCGGGTCTTGATGG
>UQEF01000056.1 GCA_900540045.1 uncultured Eubacteriales bacterium | reverse complement strand
TGATACAACCGCTGTCCGGGTCAGTTTTACTGGTAGTGCGGCGCTTTCTGATCGTTTTGACCGGAGGTCTTTTGAAACCAGGCTGTTTAGAAAGTTCTTCATCCAAGCGATCCAGATAACTCTGCATACTTAACTCGGCTTCCACTTCTGTATCCATCCAACTCTCTTTAGAAACGTTGGCTGGAAGGTACGTTCCATCAGCAGCCGGTTCTTTTCCGTCTACCACGCCGCTCTTTACGCAGCGTCGGAGATGTCCCAAAACACCTCTTGAAACAGGCGACTCTCATTCCATTTGCGCAGGCGTGTTTTGCTGAATGTAGAGTGGTCTGGAATCTTATCTGTCAGTTCAAAGCCGCAGAACCATCTATATACAATATTCAATTGAACTTCCTGCACCAAACGTCGTTCTGACTTGACGCCGTAAAGGTATCCCACCAGCAGCATTTTAAACATACTAACAGGGCCAACGGATGGGCGACCGTTTGCGGGATAGTATGGCGCTTCAAGATCGTAAATAAAGTCAACCGAAATCATCTGATTGATTTTTCGAAGCAAATGATTTTCCGGAATCAATTCTGATAAATCAAGAATGATCATACTCATTTGACCACTTTGCCGCCCCATCATACGTCACCTCTCCTTTGCCCCCCATTATACCATAGGAAACATGCCTCCGAAGAGTTTGTCAACAGATCCCTTATCTTGCCTTATCGCTAATTATGAGACGGACAATAAAAAGGATGCGTTTGCCTTCGCTGATCTAGTGGCGGTAGCGCAGTTTGATGAGCCGATCTATCCATATCTCAAACCGTTAGACAGCATATAGGTCGCGCCGAACCATGACCTCTGGCATGCCGAAGAATTACTCTGCGCTGCGGCTGCCAGAATACCTGTAAGCTGGTCAAGTTCGACCCGCCCTATTATACTGGAGCGAAGGATTGGAAATAGAATAACGATGGCATGGACAGTAATGATCGGCTATCATCATGGCAAATGAACCAAGCAATAGGTGAAATTGTAAAGGTTATATACAGCCTGCATTCCCGGTTTCACAGCCATCCATGAGGCCCTTTAAATAGCCTATGGCATAGAGCCTGCCAAGGCGGGTGTACCCCGGTGTACCGTTTTCCTCACCAGCCATGGCGGGCACATGATCAACACGCACGGGTCCGTCATAACCAACCTCGGCGTATGTGCGGATGGCCTGTGCCATATCAGTTTGCCCATCATCATGGAAGGTTTCATAAAAATTGTCGCGTACGCCGCAAATATCCCGGAAATGAACGAAGAACAGCTTGTCCTGGCCTGCAAAATGGCGGATAACGGCATTGATGTCCTCGCCCATGGCACTGTAGCACCCCTGACAAAGGGTTACGCCCAGGCAGGGACTATCCACCAGATGAACCGCCTTGTCAATGGCTTCCAGAGAAGTCAGGATACGGCTGACCCCACCAAGGGCAGACACAGGGGGATCGTCGGGGTGCAGTGCCAGGCGAACGTCATACTTTTCTGCAACAGGAACAATTTCATGAAAGAATTCGGACAGGTTATACCAGAGTTGTTGGGCGCTGATGGAAAAATCATCTTGCGGTACGAAATCCTCCAAACGAAAGGCGGTGCCAAGGGCGCCACCACGCAGCGGGTGGTTGCTGGAAGTGCGAAGCCATCCGATATGCGCCATAAAATTCAGACACAGTACAGGAAGGTGGAATCTGCCCATCAGCGCCAGAATGGCTTTGATCTTTTCCATTGCCTCTTCAGCACCGGGTAAACCGCATTTAACCATATCGTACAGGCTGTTGGGAAGCGGCTCGATAACCCAGGGCCGGATGCCCTGACGCATAAACCCATCCAGATATGAAGCCCAATGGGCTGCGTCCGTAAGATCAAAATCCTTTCTTTCAGGCAGACGCACCACGCCATAGTCCACGCCCACCTGCTTTGCCAGACTGCACATCGCCATGTCCCGTTCGGTGAAATAGTCTGCCAGTTTCATCATTTGTCTTCCCTACTCCTTCCGTCGCGATAATCGCTTGGCGTCATCCCTACAACCCGGCGAAAAAGCTTGGCAAAGTATTTTGCATCCTCAAACCCCACCTGAGAGCATATCTGGTATACTTTACAGGCAGGCTGACGAAGGAGCAGCTTTGCATGTTCAATTTTGGTTCGGTTCACATAATTCGTAAAGTTTTCGCCGGTTTCCTTCTTAAAAAGCATGCTGAAATAGCTGGGATTCATGCCCACCTCCCTTGCCATGTCGGTAAGCGTTACGGGCTGGTTCATGTGGGTATGAATGTAGCGCCTGGCCTGACGAACGGCCCGGCTGCCGTTTTTGGCTTCTTCCTGTTTTTGAAATACGTATTTGACAATAAGCTCCATTTCGCGGCGGATATCGGTGTAAAGCGTGTGGGAGGACAACGTAGCTTCAAAGCGCTTGTACTCGGGCATGTCCTTTATCAAAGCATGTTGCTCCTGCTTTTCCAACGCGTTGATGATTTCCACATACAATTTGGAAAGAACCATCACAACATCCTGCTTTTCCACCCGGTCCTGGGCCAGCCGGTCCAGCAGATGGGAAAGCCAAAGAAGGGCGGCTCTGTGATCGTTTATATCCAGGGCGGTCAGCAGGGCACGCTCGTATTGGTTGATATTGGGGCGGGCGGCAGGCAGACGCTGCGCATCATAAAAGTGAATTTGTCCATAACCGTCGTAGAAACGGTATGCTAGCGCTTCTAGGCATTGCTCAACGGCTGTAGGAAAGGCTTCCGGGCCGCTCCAGGGACCGCTTAGGCCAAGACTGACAGTATAGGCTGGAAAATGGCGGATTTCCTCATGAAGACACCTTGCCGCCAACGCCGCCTGGCTGCGCAGCAGAACGCTGTCCCCGGAAGCAAACAGGATTGCAGCTGCCGTTCCATTCGCAAGGGGCGCGAAAACTCCTTTGATCTTACCGGGCAACGTCACTGCTTGCAACATCTGTATGATGCCGGCGGCGCTATCGTCCTTTTTGCCGCCGGCCGGATCGCTGGGCCCGTCTTTGGCAGCAAGCATCAACCAGTAGCTGCCTATCAGCCCCTCCAGCCCCACTTGATGCAAGGCTTTGGCCGTTGCATGTCTGCCGTCCACAAGCAAATCCAGCGCCTGCGCTGCGCTGCTCCCCTGCTGCTGAGCGGCGCCGGGTGAGCAGCGCTCGCGTTTTTGAGCGATGCGCTGCAGGGTGGTGATAAGTTCGGCATGTTTGAGGGGCTTAAGCAGATAGCCCTCGCACCCAACGCCCATTAGTTTTCGCGCATATTCAAACTCGGCGTAGCCGGTCAAAGCAATAAAGCTCGGAGGGTCTTCCTCCTCCGCCGCCAGATGCATATAATCAATTCCGCTCAGGCCGGGCATGCGAATATCCACAATGGCAAGATCCGGATGCAGTTGCTGCGTAAGCTTCAGCGCCTGGGCTCCGTCGGCGGCTTCGCCGATAACAGCGTAATCCGGGCACTTGTTTTTTATCAGCCGTTTCAGGCCCTCGCGAATGATGCGTTCGTCATCAACGATTAAAACGGATATCATGAAGGTGCCTCCTCTGAATCCGATGGTGGAATGAAGGGAATCAGCAGGGTAATGCACAGCCCTCCTTCGCTGCGCTGGCGCACATCCACGCCATAGTGGGGGCCAAAAACCAGCCTGAGCCGGTCATGCACATTTTTTAGGGCCAACAGCCGATTTTTTGGCGGGTTTTCCTCGTGGCTCAGGATGTGCTTTAGGCGGGTCAGTGCGTCAACGGTCATTCCCTGACCGTCGTCCTGTACAACGATGGCTACATCTCCGTTTGCATCGCGGTGAATATCAATCCAGATATGTCCTTCTGTGCGCCCCTCAAAGCCATGAATCACACTGTTTTCCACAACCGGCTGAATGGTAAATTTGAGCGTTTGTCCATCCAAAAGGGATTGATCCACATTCCAGGATACCAAAATTTTTCCATCCTGACGCACGTTGATAAGCGTAAGGTAGCTTTCCACAGTTCTGATTTCCTGGCGTAAAGGTACGCGGCCGGTTGCAGGGTTGCCGGCCATGGAGCGAAACATGCCGCCTAAATGTCCTATCATTTCAACAACCTCTTCGTCGTCGTTAAGATAGGCAGTCATGCTGATGGCTTCCAACGTATTGTAAATAAAATGCGGATTGATAATAGCCATCATTTCGCTGAGCTGAGCCTCACGCTGGCGCAGGGCGGTATCGTATTCCCGCGCAATGAGCGCGTCCACCTGTTCAACCATGTGGTTAAAACCCTTTTGCAAGTCTCCGATTTCATCACTGCGAGTTTGGGAAACATGAACTGCAAAATCGCCCTTTTCCACGCGAGCCATGGCATTTTTCATTTCGACAATCGGCTGGCTGATGCGCTGGGTAAGGAGGGATACGGCCAGCAGCACCGCAAGGCTGATTGCGCCGATGGCCAGGATTACGCCGGACCGCATGGCAATGAGCGGCTGCTCAATTTCCTCTGTGGGGATTGCTCCGATGACGCGAATGCCGGAGATGGTGGCAGGGACCTCCACAACGATCATGCGCTTGCCGCGAATGGTGGCTTCGCGATATGGAGCGCTTGCGCGGACATAGTCCAGATCCATAAATTTGCCGCCGATGGCGTCGGCCTGGGTACTGAAGATCACATAGTTATCGCCATCTACCAGCGCCACAAACCCCTGATTGCCAAGTGATACGCCTTGGCAGATCTGTGTGATGGTGCGAATGGGGATTTCAATCATCAGGTAGCCCAGCAATGTTTCTTCCCGAAAAACCCCGCGGGCCAGGCAAATTACCTTTGTGCTGGACAGCTTTGCCCCTTTGGTGATACTGTAGCCGCTGATAAGCACGCGCCCACCGTCGCTGCTGATGATTTTGTTCATCCATTCGGGGCCAAGCGTGCGCAGAAGGCCCGTCCACTCCTGATAGGTGGAGGCCACGACGCGCTGTCCCCGGTTGAGAAGCAAAATAGCGCTTCCGTTTCTTTGCGCAATCGAGTTTTCGGATAAAATGCGTTCCATTTGCAGCTCGGCCGGCTGGATGTCCCCGCCGAGCAGGGCCTGCTCCACCGCAGCGTCCTTTTGAAGCGCAACGGCCATTTTGTCCAGCTCGCTAAGATTCAGTTCAATATCATAACTGATCTTTTCAATGTATTGCGCAGTGTACATGCTTGCCTGATGTTTCATAATACCGTAAAATTTGCCCTGAATAAAAAGAATCAGGACACATACCGGGCCCAATAGCAGCAGAAACATCAAAAAGAGCCGCCAGCGAATACTTACCGTTTTCATATTGTGATTATACCATACGCTGTCAAACATAGAAATGAACGAAATGCGGTTTTCACAGCATTTCGTTCACAGGCAGTTCAAGGGGTTTCTGCAACAAGATGGCATGCCACCAGGCGTCCCGGCCGTACCTGGCGCAGCGGCGGCTCTTCAATTCTGCAACGGTCACATACGCAGCAACAGCGCGTTTGAAACCGGCACCCTTTGGGCAGATGAACGGGACTTGGCACATCGCCGCTGAGCACGGTACGCTTGGAAACCCGGTCGGGATCGGCTACAGGGATGGCGCTCATCAGGGCCTTGGTATAGGGGTGCAGCTGCTCCTCAAACAGTGCCTCGCCATCAGCAACCTCCACCAGTTTGCCAAGATACATTACGCCAATTCTGTCGGACATGAACCGCACCGCGGGCATGCCGTGCGCTACAAACAGATAGGCCATTCCCAGCTGCTCTTGCAGATCTTTTAGCAAATTGAGAATCTGTGCCTGCACGGATACATCCAGCGCGGAAACCGGTTCGTCGCAGACTATCAATTTGGGCTGAACGGCCAGCGCGCGTGCTATGACGATACGCTGGCGCTGTCCACCGGAAAACTCATGCGGATATTTGGACATATCCTTGCCGTTTAGGCCCACCATGTCCAGCAGCTTGCAGACGCGGCCGTTTACCTGGCTTTCATCAACCAGCCTGTGCCAGCGCAAAGGTTCGGCAACGATATCGCCGATGTTCATCCGCGGATTCAGCGAGCCGTACGGGTCCTGAAAAATGATTTGCATTTCCTTGCGCAGGGCGCGCAATTCCTTCTTGTCCAAATCGCGAATGTTGCGTCCCTGAAAGCGGATATCGCCGGACGTGGCCTCAATAAGCCGCAATACCAGTTTGCCAACCGTGGTTTTTCCGCAGCCGGATTCTCCGACAAGGCCGAAGGTTTCCCCGGCGCCAATAGTCAAATCCACGCCATCTACCGCTTTGACCCATCCCACGGTCTTTTTGAGGAAGCCGCCGGTCACGGGAAAGTATTTTTTGAGGTCTCGTACCTCCAGCAACTCAGGCATGCTCATTTCTCCCTTCCGCGTAAAAGCACCGCACCTGATGCGTTTCATCTCCTGTCAGAGGCGGCGTTTCCTGCCGGCACCTTTCCCCGGCATAGGGACACCGGGGATGAAAGGGGCATCCCACCGGCATGTCTGTAAAATGCGGAACGCTGCCCTCTATGCTGGGCAGACGGCCGCTGACCTTGGCTCCGGCCTTGGGAATGGAGGCAATCAACCCTTTTGTGTATGGATGAAGCGGTTGATGAAACAGCGTTCTAACCGGCGCACTTTCCATAACCGATCCCGCGTACAACACGACAACGCGATGGCAGGTTTCAGCAATCACGCCCAGGTCATGGGAGATAAAGAGTACCGACATTCCGCGTTTTTGTTGCAGGTCCTTTATCAGCTCGATGATTTGCGCCTGAATGGTGGGGTCCAGGGCCGTGGTAGGCTCGTCGGCAATGAGCAGATGGGGATTGCAGCAAAGCGCCATGGCAATCATCACGCGCTGGCGCATGCCGCCGGACATTTCGTGAGGGTAGTTTTTCATGCGGGTTTGAGGTTCAGGAATACCGACCTGCCGCAGCATTTCGATGCCTGCCTCCCAGGCCTGATCGCGGCTGAGGGACTGGTGCAGACGAATGGCTTCCACCAGCTGATTGCCGCAGGTATAGACAGGATTGAGGCTGGTCATGGGTTCCTGAAAAATCATGGCGGCCTGCTTGCCGCGAAGCCCGCAGAATTCTTTTGGGGTTAGCTTGGTAACGTCCCGGCCCTCCAGGACGACTCTTCCGGATACGATCTTTGACGAGCCTCGCGGCAAGAGGCCCATGATAACTTTGGCTGTTACACTTTTTCCCGATCCCGATTCACCTACCAACCCAAGGATTTCGCCGGAGCGAACCTGGAAGCTCACATCATGGGTAACGGGTATATAGCGGCGCTCGTACTTGAAGGCAACGCTCAGGTTTTCGACGTTTAGCAGCACGTCATTCACATCCGTTCCTCCTTTCACTCCGCTTTCAGGCGCACGTCAAGAGCATCTCTCAGGCCGTCGCCCAGAAAATTGAGCGCCAATACAATCAGCAAAATCAGCAGTCCGGGATAGATGCTCAGCCAGGGTGCCACCCAAAGATAGGGATATCCGGACTTGAGCATATAGCCCCAGCTTGCCTCCGGCGGCTGAATTCCCAAGCCCATGAAGCTAAGGGATGCCTCGGAGATAATGGCTTGCGCCGCATTGAGGCTGGCCTGCACGATGATAACGGGAAAGACGTTGGGCAGGATGTAGCGCACGATGATGCGAAAATCCGACAGGCCAATTGCCCTGGCTCCCTGCACATATTCCATTTCGCGCACGGACAGCACCATGGAGCGAACCACGCGGGTAAAGGCCGGCGTAAACACAATGCCGATAGCAATCAAAACGTTGGTCAATCCCGGCCCCAAAGCCGTTGTGATGGCAAGCGCCAGAATGATGGTCGGAAACGACCACACGGCATCCGTGATGGATGAAATAACGGTGTCAATGCGCCCCTTGTAGTAGCCCGCGAGCAGCCCGAGCGTTGTACCCAGCGTCATGGCGATAAGCACGGCCACGACCCCCACCACGATGGTGATGCGTGTACCGTAAATCACGCGGCTGTAGACGCAGCGGCCCAGATTGTCCGTGCCCATGGGGTATTCGGCGCTGGGTTTTTGCAGAATATCGGAAAAGGTTTGATAGTTGGGGTCATGGGGAGCAAAGAAGGGCGCAAAAATGGCAATGATCATCATGGCCAGACATATGACGATACCCGCGGCCGCCAGCTTGTTATGCAGCAGCTTGCGTAGGGTTTTGCAAAATCGTTTCATGCTGAATCTATGCCCCCCGCTTTTAGGATTTTGATGCCGTGCTGATTCTGGGATCAATCAGAATGTAGAGCACATCCACCAGCGTATTGGTTACCACTACCAATGCGGCCACGACCAGAATCATCCCCATGACAACGGGGTAATCTCTGGAAAGAATGGCGTCCACGATCTCCCTGCCGATGCCCGGAAGGGCAAAAACCGTTTCCGTAACGACCGCACCGCCAATGAGACGGCCGATTTGCATTGTGATTACGGTGACGACGGGAATCAGCGCGTTTCGCAGCGCATGCTTCCAAATAACAACCCGCCCTTTGAGGCCCTTGGCGTAGGCAGTGGTCACATAGTCCTGCTGCATAACCTCCAACAGCGCCGAGCGCGTTTGCCGCATCACGGTAGCGGCAAAGGCCACGCCGATGCTGGCAGCCGGCATGATCACGCAACGCAGGTTTTGCAGCGGGTCTTGCGCAAAGGATACAAATCCCGATGCCGGAAGTGCGTTTAGCGTTACGCTGAAGAGCAGCACCAGCAGCATACCCAGCCAAAACGGCGGCATGGCAATTCCCAGCATGGAAACAAAGCTGCCGATGGTGTCAAAAATGCTGCCGCGCCGCACGGCCGATAAAATACCCAAAGGAACCGCGATGAGAATGGAAATCACCATGGCTACAAAGGTAATTTCCAGGGTTACGGGCAATCGTTGGGCAATCTTAACGCTGACCAGCTGGTTGGATATAAGCGATTTTCCAAGATCACCCCTAAAGATGCCGATTAGCCAGTCAAAATACCGGGTTACAGGAGGTTTATCCAGTCCCATCTCCGCGCGGACCCGGTTTACATAGTCCTCGCTGGCGCCCTCGGTAACCATTCCCATGGCTGCGTCGCCGGGGAGCAGGTTGATCAGCACAAATAAAATAACGCTCACCAATAGCAACAGCGGAATGATGGACAAGACCTTTTTCAAAATCATATATGCCATTGAATCAACGCTCCCCAAACGTACGTCGGCAAAAAAACTCTTTATTGGGACAGGACGCTTGACCGTTGTAAAGCGCCCTGTCCCGAAAAACCAGGATTATTATTCAGCCAGCCACATGGTAGCCAGTTTCCAGTGGCCCAGGGAATAGGTGCCGTAGTTTTGCAGTCTGTTGGAATAGGCAACATAACGGGGCAGCTCATAGAGGAAAATAGTGGCGCAGTCATCAAGGTACACCTTTTGAGCCTGCTTTAGCAGCTCCTTGCGGGCTTCCATGTCGTATTCCAGCTTGATCTGATCCAGCAGCTTGTTGAACTCCTCGCCCTTGTACTGGGAATAGTTGTTGCTGGAGGTCCCGCCCATGTTGGTGTTAAGCTGCACATAAGCATCTACACGAGGATAGGTCATCTTGGCAAGGCCCAGCTGGCCGCCAAGCTGCTTGGTATACAGGTCTACCCAGGCGAGCCTCTCCATGGATTCAAGCTTTACATTGATGCCCACGGCCGCCAGCTGCTGCTGTACGATTTGCATGATGGTGTTGTCAGGCTCACGCGAGATGCACTGCAGCGTAATATCAAAGCCATCGGGATATCCGGCTTCCGCCAGAAGCGACTTGGCCTTTTCGGGATCATAGCTGTAAGGGGTGTAATCCGAATAGAACCACTGGTTTACGCCGACCGGCCAAATGGACCTGCTGCCAAGCCCCTGGGTCATGGCGGCCGCCATTTCATCGGTGTTGAGCGCATAGGCAATGGCCTGGCGCACCCTGACATCCTGCAGCATGTCGTAGTTTACATTGGGGAAAAGGCAATAAACGTCGGCGGTGGGCAGCCGGGAAACGGATACGGAGCTGTTGGCCTGCAGCATCTGAATGTTCACAGCCGTTTTCAGATAATCGGTCAGCTGTACGTCGCCGCTGATCAGGTTGGTGGCCTTAACTGTTTCATCGTCGATAATCTTGATAACGACTTCGTCCAGATAAGGCAGTGGCAGGCCATCCTCGCCAAGGCCCCAATAATCCTCGTTGCGCACCAGGGTATAGTGGTCGCCTTCCACAGCCTCCTTGAGCTTGAAGGCACCCGTGCCTACTGCGTTGAGCGAAAGCTCGTCTCCGTAGGTTTTGATGGCCTCGGGGGAGATCATCAGCGATGTATAGTTGCTCATGGAGGTGAGGAATACCGCAGAGGGCTCAGAAAGCGTCATCTTTACGGTATAGTCGTCAATGACCTCGACGCTCTCAAGCTCCACAATCTGCGAGGCAAACCAGGGGGAGCATTCTTCGGACTTATACCAGTCCATTACAAACTTCACAGCCTCGGCGTTGAAGGGGGTACCGTCGTGAAACACAACGCCCTGCTTGAGCTTGAAGACGATGGTGGTTTCATCCTGTACATCCCAGCTTTCGGCCAGGCACGGGATGAGATTGCCGCTGGCGTCCATGCTGATAAGCGGCTCGTATATTTGTGCGTAGAGATCGTAGTCCGAGTCCTGCGCGTTGGCCTTGGTGGGGTCCAGGGTAGATTGTTTTACGCCCTTTGCCACAACCAGGGTGCCGCCGCGCACCGGCTCGCCTTCGGCCGCCGCAAATCCCACGCATGCGATGGCCAGAATCAGTGTCAGGATACCCGCCAGTACTTTTTTCACCGTTTTCTCCTCCTTTTTTCTGGTTACGTTTTTCAATTCTGAAAGGCCAAGCTTTCAAATTGCACTGGAAAGCATGCGGCTCGCAAGAGACAAAGTTCCCCCGGCTAAGGGTAACCGTTTCCATGCGGCCATGCATGTTCAAAGATGATAAACGCCTTTTACTGTAAATTATTATAGTCGTTTCACCGAAAAAGCGGAACGCCATAATTTTTATGTTTGGTGCATATTTTTCAGCTCCACCCAAAGAAGGCAAAAACGATCGCGATATTGCATTTGTATCTTTGACAATCGGTTGGATTTGTACTATCATGGTGCAGACACAAATGCGAAGCAACCTGAGCGCCTGCCCATACAACAAAAAGGAGTCGCCATGAACCAAAAAGCTCCCTACCTGCTTTGGGTCACGGAGGATATGATCTGTGAACAAAGCGAGCCGCGTGCGTGTCTGCTGCGGCTGAGGCGGTTGCGTGCCGCACCCTGTGTGCGCGAACCCCAGAATCATTTTCATCCAGAAATCGAAATATCGCTTTTTTTGCAGGGCCATGGTTCCTACATTGTCAACAAAAAATGTTATCCTATCACTCCCGGCGATATTTTTTTGTGCAGGAGCATGGATCAGCATTGCTTTTCTGAAATTGATGGGCCGGATGGCCTCACCTTTTTAACCATTCATTTTGAGCCGCGGTTCATCTGGTCCCCCGGAAACGATATGTTTGATGCCAAATACCTGCAGGTGTTTGAAAACGTCGGCAGGACCATTGAACACCGCCTGCCCAAATGCTCCCGAACGGAGCAGATCAGCCGCAATATCCTGAACATGGAGCAGGAGTTTATCGGACATGAGGCCGATTATGAAGCCATGGTAAAGGCGCTGCTTCTGAGAATGCTGGTTTTGCTCAACCGGCTGCTTCCGGCGGATGCCCAAAGCGGCGCTGCGCCGGCGTCGGGCAGCAACATGGAGCAAATTGAGGAGGCCATGGCCTATATTCAGGCGCATTTGACCGAACCCATCTTGCTATCGGATCTGGCAAAGGCGGCCCATATGAGCCCATGCTATTTTTCCGCTATTTTCAAACGTCTCAATGGCGTTTCACCCTGGCGCTACATTACCGCCAAGCGCATCGAACTGGCGCAGGATTTGCTTACCCGCAACAGGATGAGCATTACCGAGGTATCGCAAATTGCAGGCTACAACAACGCAGCCAATTTTAACCGTGCTTTCCGGCAAATTACCGGCACCTCCCCCAGCGCTTACCGAAAGCATCCGCAAAGCATACAAAAATAATTGTAAAATGATTTGCCGCTCAGGCTCCTAAAAAAGTGTGCCGCATGCAGCTGAAATCCTTATATTTCCTTGAATGTAGCCATTTTGTGCCGCTTGGTATTTGTATCTTTGACCGCCAAAGGCTTTTTTATATCAAAAGATATTTGAACAATTTCAAAAGATAGTTGTTGATTCTCTTCCGTGCTATCCACTATGATGATATACAGATAAACGCCTTATGAACTTCACACAACGAGGAACTCCCTTGCGGATGGGGGCTTTATAAAGGAGCCTTGCTTTATGGATCATGAATGGATGATTATGCGCACGGGCGCGGGCCGCTACATTCAGGGTGAAAATACATCGTCCCTCGTGGGGCAGGAACTGAAACGACTGGGATTTCACAAAGTGGGGATCATTGCCGGCAAGCGCGCGTTTGAAGCGGCCAAGCAGCCCCTGATAACAGGACTGGACCAAGCGGGGCTTGTCTACGATGTATCCATCTATCCGGGGTACTGCACCGCTGGCGACATTGATTTTTACGTGCACTGGGCGCGCCAGCAGAGCTACGACTGCGTTCTGGGTGTTGGTGGTGGCAAGTTGATGGACTTGAGCAAGGCCGTGGGTGCCCTGGCCCGGCTGCCGGTATTTACCCTGCCGACCATTGCCGCGACCTGTGCCGCATTTGCGCCCCTTTCCGTTATTTATGACGAAACCGGCCACCAGGAGACGATTCGTTACCATGAGGACAGTGTTTCAGGCGTATTTGTGGATCTGACTGTGCTCGCCAATGCGCCCCAAAGGTATCTGGCCGCCGGCATTGCCGACGCGTTTGCCAAATACTGCGAATATACCAGCATGCGGGCATCGGTGGAATACGGAGATATTGATTTCGGCCGTTTTATGGGGGCGCGCCTGGCCCATGAAGGCGACGAAGTGCTTTTTTGCTGCGCACGGCAGGCGTATGAGGACAATCAGGCCCATCGCCCCAGCACCGCCTTTAGCGACGCCGTTACCTGTCTGATTGGCGTTACTGGGGTCATCAGCGGCTTCGGAGCCTATGCTGCCAAGGGCAGCGCACGCTTTGCCATTGCCCACGGATTTAACGAGATTATTCGGGCCCGTTACGTACCAGATCCCCGCAAATACCTGCATGGCGAGGTAGTGGCTGTTGGAATTATGGCGCAGGTGCGGGCTAACGGCATTCCTGCGCAGGAAGTGCAACGGCTGGAAGCACTGTTTCAAGACCTGAACGTTCCCACGCGCCTGTCGCAAATTGACATGGATTATGATGACGCTCACCTTAAGCGTTTTACGGACGAGCTGCTTGTGCATTCCAAGGTTGAAAGCGTATATCACCAGCGGGTTATCCAGGCCGTGCGGGCCATTCGCTGAAATCAACAGACATACGGTCTGTGTTTTGGTTGACCCAATAGACAAAAAGGAGGTATCCCCTATGAAAAAGACTCTGGTATGGCTGCTGACGATTTCTTTGGTACTGGCCTGCATGCCTGCAATGGGTATGGCGGAATCGCTGGGGACCATCAAAGTATGGTATTCCGGCGACAACGAGGGCACAAGGGTGGAGTTGTTTGAAAAGGCGAAAGCGGAAATCGAGGCCGAATATCCCGGCACCACCGTAGAAATTGAAACCATCGCCTACAGTGAGCTCAATGCAAAGCAGCTTACAGCCTGCCGCGCAGGTGTAGGCGTGCCGGATGTGATGAGCCAGTCGGCAACGGCCACCAACGGCTTTATGGTTGAGGGGCTGCTGCTTCCGCTGGAAGATCTGATGGCCGACCTGGGCCGCGACCTGAAGGCCGAATTTAACCCGGCATTCTTCTCCCTGATGGAGGATGAGGAGCATATTTATGGTGTTCCTCAAAGCAAGACGGCGCTGGTGCTGGTGTACAACAAAACCCTGTTTGAAGAAGCCGGCATTGAGGAGCCTCCCACCACCTGGGACGAGCTGTATGAATGCGCCAAAAAGCTGACCCTGACCAGGGAGGACGGCACCAAGCAATACGGCTTTGCCTACCCGGGCACGAACGCCGGTAACATCTGGTTCCGCATTGTGCCCGCGATTTGGAGCGCCGGTGGAGAAATTTACTCCGAGGACGGCAAGACCAGCCTCGTGGATTCCGAGGCAACCCGTGAGGCTGTGCGCCATTACACCAGCTTCTACCTTGACGGGCTGGCCCCCGAAAGCACCCTGGAGCTTGACGCGGCTACCATTTGTCAGATGGTGGCTTCTGGCACAGTGGCTATGTATATGGACAACATCGGTGCCGTAACCTCCAACCTGGAAGGCGTTATTGATGTAGGTACCGCCCTGTATCCCGGCAAGGATGGCATCGCCGATGTAGGTATGGGCGGCTGGAACCTGGCCATTCCCGCGACAGCCGAAAATCCCAAGGGAGCGGCGATCTTTATCGACAAGGTTACCAACGCCGAGGCGATGGAACTGCAGCTGAAGCTGCCCGCGCTGGCTGCCTCCCTCCAGGATGAACAGTGGACCCAGGGTATTAACGCCGCTTATTCAGAGATGCTTTCCAGCCATGTACGTGAGCTGCCGCCGTTTGTGAACCTGGCCGGCGCACAAAACGCCATGATGACCATGCTCCAGTCCGTGATGACCGGCATGTCCACGGTGGAGCAGGCCGTAAGCGATTGCAGCTATGAAATTCAGATGATTCTGGATGAGCAAAACGCCGAGTGATAGCGGCCGTATTGGGGTAGTCAAGGGAGCCTCCACTCATGCAGGGGAGGCTCCCCCTTCTTCCAGGATAACCCCATCCCTTATCTTATAAGGAAAGCAGGTGAACACGTATATGCCAAAAATCCGCATCAAAGAACGGCCCATATACTACTTTATTCCCGCACTGATTGTACTGACCATTTTGGCGGTTTATCCCATTCTCAACAACGTAAGCCTGAGTCTGACCAACAAGTCCGGCGCTTTTTCGTTGGCAAACTATCAGCGTCTGTTTAAGGACAAGTGGTTTTGGAACGCTATGCTGAATACCGGCAAATGGGCGCTTTTTACGGTATCCATGGAAATGATTGTGGGCATGACCATGGCCTTTTTGATGAATATGCGTCTCAAGGGTCAGTCATTGTTTCGTTCGCTGTTAATCATCCCCTGGATGACGCCGGTGATTGCCATCTGTGCGGTGTGGAAATGGATGTACAACAACGATTTCGGCATTTTAACCTATGCCATCAACACCGCCTTTGGCACGCATTTGACCTTTTTGAGCGATTACAACATTGCCCTGTACTGTCTTGTCATCATCTATGTATGGAAGCGTGCGCCGTTTATCATGTTGATGTACCTTAGCGGCATGCAGTCCATTTCCGAGGATGTATACGAGGCAGCCGAACTGGACGGGTGCCGTGGTTTCAAGAGATTGACGCAGATTACGCTTCCGCTGTTGTTTCCCATCATCCGTTCGTTGATGCTGATATCGTTAATCTCGTCGTTCAATCAGTTTACCATCGTTCACACCATAACGGGCGGCGGACCGGCCCGTTCCACCATGGTTATTCAAAATTATATTTACAACAATGGTATTGCGGCCAACAACTTTAACTTTGGCGCTGCGGCATCCACTGCTTTTTTGGTCATTATCGTTGTGCTGGCTTTGATTTATATCAGTGCCACCGAAAAGGCCGAGGAGGGAATCTACTGATGAAACGGCGAAAAATCATCCGGCATTCGGCAGCGTATCTGGCGCTGGGCGTGTTGATCATCATTGCGCTGTTTCCTTATTTTTGGATGATCACCTGCGCCATTCGTGATCAGAACGAAATCTTTATCTCCCCGCCAAAATTGTGGTCCAGCAATGTAAGCCTGGACAGCTTTGAGCGCATTCTGACGGAAACCAAGCTTCCCCGGTATATGCTCAATTCTTTGATTACTTCCCTGATGGCCACGGCTATGTGTATTTTTTGCGCCATTCCCGCGGGATACGCGCTGGCGCGCTTCCAGTTCAAAGGCAAAAATACCGTAACAACGGGAATACTGCTTGTAAAGCTGCTGCCGCAAACCGCCACGCTGATACCGCTTTACATTATGCTGGTCAATGTCAGGTTGATTAACAACAGCTTTGGACTGGCCTTTACCCATTTGTTCATTATGGTACCCTATACCATATGGATGTCCAGAGGATTCATCAAAACCATCCCCTTTACTGTGGAAGAGGCGGCTCTCATTGACGGATGCAATAAAATTCAGGCCATCGTGAAGGTGGTGTTGCCCATGATTTCGTCGGGGTTATTTGCCGTTGGCCTGTATGCGTTTATGCTCTCGTGGGAGGAATTTCTCTTCGCCTATACCTTCACCGGGTCGGAAGCATCCAAGACCATTACCGTTGGCCTCTCTACGCTGATCGGCGAGGATACCAGCGACTGGGGAGGCATTATGGCCGCTTCCATCATGATGGGTCTGCCCGTGCTGATTTTCTTTTTCAGCGTTCAGGATACATTTATCAAGGGAATTGTGGGCGGCGCTGTGAAGGGCTGAGGTACCTGCCTGCGGACAGGCCGGCTGCCGCAGGGCTTGGAGATTTTGCACCTTTGAAAGCGCATTAGATTGTTGCACCCCAAAATTTTTGGATGAAATCTGAGAATTTTCATCACTCACAGGCAAAGCGGCCTGCTATAATCAAAACCAAAAGTGCCATTTTCAAATTCAAGGAGGGCAACCCATGCAAAACATCCGCACTACGCCCCTTAGCGCCCAGGAACGTGAAAACCTGAAAATTACCGATATGCGTTTTTGCGATATCGACGGGATGCCAAAGCGCTGTACGCTTCTCAAACTTTATACCAACGCGGGCATCGTTGGCTATGGGGAGGTACGGGACGCTGCAACCAAAACCTATGCCGCCCTTTTGAAAAGCCGGCTGCTGGGTGAAAATCCTCTGAATGTGGATAAGATCTTTCATCGAATAAAGCAGTTTGGCTTTCATTCCCGCCAGGGTGGCGGAGTTTCCGGCGTGGAGGTGGCGCTGTGGGACCTGGCCGGAAAGGCCTGGGGCGTTCCGTGCTGGCAGCTGCTGGGTGGCAAGTTTCGTGATCGTGTGCGGGTATATTGTGATACCGATGTAGAGGGCAAGCACAGCGGAACCGATATGGGCCGGGCGCTGAAAAAACGCATGGAGATGGGCTTTACCTTCCTCAAAATGGATTTGGGCATAGGCATGCTTATCGACGAGCCCGGTGCGCTGACGGCGCCGCTGGGATTTCTTGAGGAAATGAAAACCTATGCAAGCCACTCCCTCAATGCGCCGCATGGCTCCATGGACTTTTCGCAAATGACCCAAAAGTCCTATGAAATCAATACCATCGCCCATCCCTTTACCGGTATCCACCTCACCGAAAAGGGACTGAACATCCTGGAAAACTACGTAAAGGAGGTCCGTAACGTCATCGGTTATGACGTTCCTCTGGCGGTAGATCATTTTGGCCATGTTTGCGTTGAGGATACTATCCGTTTCGCCCGGCGCATTGAAAAATACAACCTGGCCTGGATGGAGGATGTGGCGCCATGGCATTACACGGACCATTATGTGCGCCTGCGCAACAGCACCACCGTGCCCATTTGCACCGGCGAGGATATCTATTTGAAAGAAGAATTTGCTAAACTCATGTCCGCTGGCGGAGTATCGGTCATTCATCCCGACGTGCTTACTGCCGGAGGCATGCTGGAAACCAAAAAAATTGGTGAACTGGCCTATGAAAAAGGCGTGATGGTGGCCCTCCACATGGCGGAAAGCCCCATCGGTGCCATGGCGGCAGTGCATGTGGCAGCAGCCATGCCCCAGGTGATGGCGATGGAATTCCATTCCGTGGATGTACCCTATTGGCAGGACATCGTCTACGGCCTGCCCACCCCCCTGATTCAGGATGGGTTTATCACCGTTCCCAATACGCCTGGGCTGGGCATCGAATCGCTGAATGAAGAGCTCATTGCCAAGCTCATTTGCAGCAGCATTCCGGGCCAGTGGGAAAGCACAGATCAATGGGACAACGACATTTGCAACGATCGGCTGTGGAGCTGATAAAACGCCATACTGAAGGAGGAAGGAACCTATGTTGTTTACTACGCGCGAAGAAATCATCGCCATGACCCCGCTGTGGAAAGGGGAGCGGTTTGAGGATGGCCGACCCAAGGTGGCGGATAAATACCTTGACGCCCTGTATGGCATGACGCTGGAAGAGCTATGGAAGCCGATTTTTGTTAAGGGATATGAAAGCAACTTTATCGCCATGAAATCGCTGCATCCTGAGTTTAAGGAGAACGGCGAACTGAACCGCAAAATGGTTGGCCGCGCGGTAACGGCCATATATGCGCCTACCCGACCCGACTATGCGCAGGCCATGTTTGCCATGGCCAAGGAACAGGGCCTGTCCGGCACGCCCAATCAATGGGTGATTGACCATTTGCAAAGCCGCGACATTATCGTTGCTGACATGTACGACAAGGTATACAAGGGAACGTTCCTCGGGGGCAACCTTACCACCGCCCTGCACAACAAAACGGGCAACGGCGGCGCTGTGATCTGGGGCGGTATCCGTGACATTGAGCAAATGAACAAGGTACCGCAGGTACAGGTATACTACCGCGGTATAGATCCTACCCCCATTCGTGATTTTGTTATGACGGGATACAACCAGCCTGCGCGCTTGGGCAATGGGCGCGACGCCGCTATCTGCCTGCCGGGCGACGTAGTATATGGCTGTTCTGGAGGCGTGCTGTTTATTCCGCCTCATCTGGTAGCCGATGTCGTGGACGGTGGATCGAAAACGCAGGTGAAGGATATTTTCGGCTTTGAAATGATTACGCAAAACAAATTTACCACAGCGCAAATTGATAAAAACACCTGGACGGAGGAGATGCTCGATCTGCTGATGGACTTTATCCGTACCGACCCGCGGGGCGAGGTATACCGCAATCTGGATTGGTCTCACGAATACGATCTTGCCCGCAACGGCGACCCGACGGATACGCAATCCGCCCTCTAACCGACGCTTCAGGGCTGTGGACAACGTGAACGCATGGCTGTGCAAACAGAGGTTGGAGAGGGAATGATATGAACATTTTCGTATGCATCAAGCAGGTGCCCAGCACAAGCAAGGTACAGGTGGA
>UQEF01000055.1 GCA_900540045.1 uncultured Eubacteriales bacterium | reverse complement strand
CTCCTGTCTGGCAAAGAACTCAGGTGCGGTCGTTCGGGCGGGTGGCCGTGGCGGAGGCCTGACCTCCCTGCGCGGAGACATTGCCGCGCGCGGCACGCTCGCGGGAGATGCGGTTTGCCTCGGCGTCGATGCGGGCGGCCTCGCGGGCCTGCGCCGCGGCGCGCTCCAGGTCGCTTTCGGTCAGGCCGTCGCGCTTGAGCATCTGCTCGAGCACGTCGATATCGGTGGTCAGGTCCAGCACGTCGTCGCGGTAAAGGTTCTCCAGCAGGCGCTGGCAGCCGTGGATGACCACGTCCAGCGCATCCCCGATGCGCCGGCGCGCGTCCTGTGCCTGCGCGCCGGTGACGCCGCGCTCGTCCAGCGTGCGAAAGCCCCGGACCATTTTCAGGGTGGTGGGCAGGTAATAGTCCATGAATTTGCGGATCTGCGGGGCCTTGGCGGGTTTGTCGTATACCGCGCGGAATACCTCGGCGCACAGGTTTTCCAGCTTCTCCAGCTTATCGGAGAGGGAGGAATCGGGAATGCGGTCGTTTTCCGCGCGGATTTCCGCGATCATGCCGCGCCCCTTCTCCAGCAGCGCGTCCACATCGGGATCGCCGGTGTTGCCCTGCACCTTTTGCAGGCTTTCCGGGGTCTTGACGGTGGGACTCACGTCCAGCCCCTGCGCCATGACGCGGATGACCGCGCCCGCAAACAGGCTCAGCGCCGTAGCCAGCGCAAAAGCGCCCACCGTGTGCGGGCGGAACAAAAGGGAAAACAGCGCGAACACCACGCCGAACGCGATGATCCCCGCGCCCAGCCCCTTGCGCTTTTCGGACGGTTTAGAATGGCTCATCTGGCTTGCTCCTTCTATGTCGCGCGAAGACCCGAAGACCCCGCGCACTTTAACGCAATGCATTATACCATAAAACGGTGAGGCTGAAAAGAAAGGCGCGCTCAAAGCCGCTTTGGAAATGCTGAAAGCAGCATTAGAATTTGCGAAGAACGCGTTTTTTACCACCGGATGACAAAAGACGGCAAAGAAAAAAACATGCAAAAAACATGCGATAACCCTCTTGACAATGAGGCTTGGGTGGCGTATGATACACGCAATCAAACCGTTGAGGGAGAGGAGTAACCGCCACAGGGCGCGGCAAAGGGAGCCGTGAAGAGTGAGACCACGGCGCGCGGCAGGGCGGTGAATGGACTTCCGAGGGCGGCGGCGAAAGCCCGTTTGGACCGTAGCCGCTGACGGGACCCGCACCCGTTATCCGGGCGGCGCGTATGTTGGTACGTGAAGAATGAGCCCGCCCATGGCGGGGAAATTGAGTGGCACCGCGGAAATACCGCCTCAAGCAACCTGGGGTTGCTTGGGGCGTTTTTCATTTCTCTCAAATTCAGGAAAGGATGGATGAATCATGATGAAGAAGCTGACTGCGATCGTACTGACTTTGGCCCTGTGCCTGACCGCCGCGCTGGCCGCAGCCGAGACCGACAAGACCTACACCATCGGCATCGCGCAGTTTGCCGAGCACTCCAGCCTGGACAACTGCCGCGAGGGCTTCATTCAGGGCCTGGCCGAGATGGGCTATGTGGAAGGTGAAAATGTGACCTTCATCGTGCAGAACGCGCAGGCGGATATGGGCCTGTGCCAGCAGATCGCCCAGCAGATGGCGCAGGAGTGCGACCTGGTATGCGCCATCGCCACGCCCATGGCGCAGGCGGCCTTCAACGCCTGCATGGACAGCGGCAAGCCCGTGATCTATACCGCGGTGAGCGACCCTGCGGCCGCCATGCTGGCCAACGATGAGGGCAAGAGCGAGTACAACGTGACCGGCACCTGCGACGTGCTGCCCGTGGAGGCGCAGCTCAAGCTCATCCGCTCCTTCCTGCCGGAGGCCAAGAAGATCGGCATTCTCTACACCACCAGCGAGACCAATTCCGAGAGCCAGCTCAAGCTCTATCAGGATCTGGCAGGCACCTACGGCTTTGAGATCGTGGCGTCGGGCATTTCCACCGGCGCGGACATTCCTCTGGCGTGCGACACCCTCCTGCCGCAGGTGGATTGCCTGACCAACCTGACCGACAACACCGTGGTCAGCTACCTGGCCGTGGTGCTGGACAAGGCCAACGCGCTGGGCAAGCCCGTCTTTGGCAGCGAGATTGAGCAGGTCAAGAACGGCTGCATCGCCTCCGAGGGCGTCGAATATATCTCCCTGGGCCAGCAGACCGGGCGTATGGCCGCGCAGGTGCTGGAGGGCGCCTTTGCCGGGGACATCCCCTTTGTCAGCAGCGAGGGCGGCGACATGTGCTACAACCCGGACGTGGCCGAAGCGCTGGGCGTGACGATTCCCGAAGCGGACCTCGCCCGCGGCATCGACGTCACCCAGCAGTAAGCAGGCGGCCCGCCGGCTTAGCCACCCGCTCCCGCGTGTCGGGAGCGGGCCTTTGGCGGCCTGAGCGGGCAAAGGAACCAAAGCGAAACGGAGGCCGGTTTCATGGGCATTTTCATCGGCATTTTGGAGGAGGGGCTGATCTACGCCATTCTGGCGCTGGGCGTGCTGATCACCTACCGCATTCTGGATTTCCCGGACCTGACGGTGGATTCGTCTTTCCCGCTGGGCGCGGCGGTCAGCGCCATTCTGACGGTGAACGGCATGCATCCCGTGCTCACGCTCCTGATGGCCACGCTCGCCGGCGCGGCGGCGGGGCTGGTCACGGGACTGATCCATGTCAAATGCCGCGTGCGCGACCTGCTCAGCGGCATCATCACCATGACGGGGCTGTATTCCATCAACCTGCGCATCGCGGGCAGGGCCAACCTGCCCTTTTTCAACATGGACACCCTCTTTGACAACGCGCTGGTGGACAGCCTGCCCGCAGCGCTCGCGCCCTGGTCCAAGGTGCTGGTGGTGCTGGTCATCGTGCTGGTGGTGAAGGTGCTTCTGGACCTGTTCATGAACACCAAGGCGGGCTTCCTTTTGCGCGCCGAAGGCGACAACCCCGCCGTGGTGGCCACGCTGGCGCGCGACGGGGGGCTGGTGAAGATCGAGGGGCTGATCATCGCAAACGCGCTGGTGGCGCTCTCCGGCGCGGTGATGGCGCAGAAAAACCGCGTGTTTGAAATCTCGATGGGCACCGGCGCCATCGTCTTTGGTCTGGCGGCGGTCATCATCGGCACCAACATCTTCAAAAACCGGCAGAAGGTGAACAGCTCCACCGCGGCCATCGTGGGCAGCATCATCTACAAGGCCTGCGTGGCGCTGGCGCTGTCGATGGGTCTGGTGCCGCAGGACCTCAAGCTGGTGACGGCGGCGCTGTTCCTTATCATCCTTGTGCTGGGCAATGTGCGCAGGAAGAAGGTGAAATTCCATGCTTGAGCTTCGTGATGTAAGCAAGGTCTATTCCCCCGGAACGGTGAACGAAAACTGCCTGTTCCGCCATTTCAGCCTGACCATCCCGGACGGGCAGTTCGTCAGCGTCGTTGGCTCCAACGGCAGCGGCAAAACCAGCATGCTCAACCTGGTCTGCGGCTCCATCCCCGTGGACGAGGGCAGCATTTTCATGGGCGGCCGCGATATTACCAAAATGAGCGAGCACAAGCGCTACCGCAACATTGGCCGTGTGTACCAGAACCCCGCCATGGGCACCTGCGGCACGATGACCTTGCTTGAAAACATGGCCATGGCCGACAACAAAAACCGTCCCTACAACATCACCCCCGGCGTGAACCGCCGCCGCGTTTCCTATTATAAAGAGCTGCTGAGCTCACTGGGGCTGGGGCTGGAGGACAAGCTCAATATCCCCGTGGGCTCGCTCTCCGGCGGGCAAAGGCAGGCGCTGGCCCTTTTGATGAGCACGCTCACCCCCATTGAGTTCCTCATTCTGGATGAGCACACTGCGGCGCTGGACCCCAAGACCGCGGAGGTCATCATGCAGCTGACCGGCCGGCTGGTGCGGGAGAAGGGATTGACCACGCTGATGGTGACCCATAACCTGCGATACGCGCTGGAATACGGCGACCGCATCCTCATGCTGCACGAGGGCCGCGCCGTGCTGGACAAGAGCGGCGAAGAAAAGCGCGCCCTCAAGCTGGAGCAGGTGCTGGGGCTGTTCAACCAGATCAGCGTGGAGTGCGGAAACTGACGATTGGCGGCGGACCCGTTCGGGCCCGCCGCCATGCTTTTCCTGCGCTTACGGCAGCACCAGCACCTTGGTGCGCCAGGGCAGGTGCGTCCACAACCAGTATGCGTTGATGGTATATTCATCGTCCGTGCGCCAGTCCACCCGCACGCAGCCCTCTGAGGCGCGCTGGCCCAGCCGGGAGGCCTGATCCGAAAAGTCGGCCATGCCGTCCGCGCGCTCCTGATACCCTACCTGATGCAGCAGGTTGCCCCCGTCGATGCGGATGGGATAATCGCATCGGTAGCCGCCGCTGTCAAAACTCACCAGACGGTCGGTGGTGAGGAAGGCGCCGGTGCGCGTTTCCCGGAACGCCTTGTCCGGGGCCTTGAGCCCCGTGCTCACACGCGCGCGGCCCACGGGCTTTCCCGCCTCGTACACGGTCAGGGTCTGCGCCGTCTTGTCGATGACTACGCCGTAGCGCGTGCCAGGCAGCACCATCTTGAGCTTTTTGGTGGGCACGTAGCCTTCGACGTAGGATCCGTCCTCATGCCGCCAGGCGCGCACCAGCGTATAGCGCGCGCCAGGCTCCACCACCTCCACCGCCTGAGACTGGCCGTGCACCTGTCCCACAACGTCGCTGTCGGGGTCCGGGGAGAGGTAGAGGCGCTGGTGCTCCTCCGCCCCAATGTCTACCACGGCGGCAGGGGCCAGGATGGCTTCCCACAGGTTCTCATCGCTGCGGATATCGGGCAGAAGCGGACCGGTGGGGGCCAGTTCGGGCACTGGTTCGCTCCCGTCGCGAATCTCCAGCGGAAAGACGAAAGCCTCCTCCTCCCGTCCGTCCAGGTAGGCCCGCATCCAATACTGCCCGGCAGGCGCTTTGCGCCCGTCGCAGGCTCCGTTCCATGCGATGCGGAAGCGCCCGCTGCCTTCCAGCTTTTTGCGGATGGAGGCGAAGCGCTGCGTCAGGCTTTCATCCGCATAGCATTCCAGATGCACGACGCCCGCGCCCGTAACCGCGCAGTCCACAAACCACGGCTCCGTCCGCCGGTGATAGAGGGTCTCGCCGCTGGGCAGCGCATAGATCAGCGCGGCGGCGGCACGTTCCGCCGTAACGAAGGCGTGCGCCGTGCTGTGGCCGCCGTCCTCGTCCGTGAGGCGCGCAAGCAGATGGTAGCGCCCCGCACGCAGCGGCATGCCGCCATAGGAGGTCGCGTTCCATCGAACCGTGTTGCGGCCCGCCTCCACGGGCAGGTTCTCGCACAGCGGGAGCTCGGGCCCCGCTTCGCTCCGGAGCTGAATGGTCAGCTGCCCCGGTCGGGGCGCTTCCACGGTGATTTCCGCCGGCTGGTAGGGACGCACGGTGTCCGGCAGATCAAGGGACAACCCCTGCCCCTTGGCGCTCGTGCACAGCAGCAGGCATGTCAGCAGCACGGCGGTATACAGCGTTTTCTTTCCCATCGTCATCCTCCGTTCTTTGGTGTAGCGCTTATTGAGATAGACGCTTTTGAGGGCGGTGAGGTTTTTTTTCGCTGCAAATTTGTAAAATGACCGGGCGTTCACACCTGCGCCACAGAATCGTCACACGCGTGGAGTAGCATGATGGCTGTGAGCAATCTGGTTGGAAAGGGAGCGAAGAAATCTGTGAGAATCAGGACATGGTTACGGATCACGGCTCTGCTCATGGCTGTATGGGTGGTATACGCAGCGGCTGTGGCGGAGGGCGCTGCGCTGCCCGAAGAAAGCGCACCCGTGCAGGCGGAGGCGTCTGACGGGCAGCCTGCGCAGGCGCCGCCGGAGGGCGAACGTCCGCCGGAACCGCCCGGAGGAGAGGGGGAGCCGGGAAGCCTTCCTCCGCAGGGGCCGGACGGTCAGCCCCCGCAGGCGCCGGGCGATCTGCCGGGCGCGCCGGGAACGGTGAGCCAGGGCACAGCCGCTACTACGCTGGAAACGGATACCACCATCAGCGGCGGCAGCTTTCTGTCCCAAAAGGCGGATGAAAACGCCCTTCGGGTGACAAACACGGCACAGGCGGCGCTGACGGGCGTTACCATCCAAAAGCTGCAAGGAGATACATCAAGCACGGAAAACAGCGATTTTTACGGCCAGAACGCGGGCTTTCTGGCGACCGACGGCGCGCAGGCGGCGCTCACGGCGGTGAGCGTGACCACGGCTGCGACCGGTGGCAACGCGGTGGTCAGCTATGGGGAAGGAACCGCTGTTTCCGTGACGGATAGTACCGTCAGCACCACGGGCGACCATTCCGGAGGTATCCATGTGACGGGCGGCGGAGAATTGACCGCCTGGAATGTGGATGTGGAAACGCAGGGCAATTCCTCAGCCGCGATCCGCAGCGACCGGGGAGGCGGAACCCTGACTGTCGAGGACGGCAGCTATGTGACCAACGGCACCGGCTCGCCCGCCATTTACAGCACGGCGCAGATCGCCGTGACCAACGCGGTGCTGACGGCCAACCGCTCCGAAGCCATCGTGGTGGAGGGACGCAACAGCGTGACGCTGACGGACTGCACGGTATCGGGCAACATGCAGGGCACCTATGGCCCGGACAGCGGCGAAAACCTGCACGGCGTGATGCTTTACCAAAGCATGAGCGGCGATGCCCAGGAAGGGCAGAGCCTTTTCCGGATGACGGGCGGCGAGCTTACCACCCTGTCGGGGGATCTGTTTTATGTGACCAACACCGACTGCGCCATTGAGCTCAGCGGCGTGGCGCTCACGCTGGCTGACGGATGCCTGCTGCGGGTAGAGGGCAATACGGGCGAGCGTGGCTGGGGCACGCCGGGAGAAAACGGTGGACGCTGCACGCTGAACGCCATCGCACAGGCGCTGTCCGGAACCATCCGGGTGGATGAGAGCTCCTCGCTTGACATGACGCTTTCGGACGGCGCTACCTTTGAGGGCACGGTCAATCCGGAGGGCCAGGGCGGCGAAGTGAACGTGACGCTTGCGCAGGGCTGCCGCTGGACCCTCACCGCCGATGCGTACGTAACCAGCTTTACCGGCGATCTTTCCTGCGTGGAAACCAACGGTTACACCCTGTATACGGCGCAGGAGAAGCCCGTAGCAGGCGTATAGTTTTTTTCTTCATGGGAAACCCTTCCTCACGAAGCGATGCTTGTGGGGGAGGGTTTTTTGAATGCGGCGGAGACCCAATCGGATGGAGCTGGCGCTGCAGCTGATTGCGGCGCTGATGACGTTTGCCCTGTTTTTTTCCTTTGTATGGGCCGATGCGACCGTGGTGGCCTGGGGGGATAAGGGCGATCAGGTCACGTTGATTCAGCAGAAGCTGAAGCAGTACGGATATTTCAGCGGCACGGTGGACGGTGTATTCGGCAAGCAGACCTATGACGCGGTGGTATGGTTCCAGCGGAAAAACGGGCTGAAGGTGGACGGCGCGGTGGGTGAGAGCACTGCCGCGGCGCTGGGCATCACCCTGACGGGCAGCGTATCCGCCGCCAGCTATAACGAAAGTGAAACCTACCTGCTGGGCAGGCTGGTACATGGCGAGGCCCGCGGCGAGCCCTACGTGGGCAAGGTGGCCGTGGCGGCCGTGGTGCTCAACCGGGTAAAGAGCCCTTCTTTTCCCAATACCATCAGCGGGGTGATCTATCAGTCCGGCGCGTTTGACGCGGTATCGGATGGGCAGATCAACCTCACCCCCGACGAGGACAGCCTGCGCGCCGCCCGCGATGCGCTCAACGGCTGGGACCCCACCGGCGGGTGCCTGTATTACTACAACCCCGCAACCGCCACCAACGGGTGGATCTGGTCGCGCACAGTGCAGCTGAGCATCGGCAAGCACAACTTCGCCATTTGACCGGGAGGCGCGCATGCGGCTGAAGCATCACATTCTTTTGTATACCTTTTTGGGTGTTGCGGTGCTCATATCCATTTTTCTCACGCTGGATTACGGCAACCGGGCCCAGCGAAGCGCCCAGGCCCTGGAGGACGCCTATGCGCAGCGCGTGCTGGAAACGCAGGAGCACTTGCAGGCCATCGGGCTCAAACTGGGCAAAGCGCCGGTAGCGACGGACGCGCGAACCCAGGTGGAGCTGCTCGCGGGCATCAGCCGGCAGGCGGACAATGTGGTGAGCGGCCTGTCGGCCCTGCCGCTGAGTCATATCGCCATGAGCGACACGTTGAAGTTTTGCAATCAGCTGTCGGAATATGCCATGGTGCTGGCGCTGTCGGTATCCGCAGGCCAGCCGCTGACCAAGCAGCAAACCACGGAGCTGAGTTCCCTGGAAAGCCAGTGCGCGTTGCTGCTGGGGCAGTTTGCTACCGCGCGGGAGACCATGGTGGCCGAAAGCCTGCGTCTGACGGCCCAGCCGGGGGTGTTCTATGCCGAGGCGCAGGCGGGCCAGCGCCCGCTGGAGCAGGTGGCCGATCCCGACAACGGCATGGACTATCCCAGCATGATCTATGACGGCGCCTTTTCTGATGCGCGGCATTACGGCACGCCCAAGGCCCTGGGCGAGGAACTGATCGACCAGATCCGGGCCCTGGAAATTGCCAGAGCCTTCGTGGGGGAGGAGAGGGTCGAACGTGTGGAGGCGGCCCCGGACAGTGGAGGTGCCCTGGCCAGCTACGGTGTGACCCTGACCCTGAACGACGGTGTGGTGCTCAATGCCGAAGTGACCCGTCAGGGGGGAAAGATGCTGTGGATGGTGCCGGAGCATGCTGCCTTTGCCCCCGCGCTGACGCTGGAGGAATGCGCGGAAGCGGCGCAGGGCTTTCTGCTGGACCGCGGCTATGGCGAGATGGAGGCCAACCACTATCAGGTGTACGACGGCCTGGCAGTAATCAATTTTGTGGCCGTGCAGGACGGGGTGCTGCTGTATCCCGATCTGGTCAAGGTACAGATACGCATGGACACCGGAGAAGTGGTAGGTCTGGAGGCAAACAACTATCTGATGAACCACACCCGGCGCACGGGGCTTGCGCCTGCGCTTTCCGCGCAGGAGGCGCTGGAGAAGGTGAGCTCCCGGCTGGAGGCTGGTCAGGCGCGGTTGTGCGTGATTCCCTACCGCGAGGGGGAGCGCCTGTGCTACGAGGTGCCGGGCCGCTACGAGGGGCGCGAGTACCGTGTATATATCGATGCGCTGACGGGCGAAGAAACAGAGGTGCTGATGATGGTGGACAGCGTTGGGGGACGTATGGCGGCCTGACGGGCGCTTTCCCTGCCGGAGCGCAAAGAGATGGAATCTGCAGATACGCAAACGGGCGGCGAGCGTGGATCGTGCCGCCGCGGTAACAAATGCGAAAAGTTTGGCGCGCTGTTTGCACAGCGTGCCTCAGCCTGTCAAAAAACCCTTTTGAGAGGTTCGGAGGGCTGCAACCCTCCGAGCTGTATTCCGAATCCAGCGACATGTGCGGTGGATTCGGAAGCCTTGCGCAGCAAGGTTTCCCTGCGCGTTTCCCCGGCCGCGCTGAAAGCGCAGGGAAAACGCGTTCTGTCGGAAAAGATCGCCGCAGGCGAGCTTTTCCGACAAGCTGTGGCGCGCTGTTTGCACAGCGTGCCTTTTTGCGCACAGAACCATAAATGCGGAATAGGATGGTGTGAACATAGAAAGAAGGTGCGAGCCATGTTCATTTATAAAGGACCTTCATGCATAAGATGCGGTGGCTCCATGTGCTCCAACTGCGCGCTTCATGGGTATCCTATCTGGTTTACCGGACCTGCTGGTACCGACGGTGCGACCGGGCCGACCGGGCCCACCGGTCCGACTGGCCCGACGGGAGCCACCGGTCCGGCAGGATCAAACGGCTCGATGGGACCACGAGGGATCAGTGGCATTACGGGACCTACCGGCGCTACGGGCCCAACGGGCGCTACCGGCCCCACCGGACCGGCCGGCTCCGCCAGCATGACCGGTCCGACAGGACCTACGGGCGCAACCGGGCCGACGGGTGCGGAAGGACCCACAGGGCCTGCAGGCGCTACGGGAAATACGGGCGCAACCGGGCCTGCGGGACCGGCAGGAGCCACGGGCGCCACCGGCTCAACCGGCGCGACAGGAGCGGACGGCCCAACCGGAGCCACCGGCCCAACGGGCGCTACAGGAGCGACCGGCGCCACCGGCGCAGACGGCCTGCCGGGTGCGGACGGTCCTACCGGCGCCACGGGCGCCACTGGTGCGGACGGTCCAACGGGCGCCACCGGCGCAGATGGTTTGCCGGGCCTGCCGGGCGCCACCGGCGCGACCGGGGCTACGGGCGCGGCGCCTGAAGATGTGTTTGCATCCTTTGCCAACGTTCAGGCCGTATGGGATAACAATAGCCTGATTACCATGTTCCCCGATGTGACCGATCCCACGGGCAGCATCGTCCAGACGGATTTTTCCCGCATCACGCTTCAGCCGGGTTACTACCTGGTGGGCTACAGCATATCGGCGATCTACCGCACTGCCAGCTATATGCAGGTTACGCCTTCCTACAACGGCACTTCTCACTTGGAAACCTCCGTTTATTTTGCTACAAGCGTCAACGGAACCTCGGCGGGAGGATCTGCGAACTTCATTATCTATGCCCCCTCAGAAACGACGCTGAGCCTGTTTTACAGCAGCCCCGTCCGAGCGACGGACGGCATTTTCAACATGTCCATCGTCAAACTCAACCGAACGACCTGACAGGCATGCGGGACAGCTGCCCTGAGAAAAACGCGGAAAGCGCCGGAAGCGCTTCCCTTGGCGGGGTCCCTGACTGTGCGCGCCGCCGCCTCGCAGCCGGAGCCCAAGGCTTGCGCCTGCGGTTGCTTCCCCGGTTCATTCGCGGTTCGTCCACAATGGAGCTTGGTGGAACCCCGGCAGGCGGTGCGCAACATCCGGCGTTACGGGCGCGTTGGAGCCTCTTCCGACCCGTCCGGATGCGCCGTTTTTTAGAGAAAAGACAAGATTTTTCCCGGGCAAAGGCGAAATGTATACAAATGGACGGGCGCGGGAGGGAATCATGGTTGCCGCCGTCAGGCGCGTGTCGGATGAGATTTAAAAGACACGGGTGTTGATGATGAAAATTGCGGAGGGCGTTACCTTGGTGTTGCTGGATACCTCCTTTGAGCTGGGAAGCATCATTCCAGCGCTGCTGTACCTGATGGGATTGTGGGCGGTCTTTTGCAAAAGCGGCGTTAAGGGCTGGCGGGCGCCGATCCCCTGCGCGCGCCAGTACAAGCCGGGCTTGTGCGCGGGTCGGGAATCGGAGGGACGAACGCTGGCTGTGATGGTCTTCCTCATGGTAGCTACAAACCTGTCCGGCCTGTATCTACAGCTGGACTCTGCTACTGAAATGTTCCTTGCCCTGGTGGGGCTGATCGCCGCATTGATTGATATCATTTACCAGATTCGCGTCTACAATGGACTGACCGAAGTATACGGACGCAGGAAGGGCTGGGTCGTCCTGTGGCTGCTGCTGGGCTTCATCCCCGCGCTGCTGTGGGGATTCCGCAAGGCCTATCAGCCCCTGTGGAAGGTGGCGGATATCAAAAGCGAGGCCGCCAACTTTTTCTCCGGAAAAAAGGCGGACGTGCTGGACAAGGGCCTGACGGTCAACCTGGAGGAGCGATCCGTCCGGGAGTTTTTCAGAAAAAAATATCTGTTGCGGGATATTCATATGTACATTCAGCCCGGGCATATGGTGCTGCTGCTGGGCGGCAGCGGTGCGGGTAAAACCACCTGTCTCAACGCCATCAACGGTTATGAAAAGGCCAAGGCGGAAGTGGTGCTCAATGGCACCAACATGTACAAGCATTACAAGGAAATGCAGTACAACATCGGCTTTGTGCCCCAGATGGATCTGATGCGCGGATCGGACAGCGTGTTCCGCACGCTGATGGACGCGGCCAGCCTGCGTCTGCCCAAGGACTTTACCGGCGCGGAGCGCAAGGCACGCGTGGAAGATGTGATGAAGATCTTCGGGCTGACCCCGGTGGAAAACCATATGGTGGCCAAGCTGTCCGGCGGGCAGCGCAAGCGGCTTTCCATTGCCATGGAATTCATCTCCAACCCGTCTTTGTTTATCCTGGATGAGCCGGACTCCGGCCTGGACGGTGTGATGGCGCGTGAGCTGTTTGAGCAGCTGCGGTTGATTGCCGACCAGGGCAAGATCATCATCGTGATTACGCATACGCCGGATCGGGTGATTGACCTGTTTGACGATGTGATCGTGCTCGCCAAGGATGCCAAACGCACCGGGCGGCTGGCATATTTCGGCCCCATTGACGAGGCCTGTGCGTTTTTTTGGCAAGGAGAGCATGGAGGAGATCGTCAAGTCGGTCAACCGGCAGGAGGAGGGCGGCGAAGGCCGTGCCGATGAGTTCATTTTGAAGTATGCGGAGGTGCAGCATGGCTGAAGTACGCGTCAACAAACCGATCAGCAGAAGAATCCGCCACAGGGGCCGTGCCAGCCAGATTCCTATCTATGTGGAAAAACAGCTGCGCTTTTTCATCTACCAGAGCGACTGGAAGGTGCTGCCCATGGCGGCGATTATCGCCGCGCTGGTGAGCATGGTAATCCGCAAGGATTTTTTCCTGACGATGGAGGGAAACCTCAAGGGCGCGTTTGCGCTGACATGCGTGGCGATCTGGAACGGCTGCTTCAATTCCATTCAGTCCGTTTGCCGCGAGCGGCCCATCATCAAGCGGGAGCACCGGTCGGGTATGCACATCTCTTCCTATGTGGCGTCCCATATGATCTATCAGTTTGCCCTGTGCCTGACGCAGACAGGCCTCTCGGTATATGTGATGGAGATGATGGGGGTTGCGTTTCCCGTACCGGGCTTCATGACCCGGTGGATGATTCTGGATGTGGGGATCTCCATACTGCTGATCTCCTATGCATCGGACATGATGAGCCTGTTTATCTCCAGCGTGGCGCATACAACCACCGGCGCCATGACCGTGATGCCCTTCGTGCTGATCTTTCAGCTGGTATTCTCGGGCGGACTGCTGCCCCTTCCGGACTGGACCCGTCCACTGGCGGATTATACCATTTCCAATTACGGCATCAAGGTAATTGCGGCCCAGTCAGGATACAACGAGGCGCCCATGGTAACTGCCTGGAACACCCTCTCCAAGATGCGGGACAACGAAGTGGGAGGCACCGTCACCCTGGGGCAGATTCTGGATCTGCTGGGGGATGAGGACAATACGTTCCTTGCCAGCCGTCAGGACATGGAGGTCATCAGGCCCTTCACCGTGGGTGAGGTGGCTGAAATCCTCGGCGCGGCGGATGAGATTCTGCATGTAAGCGACAAGGAAATCGTCCAGACCCTGTCCCTGCGGGAGCTGCTTACGGCCATGCTGCAAATGGAGGGACTGCAGCAGCTCTGGAGCCAGACGCTTTTGCCGGCCTCCGAGAGCACTGCCGCCATCACAGCGGGAGACATGCTTAAAAGCCTTCTGGAGGATGAAAATGCGCAGGAGGTTCTGGATCAGGAGGTCACCTACACCTTTACGCTGGGAGAGGCTCTGGATGCGTTGGGAGTCAGGGAAACCCTGATGGAAAGGAAGGACGAGGAGATCAACCAGCCCGTTACGCTGGGTGAAATTACCGAATTTTTGGTTGAAAACGAGGCCCTCCAGGCGCACAGAGACCGGGAGTTTACCTTCAAGGCGACCATTGGTGAATTACTTGACTTCTTTGGTGAGGAAAAGGTCAAGACGGTGATCGAGGAAAAGACGGCCGATGCCAGCTACAATCCCGACTATGAGAGAACGCTGGACAACGTGATGGGAAACTGGATGATGCTGGTCCTGTTTGCGCTGGCCTTCGCCTTGCTGTCGACCCTTTCGCTGGAGATGATCGATCGCGACAAGCGATAGGCGCAGCGCCGCTTCGATGCGCGCCCTTCCTTTCGGGATGCCGGGAATTTCTCAGACGGAAAAGCGGGACGGTCCAGAGGCCGTCCCGCTCAGACTGTCAAAAAACCCTTTCGAGAGGTTCGGAGGGCCGTAACCCTCCGAGTGAAATCCGAATCCAGCGACACGTGCGGTGGATTCGGAAGCCTTGCGTAGCAAGGTTTCCTTGCGCGTTTCCCCGGCCGCGCTGAAAGCGCAGGGGAAACGTGTCTTGGCGGAAAAGGCCGGTGCGGCCGGACTTTTTCGACATGCTGAGCGGGACGGTCCAGAGGCCGTCCCGCTTTTCCGTCTGTTTGATTTTGCAAGGCTGCAATGGCGTCGCGTTTTCCAGGGGAAAACAGGCGAAGAACACTTAGCCTTTCGTCGCCGCGCCCGCCTTGACCGCAGCTGCGGGAATTTCGCCCGCGCGGCTCAGGGCCAGCTTGGTCACCACCGGGCCGACGAGCTCATAAATCAGCGTGCCCGCGAGCACCACGGCCTGGATGCGGCTGCCGTAGGCGGGAAGGCGCGTAAGCGCCAGCTGCGCCATGCCGATGGCTACACCCGCCTGGGGAATCAGCGTGAAGCCCAGGTATTTTTGCACATTGGGATGAGCGTTCACCAAGCGGGAACCCAGGAACGAGCCGAGCCACTTGCCCAGGACGCGCACCACCACATAGCAGGCGCCCACCAGTCCCACCGTGGGCAGGACGGACAAATCCAGCTCTGCGCCGGAAATCACAAAGAACAAAAGGAACAGCGGAGGCGTGAAGCGGTCCGTCTGCTCGATGATGACGCTGGCGGCGGGGCAGAGGTTGGTCATCACCGCGCCGATCATCATAATGCACAAAAGGTTGCTCAGACCCCACAGATCGCACAACGCCAGCGCCAGAAACACAAAGGCGATGGTCAGCGCCAGCTTGTTTCCGCGCGACCGGAAGAAACGCGCCAGCAGACTCAGCAGCAGGCCCAACGCCGCGCCCAGCACGACTGAGCCAACGATCTCCAGAAGGGGAGAGACGAGCATGCCCTGCACCGTCATGGCCGCGCCGCTTTGCAGCGTCTGGGCGATGTTCATGGAAATGGCGAAAGCGATCAGGCCCAGCGCATCATCCATGGCGACCACAGGCAACAGCATATCGCTCACCGGGCCGCGTGCCTTGTACTGACGGATGACCATCAGCGTAGCCGCAGGCGCGGTGGCGGCGGCAATGGCACCCAGCGCCACGCACATGGGCAGATCAAAGCCCGGTATGCCCGCCAGAGAGCAGCCAATCAGCACTACGTCCACCAGAACGACCGCGCCCAGACCCTCAAAGACCGTGATGGTCAGAGGCTTGGCGCCGATGCGCTTGAGATAACTCATCTTGAATTCGGCACCGATGGAATAGGCGATGAAGCCCAACGCGGCTTCCGTAATGACGGAGAAGCCGTCCAGCATATCCCGGGGAAGTATGCCCAGCACCGAAGGGCCAATGATCAGGCCGCCCACCAGAAAGGCCGTCACGTTTGGCAGCCGTACCAGCCGCGCCAGGCGGCTCACCGCCAGCCCGGCAGCGATGGCAATGGACAGCGCCAGCAGCGTGTTCATGGCTTCATCCCCTCCACAAACAGCGCCGGAACGGCAAACAGAATGCCTGTATCGGGCTGGTCCAGGCCGCCGGTCACCCGGTTGATTACCTCGCGCGCCACCGCCACCTGCGCGTCATCAAGCACCATGACCAGGGTTTTGCTGCTTTTGCGCTCCGGATCGAACAGCTGCCGCAGCGCGGCAAACATGGGAAGATCATCACCACTCTGGTCGATTACGCGCATCATGCCAGTGCTGTCCACGACGGTACCGCCGTGAATGCCGCTTTTCAGCAGCGCCTCCAGCAGTTCCTCCAGGCACTCCGTGCGGTTGAGAACCAATGTCAAAACCTGCATGCAATCACCTACATTCTCTCAGAATAGGCCCCTCCCAGAGCCATCCAACAGGATAGACCTGTTTTCGGCAAAAAGCAAGGGCGACGGCGAAAAAATTCGCCGCCGCCCAAGAACGTTTTCAGAAAAGCCGCGCTATCCGGGCGCCCGCTGTCCACCCGGCCCGCAAGACCTCACAGCAGCGGCAGCAGGTGCTCGGCGCTCAGGCGGGCATCCTCCAGAGCGGGGCGCTCGGGGCTTTCGTCCTGCTCCACCACCAGCCAGCGCGTGCCGGCTTCGCGCGCAGCCTCCACCAGTGCGGGAATGTCCTGACAGCCGCCTCCCAAAGGCTTGAACAGGAAAGGCTGCCCGCCGTCCTCGCGCGCGGGCGCGTCCTGGCCCAGAAGCGCGTAGGGCGCAGGCCCGCCGGGATCGCCCACGTAGTCCTTGAGATGCACCACGGGGCAGCGCTCCGCGTAGCGGCGGAGATAGTCGGCCGGGTCGGCTCCTGCGTAGCGAATCCAACAGGTGTCCAGCTCGCATTTGAGCGCGGACGCAGGCACCGCCGCGTAGAGGAAGTCCAGGGCCGTCATGCCGCTGATCTGAGCAAATTCAAAGTCGTGGTTGTGATAGAGCAACACGATGCCGCGTTTTTTGCACTGCCGGCCGAAGGTATACAGCGTTTCCAGCACGCGGGCAAAGCCGGGCTGACCCGGGCGGTCCTCCTCGGCCAGATAGGGCACGGCAATGCAACCGCACTCCAGCTCCTCGTGGTAATCCAGGACGGACTGCATGTCGTCCCGGATCTGCTGCAGAGGCACGTGGCTGCTCACGGCCTTGAGACCGGTATGCTTGAGCAGCTTGCGTACCTCCTTGGCTGTTTTTTCAAAAAATCCCGCAAATTCCACGCCCTCGTAGCCCATGCGGGAAAGCTGGTCCAAAACGCCCTCCAGGTCGTTGCTGGCGTCCTCGCGCGCGGAGTACAGCTGATAGGCGGGGGAGAGATGCTTGCTCATGGGAATGCTCCTTTGTTGTTTTTTTGCCGCTTGCCAGGCGGCCGAAGCGCAAAGCTGCGCTATGACATTCATTCCCTCTGCGAGCCGTCTTTTCCTGCCTGTGGCTGCGTTTCGTCAAAGATTTTACAGTCCGGGACAGCTGCTGGCCACAAAGCAAGAAGGAAGAGAAGTCCCTTGCAAAGTGAAAGAGAAAACCGCGGCGGATCTTCGTCCTGCCGCGGTTTCGCATCTCCGGTGGTTCAGATGTCGATAAACTCCCGAAACTCCCGCATGATGCCGATGCCATCCGGGTAGTGCGCCGCAAACTGGGGCACGGCGTGGCTGGGAAAGCTGTTGCCCTCGATAAACACGGGGCCCTTCTCGGTGACGGCCACATCCCAGGCCACAAAGCGCATCTGCGGCACCTTCTGTGCGGCTTTGAGGCACATGGCCTTGGCTTCCTCAAAAAAGGGAACCTCAAAGCCCACGATGGGCGTATGCGTCATGGGGTGCTCGGTATAGGTGTTGCCCTGCTTGTCCGCGCCTACGGTGAGCAGCTTGCCGCTTTCCAGGTCCACGCGCGCGGCCATGCCGCCCTGATCGACGTTGTCCATCACCTTGCCGTTGCCGATGCGCAGAAAGGCATATACGATCCCCTGCTTTTTATCGCCCAGGAGTGTGGCGATGCGGATGGTGTTGACCGACGTGGGGCACAGGGCCATCAGCCTGGGATGCTGGATGACCCGCTCCTCGATGATGCCAATTTGGCCATCGAGCAGCTCCTTGAGAAAATCGTCCTCCCGGCCCTGCCAGTCATCCTGCGTATAGCGGGCAATGCCCACCCCGCTGCTCCCTTCCAGTGGCTTGGCGATGATGTCGGGGTGAGCGGCCAGAAACGCCTTGAAGGCCTCCGGGTCCGTGTCCGGACTCAGCTTCATCCAGCCGCGCCCCACTTCTTCCTTAAACAGCTCATTGAAGGTGGCCTTGTCATCAAACAGGTACCAATACGCCTTGTCGTTCATCCGCCTCACGATCTGGTTGCTCAGGCCGCGCGTGATCTGGGTTTTGCGTTGCGCGTCATTGAGACGGTACATCTGCGCGATTTTATAGTCCACATATCCGGCGTTGTACTTCAGGGCGCAGCGCAGCATGTCGGCCAAGAGCCATAGACGGCTTTTGCCGCTGGGCTTGCGCAGCATGCCCGCCGTCTTCCACATGGCCTTCCAGTCCATGCGCACCAGGCGTTTCAGAAAGAAGGAAAACTTCGACATACCCCCGGCCTCCCTGCCTTATACGTTGAAGCGGAACAGCACCACGTCGCCGTCGCGCATGACGTAGTCCTTGCCTTCGCTGCGCACCAGACCCTTCTCACGGCAGGCGGCCATGCCGCCCTGGGCCTTCAGATCATCGAAGGCCACCACCTCGGCCCGGATGAAGCCGCGTTCAAAGTCCGTGTGAATCTTGCCCGCAGCCTGTGGCGCCTTCGTACCCCGCCTGATGGTCCATGCCCGACACTCGTCCGCACCGGCCGTGAGGAAGGAGATCAGGCCCAGAAGCGTGTAGCACGCGGCAATGAGCCGGTCCAGACCGCTCTGTCCCAGGCCCAGCTCGGTCAGGAAGGCGTCCTTTTCCTCCGGCTCCATCTGAGCGATTTCTTCCTCTATCTGCGCGCTGATGGTAAAGACCTGCGATCCCTCAGCCTGTGCAATCTCCCGAACAGCCTTGACGTGGGCCGAATCTGGCTGACCGATTTCGCTGTCCGCGATGTTGGCGGCGTAGATGACCGGTTTGTCGGTGAGCAGAAACCAGCCGGATACGATCTCGCGCTCCTCATCGGTCATGGCAAAGGTGCGCGCGGGCTTGCCGGCTTCCAGATGAGCCTTCAGCCGTTCGCCTACGTCTGCTTCCAATGCCCTCAGCTTGTCCCCGTTCTTCAGCAGATGGCGCGCCTTCTCCGTGCGCCGTTCCACGGTCTCAAGGTCCGCCAGAATCAGCTCCAGATCGATGACCTCAATATCGCGCCTGGGATCGATGCTGCCATCGACGTGGATGATGTTTTCGTCCTCAAAGCAGCGCACCACGTGAACGATGGCATCCACTTCGCGAATATGAGAAAGGAATTTGTTGCCCAGCCCCTCGCCGCGGCTGGCGCCCTTCACCAGGCCTGCAATGTCCACAAATTCCACCGTCGCCGGCGTGACTTTCTTGGGCTGATACATCCTCGCCAGCTCGTCAAGCCGCTTGTCCGGCACGGGTACCACGCCGGTGTTGGGCTCGATGGTGCAGAAAGGATAGTTGGCCGCCTGCGCACCCGCGCGCGTAATGGCGTTGAACAGCGTGCTCTTGCCTACGTTTGGGAGTCCCACAATTCCCAGCTTCATCTCGTCCACTTCCTCAGTATATGCGTTTTTCAACAGGTAGTATAGCCTGATTTGGGCAAAAATGCAATTTGGTTTTGATGCAAAACGCTTCGGCAATAGATGGTCACGAACGTTCGGTCTTTTCGGAGAGAAGAACATCCGGGCTAGTACCTGTACGTGGGAATGCTTATAAATCAAAAGGTTCGGGAAATACAAGATTCTAAAAAAGAAGTCAAAAAATTCGAAAAAAGGTGTTGACAGGGAGGGGGAACCGTGCTATGATGTACAAGCTCGCTTGAGAGCAACGAACCTTGAAAACGATACAGA
>UQEF01000054.1 GCA_900540045.1 uncultured Eubacteriales bacterium | reverse complement strand
GCTTCCTCCCGCTCCGGTCCGCCCGCAGGCGCCGGCGCCGCCTGTGCCACGGGCGCGGCGGGCCGTTCAAAGGGGCCGGGGCCACGGCCCACGGTGGTGCGCTTATTCACCATCTGCTGTGCGAGGGGCTTGGCAACGCGCGTAGGCGCGTCGTCTCCCTGTGTGCGAAAATCCATGGCGTCCTGGAACAGCGGCACGCCGCTCTGCTGCATTTCCGCACCGAAGGGCGCGGGGTCCTCCGCCAGGAAACCGCTGCCCATCACGCCGGGCTGCTGCCATGCGGGCATCCCCTGCGCCATCTCCGGGCCGTCCATAGGCATGTCCCAGGGAGCCGCATCCTCTGCCGCCCCGTTGCGCGGCGGCTGGAAAGGGTCGCTGGACTGATTGTGGTTGCGGTAGTAGTCGCTCAAAATGTCGCACTCCTTATCCTTGGTTGGGTTGGGTGGATTCGGTCCCCTGGCGGGACCGGCGGCTCCCAAGGGGCCTGCATGAGCAGCCATCACGCGCCCGGGGCGCGAATGGCATACGTGCCGACTGTATATCATCGTTTATTATACCAATATTCCCGCAACTCTACAACCCCTGTTTCGCCGGATGCGCACGCCCCTCTCCCCCTGCCGGGCGCACAATTGTAAATCTTTTCTCCCAAGCCGCAATAACGGGGGCGGTGCCTCAAGCGTCCGGAAGGGTTTTGGACCCCAGGCGGAGAATGTTATAGCACCGATCTTGTCTTTCGGCGGCGGGCTCCGGTTCCCGGCCGCCCCAGAGGAGGACCGTCTGAATGGATACCATTCTGGTTTTGTGCCAAAGCCGCGGGCAGTCTGCGCTGATTGCCCGCACGCTTCGCTACCGCCAGGTGTACAGCCTCCCCCTTGCGCTGGACAGCCGCGCGGAAACGGTGCTGTCCTATGCGCCCAAGGGGATTGTGCTGAGCGCCAATGACGGCATGGACAACGCGCTGGCGCAGGTGGACCCTGCGCTGCTGTCGGCGGGCGTGCCGGTGCTGGCGCTGGGCGGCATGGTACCGGCGCTGTGCCGCTTTTACGGGGGAGAGGCTTCGCCCTCCGCCTGCCCGCGCGGCGCGGTGACGCTGGGCCTGGAGCATGACCCTCTGTTTACCAACATCTCCGGCGGCGAACGCGTGCTGCGTTCCCTGTCGGACCTGACCCTGCCCGAATCCCTTTTGCCGCTGGCCACCGCTACGGAGCGCCCCATCGGCTTCCGCCACCGGACCCTGCCGCTGTACGCGGTGCAGTATCCCATTGAGCGCAACGACCCCGATGCCGCGCAGCTTCTGTTCAACTTCGCCAGCTTCATCTGCGGCGCGGCCGCTTCGTGGGACGAGGACGCCATGATTCAGCTGGCGGTCGAGCGCATCCGCGAGGCGGCGCCGGAGGGGCGTGTGCTGTGCGCGGTCTCCGGCGGGGTGGACAGCGCCGTTTGCGCCCGTCTGGCCAGCCTGGCCGTAGGCGACCGGCTGATGTGCGTATTTGTGGACACGGGCCTGTTCCGCCAGGGAGAGCCCGAGAGCGTCATCTCCACCTTCATGGACGCCATGGGCCTGGTGGTGGCGCATGTGGACGCCAGCGAGGCCTTCCTGCGGGCGCTCTCCGGCGTGCGCAGCCGGGACGACAAAGAGCGCATCGCCGCGCAGCTGATGACGCAGGTCCTCATCAAGCAGCTGGGCTACGATCCCGGCATCCGCGCCATCGTGCTGGGCGCGAACCTCAACGACGCGCTGTTTGGCTTCTCCACCAGCGCCGAAATGGAAAGCGTCAAGAGCGCCTATAACCTGTGCGTCTGCGAACCCGTGCGGGACCTGTTCAAGGAGGAGGTCCGCCGCCTGGCCACGGCGCTGTCCCTGCCCGACAGCATCGCGCTGCGCCAGCCCTTCCCGGCCAGCGGACTGGCCCTGCGCATCTTCGGCCAGGTCACGCCCGAGCGGCTGGCCGTGCTGCGGGCCGCCGACGCCTGTTTCAGCGAGGAGATCCGCGAGGGCGGCTATGCCAAACGCCTGTGGCAATACTACACCAATCTGGTGGACAGCCCGGACCAGCCGGGCGCCTATGCGGTGAGCCTGCGTGCGCTGCAGGTGTCGCAGGGCGGCGCCATGGCGGCCCGTCTGGCCTTCGACGTGCTGGAGCGCGCCTCTGAGCGCATCCGCAGCGAGGTCAAGGGCGTGGCCCGCGTGGTGTACGACCTTACGCCCAGCAATCACTACGGCGAGATGGAGTAAGCCGCGGCACGCCCGTGCCGGCAGGAAAGGAGCGTCCCCTATGCTGGTTTGCGATACCCATGCCGATACGCTCTATGCCCTCTCTGCGCCGGACCGTCCCGCCGGAGAGCCGCTGGATGTGACCGCGGAGCTGCTGACCGCCGGGGGCGGCGTGCGGGTGCAGTGCCTGGCGCTGTTTGTGTGCACAAACGGCATGCGCATGAGCCCCACCATCGTGGAAAGGGAGCTGCAGGCCTTTGAAGGGCTGAAGCAGCGCGGCTTTTGCCAGATCACCGAGCTTTCGCAGGCGCGCGAGGGCGTTGCCAACGCGATGCTGACCATCGAGGGCGGCGAGGCCTTCGGCGGCGATGCGGCCCAGGTGGACCGTTTCGCGGACCTGGGCGTGCGCATGGCCGCATTGGTATGGAACAATGAAAACGGCGTGGCGCATCCCGCGCTCAGCGGCAGCGGCGAGGGCCTGACCCCGCTGGGCTGGGACATCGTTAGCCGCATGCGCAGCCGCCACATGGCGGTGGATGTGTCCCACCTGAACGAGCGCGGCTTCTACGACCTGCTGGACGGCAAGGCCCCGCCCCTGGCCTCGCACAGCTGTGCCCGCGCCCTGTGCGATCATCCGCGCAACCTGAGCGACCATCAGCTGCGCTGCCTGTTTGAGGCGGGCGGGTATGTGGGCGTCAACTTCTATCCCCTGTTTCTGAGCCATGACAGCCGGGCCGATCTGGACCGGGTGGTCGATCACATCGCCCACATGTGCGATCTGGGCGGCGAGGCGCACGTGGGGCTGGGGAGCGACTTTGACGGCATTGAAACCCATCCGGAAGGCCTGCGCAACGCGGGCGACCTTCCCGCGCTGCTGGAGAGAATGCGCCGCCGCGGCTTCGGCGAGCCGCTGGTGGAGGCGGTGGCGGGCCTGAATTTCAAGCGCTATCTGGAAAGCATATGACAAGCGGGAGGCGGCCGCCGGACCAAACCGGCGGCCGTCTCCCGCTTTTTCGTCTGTCTCAATAGGTGTAGTTGTCCACCTCGACCTTGTCGGGGTCGGTGTAGGGCGCGAGCGTGGAGATCATCTTCACGGGCGCGTCGGAATGGTTGACCACATAATGGATTTCGCCGGGCTCGATGTGAATCAGGTCCCCCTGCTTGAGATGATGCACCGTGCCGTCCACCACGATGTCCACCTGACCCTCCAGGATGAAGAAGTTCTCCTCCATCACGTTGTGGTAGTGCGCCTTGAAGTCCTGGCCCGCCTGGAACTGCACCACGGCGAAGTTGCTGCGCGGCCCCTTCATCAGGTATTTGGGACCGCTGTCGCCAAAGCGGTATTCGCGGTCGTTTTCATTGATCGTAAACATAGCGGCATTCTCTCCTTCTCCTCTTATATGTATGGGATACGAATGGCTTACAGACCCGGCGCCGCCCACATGAAGCGGGTCACCCGGTCGTCCGCCAGCTTGAGCTGTGCCTTGTACATCTCGCGCCACGGACCGTACATCCGTTCATAGACCTGATGGTTCTGCGCGTTGGGGGTGAAGGTTTTGTCCCACTTGACCAGGCGGCGCGCGGTGGCGCTGATATCCGGAAACACGCCCACGCCGTAGCCCGCCAGGATGGCCGCGCCCAGGGCCGTGGCCTCTTTGACCACCGGCACCTTGACCGGCAGGCCCAGCACGTCGGCCAGGATCTGGCACCAGATATCGCCCTTGCTGGCCCCGCCCGCAAAGACGATCTCGCTGGGCGCGTTGCCGGTGGCCTCGCGCACCAGTTCGAGGTGGCCGCGGGTCACCATGGCGGTGTTTTCCATGATGGCGCGATAGAAGGTGTACTTGTTGAACTTCTCCGGGTCGAAGTCGAAGTTGGTGAACGTCGGCGCCGCATGCCGCCAGGCGATGTAGTTCATCACGTCGCTGAAGGCGCACATCATGCCATAGCTGCCGGCGGGCACCTTGGCGGCCTGCTCGTTCATGAGCTGATAGGGGTCGGTGTCCAGCTCCCTGGCGCGCCGGACCTCCTCCTGGCAGAAGGCGTCGCGGTACCAGCGCATGACCAGGCCGGGCTTGAAGGCCAGGGCCTCGTACTGCCACAGGCCGGGCACGGCATGGCAGTTGACGCGCACGCGGCAGTCGGCGTCGGTCCTGCCGCTGTCGGTATTGAACTCATACTGCCAGAAGCTGCCCCCAAATACCGCGGCCTGGCCGTTGTCCACCACGCCCACGCCGATGCAGCCCAGCTGCGCGTCGCCGCCGCCGGCCACCACGGTGGTGCCTTCCCTCAGGCCCGTATCCGCCGCGCCCTTTGCGTTGACCCGGCTGACCACCTCTCCGCATTCGGCCACAGGCGGGAAGATATCGTCCTTCAGGCCCACCTTTCGCATGATGGAGGCGTCCCACCGGCGCTTTTGCAGGTCAAAGATGCCGTTGGTGCACCCGTTGCTGGGCTCGGTCTTGAGCACGCCGGTGAGCTTGTAGATCAGCCAGTCGTTGAACATGCTGACGGTTTTGACACGGGCATAGAGCTCGGGCAGCTTGTTTTTGACCCACAGGATGCGCGGGAGCGCTCCCAGGGCGTACGTCTGGCCGGATTCACGGTAGATTTCCTTTTCCAGTTCGGGGTTCATGCGGATGAGCTGCCCCACTTCGTCGTCGCTGCGGGCGTCGACGTTGGCGCAGGCCCAGATTTCCTCTCCGGCCTCATCGTAGAGCACGATGCCCTCGCGCATGCAGGTGGTGCTCACAGCGGCGATATCGCCCGCGTCCACACCCGCCTGCGCAATGGCCCCGCGGATGCACTCGCTGGCCAGTTCCCAGTTGTGCACCCAATCAAAGTCCATGCTGCCGGGATAGCGGGGGTCTTCGGCATGGGTCCATTCGCGCTGCACGCAGCTCAGCTGCGCGCCGTCCTCGTTGAACAGCACCGCGCGCACGCTCCCCGTGCCTGCGTCAACGGCCATCAGGTATCGGTTTGCCATGGTTCATTTCCCTCCGTTTCGATATCGTTGCGCTTGTATCAGGCTGGTTACGCCTCGCCGGTGCGGCTGCCCAGCAGCTTTTCCGCCGTGCGGTCGTCGGTGATGAGCACATCCAGGTACTGTCCCTTCAGCGCGGCATGAATGGCCTCCACCTTGCTGTCGCCCGCGGCCACGCCGATCACGTTTTTCAGGCTCTTGAGCGTCTCCAGCGGGGTGCTGATGAGCCGCTCCTCAATCGGGGTGTTGAGCAGCTTTCCTTCCTTATCAAAGAAGTGGCTGAGCAAATCCCCCACAGCGCCCTGCATGCTCAGATACAGGAAGTCGTTGTTGTTGAGCACGCCGGACTTGAAGATGGTGGCGCTCTCGTGCATGGCGCCCACTCCCACCACCGTCATCTGGGCAAGGGACGTCATGCGGCTGAGTTCCATGACGCTGGCCTCGTGGCGGAGCGCCTCGGCCATCTCCTTGCTGCCGGTCAGAAGCGGTGCGGGAATCAGGTGCAGCTTGGCATTGAATACGTTGCTGCGGGTGTCGGGCAGATAGTAGCTGACCCCGCCGGTGAGCGATACGCAGGTGAGCGGCTGCTCGGCCAGGGTGGCGAGGTTGTTGAGAATGCGGCTGGGGGTGTCGCCGTAGCCAATGTTGATGAGGCTGTTTTCCGTCAGCCGCTCGCTGATATACATGCTGGCCGCCTCGGCCACGCCCGCATTGACCGCGCTGCGGTCGATGGCCGCCGGAATGACGAACGCGTCCTGCAGGCCAAACGCGCTCATCAGGTTGCGCTCCAGCTGCATGCGGCTTTCGCCGTCCTTGCGCAGCCGGAACTGAATGATGCCCGTCTGCCGGGCCTTCTCCAGCAGCTTGATGACCCGCATCCGGGTGATGCCCATCAGTTCCGCCACGTGCTGCTGGGTCATTTCCTCAAAATAATAGTACCAGGCAGCCTTTATCATCAGCGACTCTTCGTAATCCATGGAGCCCCTCCCAGGCGCGTTTTGCATCTTGCAAATGTTTTTTGCGAAAACAAATGTTGTCCATGCACCTAGTATAGCACCCTGCCGAATGATTGTCAATCACAGTTTCAAAAAACTTGCGCTTTTTTCTCCTTTTCCTTTTCCCGCCTGCAAACAGAAAAAACGGCTCAAGTCACGCTTTCCCGTTGTGGGAAAAAAGGATAAACCCTGTGGCCCCGGCGGATGCCGGCAAAGTTTTTTTGGTTGAAACATTGACAAATGAAAAAAAGCATAGTATCATGGCAATAGAACAAAAACAACGTGGCAAAAACATTTGTAATTCCGTATGGAGGTCCCACGAATGAGTGAAGCTGCGAACGAACGATCCGGCGTCCTGATGTCGATCCGGGGGGTCACCAAGGCCTTCGGCTCCAACGTGGTGCTCAAGGGCATCAATATGGATGTCAAGAAAGGCGAAGTCATCGCCCTCATCGGTGGCAACGGCGCCGGCAAGAGCACCCTGATGAAGATCATCATGGGCATCTATGATCTTGACGAGGGCGAAATTTTCATGGCCGGCCAGCCCGTCAAGCTGGGCAAGCCCTCCGCCTCTCTGGCGCAGGGCATCTATCTGGTGCCTCAGGAGCCGATGCTGTTTCCCAACATGACGGTGCTGGAAAACGTGCTGATGGGCTTCCATGAAAACGAGGCGGAGCTCAAAAAGCGCCTGCAGAAGCACATGGAAGAGCTGGGCTTTTCGCTCAACCTGCAGCGCAAGGCCAGCACCCTGTCCATTGCCGAGCAGCAGCTGGTGGAGATCCTGCGCGGCATGATGCGCGAGGCGCGGCTTCTGATCCTGGACGAGCCCACCAGCGCGCTGACCTTCAGCGAGGTGCAGTCCCTCTTCAAGGTGGTCGAGGACCTCAAGCGCAAGGGCATCAGCATGATCTACATCACCCACCGCCTGACGGAGGTGTTCGAGATCGCGACCGACGTGGCCATCATGCGCGACGGTCTGATCACCCTGAGCGGCCCGGTGCAGGATTTCACCAAGGAAATGCTCATTCAGGGCCTGCTGCCCACGGATGTCGAGGTCAGCCAGTCCGGCCACCGTGCCTATCAGCCCGTGGATTATGAAAATACCAGGCCCGTCCTGCAGGTACGCAATTTCTCCGGCTACGGCTTCAGCGACATCAGCTTCGATCTCTATCCCGGCGAGATCCTGGGGGTCGCGGGCGTGGTGGGCGCCGGCCGCACCGAGATGATCAGCACGATCTTCGGCCGCGACAAGACGCTTGCCGGCACCGTCACCCTGGACGGCAGGGACATCACCGGCCTCTCCACCAGGAAAATCCTGCAGGAAGGCATCAACTTCGTTCCCGAAGACCGCCACTATCACGGCCTGTTCAAGATCCGCTCCATCTCCTCCAACACCACCTCGGCGCTGCTGGGCTCGCGCGAAATGGGCAAGGTGGACATGAACCGCCGCCATCAGCGTGAAATCTCACAGCAGTATGCCGACAAGTTCCGCACCAAGATCGTCTCTCTGGACGACCTCATCGGCAGCCTGTCGGGCGGCAACCAGCAAAAGGTGGTCATCTCCCGCGCCCTGTCCACCCGTCCCAAGGTCGTCATCCTTGACGAACCCACCCGCGGCATCGACGCCGCCGCCCGCAGCGACGTGTACGGCATCATCCGCCAGCTCAAGGAGGAAGGCGTGGCTGTGCTGATGGTCTCCTCCGACATCGAGGAGGTCGTGGAGCTGGCGGATCGCGCAATCACCATCTTCCAGGGCCGGATCAACGGCGAGTTCAGCCACGATGAAATCTCTCAGGATGCGCTGACCAGCGCATCGTTCGGAATCGGGCATGAAAGGGTGGTCGCCAAATGAACAAAGTCAAGAGCCTGTTGAAAGCCAGGTGGATGTCCAGCCTGATTTTCCTTTTGCTGCTGTTTCTGATCACAGGCATCGCGGAGCCGGAGTTCCTCAGCTATTCCAACATCATCAGCTGCTTTAACACCGCCACGATGTATACGCTCCTGGCCATCGGCATCGCCTTCGTCATCATGACCGGTGAAATCGATGTATCCATCGGCTCCACGCTGGGGCTGTCCGCCGCCATGACCGGCCTGATCGCCAAGCAGGACGGCAGCATCGCGGTCATGCTGCTGGCCGTGGTTGCCACCGGCGCCGTCATTGGCCTGGTCAACGGCGTGGGCGTCGCCTATTTCGGCGTTCCCTCCCTGATCTTTACGCTGGGCACCAACAGCGTCGTGCGCGGCATGATCTACATCCTCTCCGACGGCCGCACGGTGGAAAACTTCGGCGGCTCGCTGGCCAGCTACGGAAACCTCACCCTCTTTGCCGAAATCACCCTGTATTATGCGATTGCGATCCTGCTGGTCGCCGTGGCCCATATCGTGCTGACCAAGACCAGGAAGGGCAAGTACTTCATCGCCGTCGGCGACAACGCGGGCGGCGCGAACCTGGTCGGCATTTCCGTCACGGGCACAAAGCTCCTGGCCTATGTGCTCTGCGGCGTCTTTGCCGGTCTGGGCGGCTTCGTGTTCGCCTCCAAGTACGGCCAGGTCATGACCGTGGCGGGCAACGGCTACGAAATGACCGCCATCGCGGCCTGCGTGCTGGGCGGCATCTCGCTGTCCGGCGGTCTGGGCAACATGGTGGGCGCGGCCATCGGCGCGGTCATCATGTCCTCCATCAGCCGCCTGCTGGTCTTTATCGGCCTGCCGTCCACCTATGACAACACCATCACCGGCATTATGCTGATCGTCATCGTCGTGGTGGACGCGCTGACTCAGCGCCGTTCCATCGAAATGGCCAGAAGAAAACGCCTCCTGTCCAGAACGGCGGAAACCGCTGCGGAAGGAGAGTGTCATCAGGCATGAAGGCCGTCAAAAAGATTTTCAAGCACTGGGAAATGTTCCTGCTGGTGTTTCTGGTTCTGGAGTTCGTGGTCTTTGGCGCGGTGAATCCCAAGTTCCTGCGTCCGCAGTCCATCATGAACAGCATCGTCAACTACATCAGCGTCTGCATCATCGCCCTGTTTGTCACGCTGGTGATGATCACCGGCGGCATTGATATCCAGGCCGCCTCCATCATCGGCCTGACCAGCATCGTCCAGGGGTATCTGTGGAGCGATCTGGGCGTGAACATCTGGGCGGCGATGATCGTATCGATCGCCGTCGCCGCGGTGTGCGGCGGATTGTCCGGCTTCTTTATCGCCTATTGCGGCGTGCAGCCCATGGTGGTCACGCTGGGCGGCAGCTTCCTGTATTCTGGCCTGGCGCTGCTGGTATCCGGCATGTCCGCCACCCCCGCCTATCAGGGCATCAGCGGCTTCCCGTCCAAGGCGGAGGACGGCGCTTTCGTGGATTACCGCTTTCTGGGCAAGGGCGAGCTGCTGGGCGTGCCCATGCCGATCGTGATCTATCTGGCGCTGATCGTGTTGTGCATATGGCTTTTGCACCGCACCAAGTACGGCGAGCGCCTCTACCTCATCGGCGTCAACCAGCAGGCCGCCGAATATTCCGGCATCAACACCCGCCTGGTGATCCTGAGCACCTATGTGCTCTCCGCCGTGAGCGCCGCGCTGGCCGGCACGATCCTGACCTCCAATGTCAACTCCGCCAAGTACAACGTCGGCTCCGGCTACACGCTGGCCATCATCACGGCGGTCGTGCTGGGCGGCACGCTCAATACCGGCGGCAAGGGCAGCATCCTGGGCACCGTGCTGGCCTCGCTGATCATCTGCATCCTGCGCTACGGCCTGCCCCTGTGCTTCGACGTGAGCACGCAGAACCTGGATCTGCCCATCGGCATCGTCCTGGTGCTGGTCGTCCTGGGGCGCGAAATCGCCGGCCGGGGCATGATCGCCAGGGCGGTCCGCACCCTGCGAAAGTCCGCCGCCGCTTCCTAACAGACGCATTTCATGGGACGTTGTTTGACGCCCCTTGAGATAATAAAAAACAGGAGGAACCCAACCATGAAAAAGATCCTCGCGATGATCCTCGTGCTGAGCATGGCGCTCACGCTGGTCTCCGTGGCCGCTGCCGAAGGCAAGAGCCCCGTGGACGGCATGACCGTGGCCTTCATTCCGAAGGTGTCCGGCAACTCTTTCTTCGAAGCTGCTAACGACGGCGCCCAGAAGTACGCCGCCGAGTGGGGCCTGACCGTTGACTACATCGGCTCTCCCGACGCTTCCGTGACCACCCAGCTGGAGCTGATCCAGCAGGCCATCGACAAGGGCGTGGACGCCATCTGCATCTCCGCCGTTGACGCCACCGCTCTGGACGAGAAGCTGATGGAAGCGCAGGACGCCGGCATCTATGTCAGCACCTGGGACTCCGACGTTTCCCCCAACGCCCGCGCGCTGATGGTTTCCCAGGGCACCGCGGACGTGCTTGGACCCATGCTGGTGGACATGGCCGTTGAGTCCCTGACCGAGCGCGGCGTGGATGTGGACGGCGAAGTCACCTATGTGTGGCACTTCTCCAACCCCAGCGTGGCCGACCAGAACTCCTGGTACGTGGCCGGCGAGGAGTACATCAAGGAGAACTACCCCAACTGGGTCGCCGTGAACGAGCCCTACTACAGCAATCAGGATCCCGCCCAGTCCGTGACCGTCGGCGAGTCCATCCTTGACGCCTATCCCGACATCGACCTCATCATCTGCAACGACTCCACCGCTCTGCCCGGACAGTGCGGCGCCGCCCAGAACAAGGGCCTGACCGCTGATGACATCACCATTACCGGCTTCTGCCCGCCCTCCGGCATGACCACCTACCTGGAGAACAATATCTGCACCCGCTGGGGTCTGTGGGACTGCGGCATCCAGGGCGCCATGGGCTGCTACCTGGCCGCCTATGTGTCCGCCGGCAACACCGTGAAGGTGGGCGACGTGGTGAGCATCCCCGGCATCGGCGATGTGACCATCCTTGCCAACGGCGATCTGGTCGAGGGCCAGGAGACCGCTCCGGAGAACAACGGCGTTGTGCTGCTGCCCGAGCGCGTTGTCTTCACCGCTGAGAACGTTGCGGACTATCCGTTCTGATCGTCCCTTTCCAGTCAGTCAAGGGAGAGGAGGCGCCTTCGGGCGCTTCTCCTCTCTTTCATGGCGCAGGCGGGCGGACAGCTGCCCGCAGCGTCCACACAGAGCGACCGACTCACCGTTACTTATTGAAGGAGGTTTTGAAACATGGCTGATAAAGACGGATTGAAGATTGCGAAGGACTATCATGTGAACGAAGCGTTCGCCAACCAGGGCGGCTTTTATGTCAAGGGCGCCAACAACCTGGACTGGGGCATGAAAAAGCACCTGAGCAACATCTTCGACCCCAAGAGCGGCAACACCGTGATGTTCGCCTTTGACCACGGCTACTTCATGGGCTCCACCGCGGGCCTGGAGCGCCTGGACCTGGTCATTCCCAAGCTGATGCCCTATGTGGACTGCCTGATGGGCACCCGCGGCGCGCTGCGCACCTGCGTCCCCCCGGAAAACCGCAAGGCCATTGCCCTGCGCGTCTCCTCCGGCTCCAGCATGCTCAATGACGACCTGAGCCATGAGGTCGTGGCCGTGGATATCGAGGACTCCATCCGCATGAACGCCGACTGCATGGCCGTGCAGACCTTCATCGGCGCGGACGGGCAGCTCGCCAGCATCGACAACCTCAGCCGCGTGATCAACGCCGGCTTCCGCTACAGCATCCCCACGCTGGGCGTGGTGGCTGTGGGCAAGGACATGGAGCGCACCGACCGCTTCTTCAAGCTCGCCACCCGCATCGTGGCCGAGATGGGCGTGCAGCTGGTCAAGACCTACTACTGCGACAACTTCGAGGAAATCGTGGCGGCCTGCCCGGTGCCCATCGTGGTTGCCGGCGGCAAGAAGCTGCCCGAGGATGAGGCGCTGACGCTTGCCTACCGCAGCATCCAGGGCGGCGCGCGCGGTCTGGACATGGGCCGCAACATCTTCCAGAGCGAGCACAGCGTAGAAATGGCGCAGGCCATCCGCAAGATCGTGCACGAGGGCTACACCGACAAGGAAGCCTACGAGTTCTATCAGGATCTGATCCACTGATTCGGGCGCGGTTTTTTTCGCGCAGCGGGCTGCTCCGGCGGCGGGAATCCCTTCTTCCCCCGCATGGGGCAGCCCCTTTCCAAAGACGCGCGCCGGGGCCGTCCGCCCCGGCGCATAACCGGAAAAGAGGGATACGCTATGCTCAAAGGGATTTCCCCCATTCTGACCCCGGAACTGCTCAAGATCATCGCCGAGATGGGCCACGGCGACGAGCTGGTGCTGGCCGACGGCAACTTTCCCGCCGCCTCCATCGGCAAGCGCTGCGTGCGCATGGACGGCCACGGCGGCGCCGAGGTCATGGCGGCGCTGATGCCCCTGTTCCCGCTGGATGACTTTGTGGACGCTCCCCTGTGCGTGATGGAGGTGCCCGACGGCATGTTCCCCGGCAACACCGCCCCCATCTGGGCGCGTTTCCAGCGGGCGGCGGACATCGACCTGCCCGGCGCACACATGGAGAAAATGGAGCATGATGCCTTCATGGACCGCGCACGCGCGGCCTATGCGGTGGTACAGACCGGCGAAACCGCCCTGTATGGCAATATCATCATCCGAAAAGGCGTGGTGCGGCTGTAAGCCTCCGCGCAGACAAACGCCCCGAACCGCGCGAATGCGGTCCGGGGCGTTTTGCATGCCGATCAAGGCGGGGTACAGGAGCCTCAGGCCCCTGCCGGGGTTTGGGACGGCGCGCCAAAGCCTTGCGCACTGAGCTCGTCAGCCAAAATCGCGGCGGCTTCCCGCACCAGGCGCGGGCAGGGCCGCTTCGCATAATATTCGGGGTCCCGCTCGCTGGGCATATTCGAGGGATCAATGCCCGCGCGCTCCAGCAGCGGACGGCAGTCGATCGCCTCCTCCGCTTCGCGGAAGCGGTTGGCCATGCGCTGAATGGCGGCATACTCTGCCTTCTTGCCCGCTTTTTCTTCCGGCCGGTCATAGCCGCGCAGCATGCCGTAGACCATGGCCATGCCGCTGACCGCTCCACATATGCCGCGCAGGCCGCCCACGCCGCCGCCAAATCCGCTGGACAGGCGGGCCGCCGTTTTCATCTCCAGCCCCATTTCCTCCGCGTAGGCCAGCACCACGCTCTGCGCGCAGTTATACCCCTCGCGAAACAGCGCCTCGGCGCGCGCCGCCTTTTCCTCCCTGTCGATGCGCATGAGATGCCTCCTTACTTGCCGGCTCTGGCGGGCAGCTCGTATACGGCGTCGGCGATCTTGTCCAGCCAGTCGCCGTTAAACAGCTCGATCATGCCCTTGTCAATCCCGGCCGCCAGCTTGGGATCAATGGGCAGCTGGGCCGTGAGCGGAATGTTGTAGCGCTGGGCGATCTCCGCCACATGGCTCTTGCCGAACAGCTCCACATGCTTGCCGCAGTCGGGGCATGCGACATAACTCATGTTCTCCACCAGCGCCATGACGGGAATCTCCATCATCCCGGCCATCTTGAGCGCCTTTTCCACGATCATCTCCACCAGCTCCTGCGGGGTGGAAACCAGAATCACGCCATCCACGGGAATGGTCTGGAACACGGTGAGCATCACGTCGCCCGTTCCCGGAGGCATATCGATGAACAGCACATCCTTGTCGCCCCAGATCACGTCGGTCCAGAACTGGCCCACCGCGCCCGCGATGACCGGCCCGCGCCAGACGACGGGATCGGAGTCGTTGTCCAGAAGCAGGTTCAGGCTCATCACGTCGATGCCCGTCCTGGTCTTGACCGGCAGAATGCCCGTGTCGGTGCCCATGGCCTTTTCCTTGATGCCAAACGCCTTGGGAATGGACGGACCGGTGATGTCCGCGTCCAGGATGCCTGTCTTGAGGCCCTGGCGCTGCGCCAGCACCGCCAGCAGGGAGGTGACCAGGCTCTTGCCCACGCCGCCCTTGCCGCTGCACACGCCGATCACCTTTTTGATATGCGACAGCTCATGCGGCTTGGCCAGCAGGCTTTCCGGCTCGGTGCGATTGCCGCAGCTCTGGCTGCAGGTGGAACAATCGTGCGTACATTCGCTCATGTTGATTCCCCTCTTTTTTGTTGTTCGGAGCCGTCCACAGGATAGCCGCAAAGCGCGCAGATCATGCGCGCCGCCTCACGGATCAGGCTGTCCAGCGGCTGCTTGCCCACGCCCGCGATTCTCAGTCCGCAGCGTTCCAGGGGCACCAGCACCTTTTGTGCCTCACTCAGGCTCACCGCCGCCGCAATGGCCGGCGAAATCTCACCCAGCATGGCGTTGGCATGCAAAATGCCCGTCACGCCGGCGATCACGTCGGCACGGCGGCATTGGTAACGGATGGCGCTTTCGCCGGTGGCGCCCAGGTCCGCGCCCGCCCGCAGCATGGCCGCGGTGGCCTGCGCGTTGGTGCCCGCGGCGATCACCGCCTGTTCGGGCGCAAGCCGCTTCACAGCGGCGATCAGGCTCTTGCCCACGCCGCCGCCCTGCCCGTCAATCACCAAAAGCCGCATGCGGTTCCCCCTCTGCGCCGGGCCGGTCAGGCCCATGGCTGGCTCTCCAGGGCGATATCCGCCCCACTTTTGATATCATACGCCTCCAGGTAGCTTTTTTCAAGAGGAATCCACCGGGTTTCAAAGGTAAAAAACCGCTCTCCCTCCCGTGCGCGCAGGCGTTCCATCCTTTCTTCCTCCGCCGTGTGGACGAAGATGCGCAGGGCGCCAAGCGCGCCGTACGCCTGCGCAAAGGCCGGGTGATGGCTGTAGCTGCCTTCGATCACCGTCACCGGCGCGGCGCGGTGCACACGGTCCAGCCAGGCGCCGCTCTGGCAGTCATACCGGCGGTAGGCCACGTCGCCGCCGCGCATCAGGCCCGCGAGGACTTCCTCCCGGAAGCGTTCGTAATGCACGTTGCCCCCCGGCTGCGTGAGCCGCTGCTCCGTGCGCATCGCCGGAGGCAAAAAGAAGTCATCCATGCGGATGGGCTGCGTATGGTACAGTGCGGCCAGCGCATCCGCCAGCGTGCTCTTGCCCGACCCGCAGGGCCCGTCCAGCACTGCCAGCGCGCGTCCGCCCTCGGCCAGCTTCCGCTCAATTCGTACCACTGCGGGCACCAGCGTCCCCAGGTCCTCGCGCACCACGCGGTAGGCCGGGGCGTAGGCCGCCCGGTATGCCTCGCTGTGGCTCACGGGCGTATGTCCGTCCCAGCCGCCGAGAAAAGCCTCCAGGCTTTCCGGCGAGAACGGCGCTTCCCCCGCGCGGGCCAGCTCCCGCAGCGCTTCCAGCCCGGCATTCATTGCCGCCTCGCCGCCCAGGGGCTGCGCCATGGTCACCCGCATCATGTCCGCGATTCTCCCCGGCGGCAGCTTTTGCACCGCGGGCGCCGCCAGGTTCAGCCGGCACAGCCTGTTCCCAATGGGCGTACCCACCGGCACGTCCCCGCGCGCGGGCGTGCGCGCCAGCTCCTCAGCAACCCGGCGCGCGCAGTTTTCCGATAAAAGATGGCCGCAGCCAAACGCGCTCTGATACACGAGCTTGACTGCGTCCACGGGCTCCATTTGCGGAGTCTCTCTCATTCGCTTTTTCAAAAGCGTCTTTTCCATACCCGTCGCCTTACTTCTCCTTCAGCGGAATCAGCCGGGCGCGTTCCAGCGCCATCACGATCAGCGGAACCAGCACCACCTGCAGCACCATGCCCGGCCATGCGTTGACAAAGCCGCCCATCCAGAACGCGGCCAGCGCAAAGCGGCTCTGCGTCAAAAGCGCGTAGATCAGCCAGCTGGCCAGCCCCCATACCGCGCGCCCCGCCAGCATGGCGCCGATCAGCGCCACATACACGCGTCCCCGGCCCGGCCGCAGGCGCTGGTACAAAAGGCCCGCCACCGCACCGTATCCGGCCATCTCAAAGGCCATGGCCAGCGCCGTGGGCACCAGCGGCGGCATGCCAAACAGCAGGCTGCGCGCAATGGGCAGCACAAAACCCACCAGCAGCCCCCACGGCCACCCGCACACAAACCCGCAAATCAGGGCGGGCAGGTGCAGGGGCAGCAGCATGCTGCCCACCTCCGGAATCTGCCCCGTCAGAAAGGGCAGCACAAAGCCGATGGCCAGAAACAGGGCCGACAACACCAGTCGGATCATGTGGTTTTTCTTCATTTTTTGAATTCCTTCCTTTGCAGTTGCATGGTCGCCCAAAAGCCCAGATCCTTCTTCGGAAGGAAGAACGGCGCCTTCGTGACATCCGTGTGCAGCAAAGGGCTTGAGGTATCATAGCATATGCCGCGGCTTTTGTAAAGCGCGCCCCGGAATTGACATCTGTTCCCCGTCATGGTATCCTTAGGTATCTTTCCCGGCGTCACCCGGCGCGTCCGGCGGCATATGCTGATAAGGCGCGCACCGTTTGGGAAACCTGTTTTTATGGATTACTGAGCAAGGAAGCGGGGTTTCGTCATGCAGGAATATCGGGTCGGCATCATCGGCGCAACGGGCATGGTTGGGCAGCGGTTCACGCTGCTTTTGAAGGAGCATCCCTGGTTCAAGGTCACGTGCGTGGCGGCTTCCAGCCGCAGTGCCGGAAAGCCTTACGCCGAGGCGGTGGCGGGCCGCTGGGCCTTTCCCGGCACGCCGGTTCCCCCGGCCATCGGCCGGCTGACGGTGCTGGACGCCGCCGACGTGGAAAGCGTAGCCCGGCAGGTCGATTTTGTGTTCTGCGCCGTGGATATGAAAAAGGAAGAGATCCGCGCCCTCGAGGAACGCTATGCCAAGGCCGAGGTGCCCGTCATCAGCAACAACAGCGCCAACCGCCATACGCCCGACGTGCCCATGCTGATTCCTGAAATCAACGGGGCGCACGCCGCCGTGATCGAGGCCCAGCGCCGGCGGCTGGGCACGCATACCGGCTTCATCGCCGTCAAGCCCAACTGCTCCATCCAGAGCTATGTGCCCGCGCTGTGGCCGCTTCTGGACTTTGAGCCCAAGGCGGTTACGGTATGCACCTATCAGGCCATCAGCGGCGCGGGCAAGACGTTTGAAACCTGGCCCGAGATGATCGACAACGTCATCCCCTACATCGGCGGCGAGGACGAAAAGAGCGAGCGCGAGCCCCTCAAGATTTTCGGCCATGTGGAAAACGGGGCCATCATTGACGCCACAGCCCCGGTCATCAGCGCCCAGTGCCTGCGCGTGGCCGCTTCCGACGGGCATATGGCCGCGGTGAGCGTCAAGTTCGGCCGCAAGCCCACCCGCGAGGAGATTCTGGCGCGCTGGGACAGCTGCAGGCCCGCCACGCTGGGGCTGGACCTGCCCTCCGCTCCGAAAAAGTTCCTTCATTACTTTGAGGACCCCGCGCGTCCCCAGACCCGGCTGGACCGGGACACCGAGGGCGGCATGGCCATCTGCCTGGGCCGTCTGCGCGAGGACCCGGTGATGGATTACAAATTCGTCTGCCTCAGCCACAACACCCTTCGCGGCGCGGCGGGCGGCGGCGTGCTGAGCGCCGAGTACCTGTGCAAGCTGGGATACATTCCCCACAAGGCTTTCTGATTGACGGGAGGTTTTGAGCATGAAGCATGAACCCCTGTTCCGTGGCAGCGCGGTGGCGCTGGTCACTCCCCTTCGGGGCGGCAAAGTGGACGTGGAGGCCCTTCACCGCCTGGTGGAAATGCACGTGGATAACGGCACGGCGGCCATCGTCGCCTGCGGCACCACCGGCGAGCCCGCCACGCTGACCCCCGACGAGCGCGAGCTGGTCATCCGCGAGGTGGTCGCCGCCGCGCGCGGCCGCGTGCCGGTCATCTGCGGCACGGGCAGCAACTGCACCCAGACCGTAATCGACACCGAGCGGCGTTATCGCGGCCTGGGCTGCGTGGCCCAGCTGGTGGTGACCCCCTACTACAACAAGACGACCCAGGAGGGGCTCTACGCCCATTTCATGGCCATCGCCGAGCACACCGAACTTCCCATTGTGCTCTACAACGTGCCCGGCCGCACGGGCCTGGACATCGCCCCTGAAACCATCGACCGGCTCGCGGAAAGCGGCCGCTTCGTGGCCCTGAAGGAAAGCAGCTACGACCTTCCCCGCGTGATGGAGAAGATCAGCGCGATGCGCGGCCGTCTCACCCTCTATTCCGGCAACGACGACATGATCTATCCCCTGCTGGCGCTGGGCGCGGAGGGCGTCATCTCGGTGCTGGCCAATGTGGCTCCCGCCTATGTAAGCGGCATGACCGGCGCCTATTTCTCCGGCAAGACGGAGAAAGCGCTCACCATGCAGACCGAATGCCTGCCGCTGGTGCGCGCCCTGTTCAGCGAGGTCAGCCCCATCCCCTGCAAGTACGCCATGGAACTGCTCGGCCTGTGCGGGGGCGAGCTGCGCCTGCCGCTCATCGACGCGGGTGAGGCTACCAAGCGCAAGCTGCGCGAGGCGTTGGTACAGATGGGCATCCTGATTGCCTGACCGAAGCATAAGGAGGTACGGGAGCATGAAAATCATCATCGGCGGAGCGTTGGGACGCATGGGCCGCGAGCTGGCGCTGGCAGCGGAGGGCGCGGGCGTAGAGGTGGCCTGCGGCGTGGATGTGGCCTACGCGGGCCAGGCGGCCGCGTTTCCCATCGTCACGGGATATGAGCGCATCCCCGCGGACGCCGATGTGCTGATTGATTTTTCCCGGCCGGACGCGCTGCCGGAGCTTTTGCAGGCGGCGCTCACCCGCCGCATGCCCGTGGTGCTGTGCGCCACGGGCTATACCGATGTGGAGCTGAGCAGCATCCGCGAGGCGGCGCAGACCCTTCCGGTGCTGCGCAGCGCCAACATGAGCCTGGGGGTGAACGTGCTCAGCGAGCTGGTCAGCATGGCCGCGCGCACCCTGGAGGGCTTCGACGTGGAAATCGTGGAGAAGCACCACCGCATGAAGGCCGACAGTCCCAGCGGCACCGCGCTGATGCTCTATGAATCCGTTCAAAAAGAAAAAGGGCCCGAAACGAACCCTGTCTATGGGCGCCACGGCCGCACTCAGAAGCGCGCAGCCGGCGAGGTGGGCATTCATGCGGTGCGCGGCGGTACCGTCACCGGCGAGCACGAGGTGGGCTTCTACGGAAGCGGCGAACAGGTGATCCTGACGCACCGTGCGGAAAGCCGCGCCCTGTTTGCGCAGGGGGCGCTCAAGGCTGCCGCCTACCTGCTGGGCAAGCCTGCCGGACTCTACTCCATGCAAGATGTGGTACGCGATATGCTCGTTTGACCGCCTTATTCGTCCGGGCTCCAGTCGGAGAGATGCTCCTGCAGGGTGCTGAGGATTTCACGAATGACCAGGCGGCGATTGGGGTCCATGGCGCCGGAGGGGTTTTCCTCGTCGGGGCTGCTCTGCAGGCTTCCCGCCAGCAGATAGTCCACGCCGACTCCCAGCGCATTGGACAGCGCGACCAGCGTTTCCAGGCTGGCCTTGCGGGTGCCGCGCTCCACATGCCCCACAAAGGATGTGCTCACACCGATCCGCTCCGCCAGCTCCTGTTGCGTCAGGCCGATCAGCTGCCGCTGCTTGCGCACGCGCTTGCCCATATCCACATAATCCATTGTCGATTCCCCCCATTTGCGTCACACATGGTTTAACTATATCAACGTGCCGTCCCTATGAAAAAGTCCTTTGAGTCACTTTTTGCAACTTATGGAACAATCCCGGTCCCCGCACCTCTGATTTCCACCGATGCCTGGCCCCTTCGGCCAAAAGGATCTTTTCACCGGCGTTGCAGCGCATGACAAAGGAGCCGCCCCGCAGCTGCTTTGTCACAGCCCGCCGGGCGGCAGACAAATCGATTCAATTCCATGGACGCAGGGCGCCGACCGCCCTGCGATATCCTCCCTGCACAATCAGAAACGCCGCCGGCCTCTGGTAGAAAGAGGCTGCAACATCTCCGAAGCAGGAATTTGTTTGGAGCGTGAGTCGGCATTATCTTTGCT
>UQEF01000053.1 GCA_900540045.1 uncultured Eubacteriales bacterium | reverse complement strand
TTGATTTGTTTGCAAAAAGGGCGTGCCGCAGAAATTGCTTTCTGCAACACGCCCTCTTTTTGATTTGTTACCCCAGCAATCGAACCAGTACAGCCTTCTGCGCGTGGAGGCGGTTTTCCGCTTCCTCGAAAATTTCGTCGGCGTGCGCCTCCAGCACCTCGGCGGTGATTTCTTCTCCGCGGTGAGCAGGCAGGCAGTGCAGCACCATCGCACCTGCGTTCGCCACATCCATCACGGCCTGGTTCACCTGGTAGCCCGCAAAGGCGGCGCGGCGCTCCTCGGCCTCGCCTTCCTGGCCCATGGAGGCCCACACGTCGGTGTAGACCACATCCGCGCCTTTGGCCATGCCCAGCACGTCGGGCTGACAGTCGAAATCGCCGGTCTTGCGCGCCCAGTCCATCAGGGCCGCATCGGGGAGATAACCCGCAGGGCAGGCGATGCGCACGGCCATGCCCACCTTGATGCAGCCGGCGATCAGGGAGTTGGCCATGTTGTTGCCGTCGCCCACGAAGCACAGCTTCAATCCCTTGAAGCTGCCCTTGCGCTCACGAATGGTCATCAGGTCGGCCAGCACCTGGCAGGGGTGCGCGTAGTCGGTCAGGCCGTTGATGATCGGGATGGAGCCGTAGCGGGCCAGATCCTCCACCTCCTGCTGGGCAAAGGTACGGATCATGATACCATCCAGATAGCGGGACAGCACGCGGGCGGTGTCCTCCACGGGCTCACCGCGGCCGATTTGCAGATCGCGGCTGGAGAGAAACAGCGCGTTACCGCCCAGCTGGCTCATGCCCACCTCGAAACTGACGCGCGTACGGGTGGAGGATTTCTGAAAAATCATGCCCAGCGTTTTGCCGGCCAGCAGGGGATGCGGAATGCCGTGCTTGCGCTCATACTTGAGTTGGTCGGCCAGATTGAGGATATCCAAAATCTGCTCAGGGGTCAGATCGGCCAGCTTGAGCAGGTGCCTGATGGGTTCGCTCATGCGCTCAGCGCCTCCTTGATGATGGATACGGCCTGCTTGAGATCAGACCATGGGATGGTAAGCGGCGGCAGGAGCCGCAGCCTGGTTTTGGCCGTGAGGGCCACCACGCCCCGGGAGAGCAGATCGCTCACCAGCGCGCCGGCGGGCTTGCCGCTTTCCACGCCCAGCATCAGCCCGCGGCCGGAAACGGTTACACCGGGAAGCTGCGTAAGTTCTGCCCGCACCCACTCGCCCTTTTGGGCCACCTCGGCCATGAGTTCATCGGTCAGCCGGTCCTGCACATACAGGGCCGCCGCAGCGCAGACGGGGTTGCCGCCGAAGGTGGAGCCATGCGTGCCGGGGGTGAGCACATCGGCGGCCTTTTCGCTAAGCAGGCACGCACCCATCGGCAGTCCGCCCGCCAGACCCTTGGCGGTGGAGACCACATCCGGCTGAATCCCGAAATGCTGATAGCTGTACAATTTGCCGGTGCGCCCGTTGCCGGTCTGCACCTCGTCGATCATCAGCAGGATGTCGCGCGCTTCGGTCATCTCGCGTGCGGCACGGATGTATTCCTCCGTCAGGCAGTTCACGCCGCCCTCGCCCTGAATGGTTTCGATCAGCAGGGCGCATACGTCGCCCACGTCCAGCGCCGCCTTCAGCGCGTCTGCGTCGTTGGCGGGCACATGCCGGAATCCCTCCGGGAAGGGCCCGAAATCATGATGGAACGCATCCTGCCCCGTGGCCGCCAGCGTGGCGAGGGTGCGGCCGTGGAAGCTGTTTTCCAGCGTGAGGATGACGGGGCGCACGTTTTCACCGTGCTTGAGGGCGCTGTAGCGACGCGCGGCCTTGATGGCGCACTCGTTGGCTTCCGCGCCGGAGTTGCCGAAGAACACGCGCTTCAGGCCCGTGCGTTCGCACAGGCGCTGAGCCAGAAGCGCCTGCGGCGCGGTGTGGTAGAGGTTGCTGGCATGGGCGAGCTGCCTGGCCTGCGCGCTCACCGCCGCGACCCAGCCCTCGTCCCCGTAGCCCAGGGCGTTCACGGCGATGCCGCTGCCCATGTCGATGTAGGCCTTGCCCGCCTCGTCATACAGGCGGCAGCCCTCGCCCCTGACAAAGGTCACGGGCGCGCGGGCATAGGTATGGGCCACGTACCGGCTGTCCAGAGCCTGAATATCGGTCATGCGCAAAAGCCTCCTTTGGCTTCAGTAAAACATGGTGCCTACGCCTTCGTCGGTCAGGCACTCGATCAAAATGGCGTGCGGCACGCGGCCGTCGATGATGAACACCTTTTTTACGCCCCGGCGGATGGCCTCGATGCAGCATTCGATCTTGGGGATCATGCCGCCGGAGATGATGCCCTCGCGGATGAGCTGCGGGGCCTCGCTGACCTGAATGGCGGGAATGAGGGTGCTTTCGTCGGCCGGGTCGCGCAGGATGCCGCGGATGTCGGTCATGGAGATCAGACTCTCCGCGCCCAGGCTGGCGGCGATGCGCGCGGCGGCAGTATCGGCGTTGATGTTGTAGGGGTTGCCATCGTTGTCGCAGCCCACGGTGGAGATGACGGGAATATAGCCCTTCTCCAGCACGTCAAGAATGGACCGGGTGTTGACGTTTACGATCTCGCCAACATAGCCGTGCACATCGTCGAGCTTGCGGGCCTCAATCATGTGGCCGTCCATGCCGCACAGACCGATGGCCTTGCCGCCCATGGACTGGATATAGCCCACCAGGCCCTTGCCCACCTTGCCGGCCAGCACCATCTGTACGATGTCGGCGGCTTCGCGGTCGGTCACGCGCAGGCCGTTGATAAACTCGGACTCCTTGCCCAGGCGCTTTAGCAGGTCGGTAATCTCCGGGCCTCCGCCGTGCACCAGCACCACCTTTACGCCCACGAGCGTGAGCAGCAGCAGATCGCCCATCACGGCGCGCTTGAGGTCCTCGTTGATCATGGCATTTCCACCGTATTTGATGACAACGATCTTCTGGTTATAGGCTTTGATATAGGGGAGGGCCTGAATCAGGACCTCCGCCCGCTGGTCGATGGTCATGGCTTTCTCCTTATGCATCAGGTGCGGTAGTCGCCGTTGATCTTGACGTAGTCATAGGTGAGGTCGCAGCCCCAGGCTTTGGCCGTGGCGCTGCCGCTGTTGAGAGCCACCTGGACGGTGATCTCGTCATCCATGAGGATCTCCTTGGCGGTCTCCTCGCTGAAAGCCACGCCCGCGCCGCCGCGGCAAACGGGAATCAGACCCCGGTTGGAGCGGAAGTTCACGTCTACCTTGCTTACATCCACGTCCGCCCCGGCATAGCCGATGGCGCACAGCACGCGGCCCCAGTTGGCGTCGGCGCCGAAGATGGCGGCCTTGAGCAGGGTGCTCTTGATGACCGCCTTGGCGACCAGCTTGGCAGCGGCGGTGCTCTTGGCGCCCGTCACCTCGCAGGCGAGCAGCTTGGTCGCGCCCTCGCCGTCCTTGGCCATGATGGCGCACAGCTTCTCGCACACCTTGTAGAGCGCCGCGACGAACGCCTCGTAATCCGTGCCCATGCAGGCCTCGATGGGGGCGTTGCCCGCCATGCCGTTGGCCAGGATGGAGACCATGTCGTTGGTGGAGGTGTCGCCGTCCACGCTGAGCATGTTGAAGGTATCGGCCGTCACGGTGGTCAGCGCGCGCTTGAGCGCCACGGAGGAGATGGCCGCGTCGGTGGTCAGGAAGCACAGCATGGTGGCCATGTTGGGCGCGATCATGCCGCTGCCCTTGGAGATGCCGCCCAGCTTGCACATTTTGCCGCCCAGGGGGAAGCGCACGGCGACCTCCTTGGAGACGGTGTCGGTGGTCATGATGGCCTCGGCCGCGCGGGTGCCGCCGGCGGGCGTATCCTCCAGCGAATCGGCCAGCTTGCCGAAGTTTTTCCGGAAGGGCTCCAGCGTCATGGGCTGGCCGATGACGCCCGTGGAGGCCACGATCACGTCCTCGGCTTTCACGCCGATGTATTTTTCCACCAGCGCGCACATGCCCTCGGCGATTTCGACGCCGTTGGCGTTACAGGTGTTGGCGTTGCCGCTGTTACAGATGACGGCCTGCGCGATGCCGTTTTCCACGTGTTTCTGCGTAACGAGAATAGGCGCGCCCTTGACCAGATTCTGCGTATAGACGCAGGCTGCGCTGGCGGGTACTTCGCTGACGATCAGGGCCACGTCGCGCCGGGTGCGGTTGCGCCGGATGCCCATATGCTCGCCCGTGGCGGAGAAGCCCTGCGCGGCTGTCGCGCCGCCGGCGATGAAGGTGATTTCTGACATGATGATCCCCCTTCCAGATTGCTTAAAAAGCGGACGGGACAAAGCCCGCCCGTCAAAGTGCCAGCCCCGTAAGGGGCGGCGCGCCCAGGACCAGGTTGAGACATTCGATGGCCGCTCCGCAGGCGCCCTTGCCCAGGTTGTCAAAGCGCGCGTAGGCGATCATGCGGTTGTCGTTGCCGGTGACAAACAGCTCCATGCGGTCGCTGCCGCTGAGGGCCACGCTGTCGATGACGGCTTCGGGGTTGTCCTCCAGCACGTGCACCAGCACCGCGCCCTTGAAAAACGCACGGTAGGAATCGCTGACCTCGGCAATGGATGCCTTGCGGGACAGGATACCCTCCGTGAGCGGGAGGCTGACCAGCATGCCGCTGAACACGTCCATTACCACCGGCTGGAACACCGGCGGCCGCGCAAGGCCGCACACATGCATGATTTCGGGAAGGTGCTTGTGACTTTGGCCCACGGCGTAGGGCCGGGGCGCATGCAGGGCAGCGGGCCGGTCCGGCGCCTCGTAATCGGCGATCATGCGCTTGCCGCCGCCGGAATAGCCTGTGAACGACAAAAGCGACAGCGGCGCGTCGGGCAGAAGCAGGCCGGCATCCACGAGCGGCTTCACCAGCGCGATGCAGCCGCTGGCGTGGCAGCCCGGCACGGCGATGCGCCGCGCGCTTTTCACGGCCTGCGCCTGCGCCGCGCCCAGTTCCGGAAAGCCGTAGGTAAAACGCGGGTCCGTGCGGTGGGCGGTGGAGGCGTCCAGAATCACGCCTTCCGACTCGCCCAGGGCGGCCACCAGCTCGCGGCTGGCGGCGTCGGGCAGGCAGAGGATGGTAGCATCGGCCCGGCGGGCCATGGCGGCGCGGGCGTCAAGGTCCTTGCGCTTTTCCTCCGGGAGAGAGAGAAGCGTGATGTCCTTCCGCCCGGCGAGGCGCTCCCGCACCCGCAGCCCCGTGGTTCCCTGGTCGCCGTCAATGAATACGGTGAACATGGCTTACAGCTTTCCCTTCAGAAGCATTGCCCGCGCGGCGATGGGCAGGCCAAAGAGGTTGATGAAGCCGGCAGCGTCCTTCTGATCGTAGACATGGTCCTCACCGAAGGTGGCGATCTCCTCGCTGTAGAGCGAATAGGGAGAAGTGACGCCGGCATTGATGATGTTGCCCTTGTAGAGCTTGAGCTTGACTTCGCCGGTCACGGTCTTTTGCGTTTCGGTCACAAAGGCGGCGAGCGCCTCACGCAGCGGGGTGAACCACTGGCCGAAGTAAACCAGCTCGGCATAGCGGTTGGCGACCAGCTCCTTGTAGTGCTGGGTATCGCGGTCCAGGCAGAGGGTCTCCAGCACCTGATGCGCGCGGTAGAGGATGGTGCCGCCGGGGGTTTCGTACACGCCGCGGCTCTTCATGCCCACGAGGCGGTTTTCCACCAGGTCGCACAGGCCTACGCCGTTTTCGCCGCCCAGCTTGTTGAGGTATTCCATCATGGCGACGGGATCGAGCTGCTTTCCGTCAACCGCTACGGGGATGCCCTTTTCAAACGAAAGGGTCACATAGGTGGGCTTATCGGGGGCCATCTCAGGGCTGACGCCCATTTCCAGGAAGCCGGGCTTGTTGTACTGCGGCTCGTTGGCCGGGTCCTCCAGGTCCAGGCCCTCGTGGCTCAGGTGCCAGAGGTTCTTGTCCTTGGAGTAGTTGGTCTCGCGGTTGATTTTGAGAGGAACGTTATGCTTTTCGGCATACTCGATTTCCTCTTCACGGCTCTTGATGTCCCACTCACGCCACGGGGCGATGATGGTCAGCTCGGGCGCAAAGGCCTTGATGGTCAGCTCGAAGCGGACCTGGTCATTGCCTTTGCCGGTGCAGCCGTGGCAAATGGCGTCCGCGCCCTCCTTTTTGGCGATCTCCACGATGCGCTTGGCGATGATGGGCCGCGCAAAGCTGGTGCCAAGCAGGTATTCGCCCTCGTACACCGCACCCGTCTGCATGGTGGGGTAGATGTAGTCGGTGATAAATTCTTTCTTCAGGTCCTCCACATAGAGCTTGCTGGCGCCGGTTTTGAGGGCTTTTTCCTCCAGTCCGTCCAGCTCCGTGCCCTGGCCTACGTCGCCGGAGACGGCGATCACTTCGCAGTTGTTATAGTTCTCCTTGAGCCAGGGGATGATGATGGAGGTGTCCAGCCCGCCGGAATATGCGAGCACAACTTTTTTAATATCCTTCTTGGCCTTGGGTGCCATAGCAATTGCCTCCTTGAATGTTTATGCATGTATTATGCATATTATGCAGGTGCTTGTCAAGGGGTCAAAAGCATTTTTTTGGAGAATCCGCGGCACATCTTTTGTGAGGAGACCACAAAAAAGGAAGAAAACCAGATGAAACGGGTTTTCTTCCTTATGATTTTGTGGGAAGTGGCGCGTGCTTCAGCCCCGTGCCGGCAGCCGCAGGCGAATGACGCCGGGAAGGGCTTTAAGCTGGGTCTGAAGCATGTCGTCGGGCTCGCGGTCCAGTTCCAGCACGGTCACGGCCATGTCGCGGCGGCTTTTGTTGAGCATGTTGTTGATGTTGATCTTGCGCGCGCCGATGGCGGCGGAGATGGCGGACACCATGCCGGGTTCGTTTTCGTGGATGATGAGCACGCGCACGCCCTCGCTGTGGCCCAGGAGGATCTCCGGGAAATTGACGGAATTGCGGATCTGGCCATCCTCCAGATAGTCGCGCAGCTCGCGGGCGGCCATGTCGGCGCAGTTGACCTCGCTTTCGGGCGTGGAGGCGCCCAGGTGCGGAATGGCGACTGCATTCTTCATCCTGAGCACGTCCTGGGTGGGGAAGTCGGTCACATAGCTGGCAACCTTGCCGCTTTCCAGCGCGGCGGCCAGCGATTCGGCGTCGGCGAGCTCGGCGCGGCTGAAGTTGAGCAGGTGCACGCCGTCTTTCATCTGGGCGATTGCGCTTTCGCCGAGCATGCCGCGGGTAGCGTCGGTGAGGGGTACGTGCACGGTGATGTAATCCGCGGTGCGGTAGATCTCATCCACGGAGGAGGAACGCTTGATGGCGCGGCTGAGCGACCAGGCGCTTTCCACGCTGATGAAGGGGTCGTAACCGATGACGTTCATGCCCAGGCCCTGCGCGGCGGCGTTGGCCACGATGGCGCCGATGGCGCCCAGACCGATCACGCCCAGCGTCTTTCCGCGGACTTCGGGCCCGGCGAACTGGGCCTTGCCCTTTTCCACCAGCTTGGCGACCTCCGCGCCCTGTCCGTCCAGAGTGCGCGCCCAGTCGATGCCGCCGGCCACGTTGCGGCTGCCCAGCATCAGGCCGCAGATGACCAGCTCGGCCACGGCGTTGGCGTTGGCGCCGGGGGTGTTGAAGACCACGATGCCGCGCCTGGTGCACTCGTCGATGGGGATGTTGTTGGTGCCCGCGCCCGCGCGCGCGATGGCCAGGAGGCTCTCGGGCAGGTCCATGTCATGCATGGAGGCGGAGCGAACCAGAATGCCGTCCGGCACGGGCTCCTCCTTGGCAATGAGATAGCGCTCGGCGGTCAGGCTCTGATGGATGACGTCGGAAATATTGTTGAGCGTCTGAATCTTATACATCATGCATTCTCCTTCTCAAAGGCCTTCATCACTTCGACCAGCTTCTTCACGCCCTCTACCGGCATGGCGTTGTAGATGCTGGCGCGCATGCCGCCCACGCTGCGGTGGCCCTTGAGGTTGACCAGGCCGTTCTTGGCGGCATACTTGACGAAGGCCGCGTCCTTGTCGGCGTCGCCGGTGACAAAGGTCACGTTCATCAGCGAGCGGCAGTCCCTGCGAGCGGGCGCCTTGAACAGCGCGCTCTGGTCCAGGAAGTCGTAGAGAAGCCCCGCTTTGTACTTGTTCTGCTCATAGATGGCGTTAACGCCGCCCAGGCCCTTGAGCCACTCAAAGCCCAGGCCCGCCATGTAGATGCCATACGTGTTGGGGGTGTTGAGCATGCTGTCGTTCTTGCTTTCCAGCGCCCAGCTCATCAGCTTGGGACATTTGGGGTCCTCATGTCCCATCAGGTCGCGGCGCACGATCACGATGCACAGGCCCGCGGGGCCGATGTTCTTCTGCGCGCCGGCGAAGATCACGCCGAACTTCGTCACGTCGAAGGGCTCGGAGAGGATGTTGGAGCTCATGTCGGCCACCAGCGGCACATTGCCGGTATCGGGGATAGCGGTATAGCGGGTGCCGTAGATGGTATTGTTGGTGGTGATGTAGGCGTAGTCCGCGTCCGGGCGCCAGTCGAAGGTATCGGGCACATAGGTGTAGGTATCCTCACGGGAGGAAGCGGCAATGTGCACGTCCGCGTATTTCTTGGCTTCCTCGGCGGCCAGGTGGGCAAAGTTGCCGCTGTCCACATAATCGGCCTTGCCGGTGGAGAGCAGGTTCAGCGGTACGGCGCTGAACTGAAGCGTCGCGCCGCCCTGCAAAAACAGGATTTCATAATCGTCCGGCACATTCATCAGCTCCTTGAGGAGCGCTTTGGTGCGGTCGAAGATTTCGATGTACATGCCGCTGCGGTGGCTCATCTCCATCACGCTCATGCCGCGTCCGGGATAACAAACCAGTTCATCAGCAGCCTTTTTGAGCACGCTTTCGGCGATCATCGCGGGACCTGCGGAAAAATTATATACGCGTTCCTCCATGTGATAGCATCCTCCCTGTTTGATTTGCCGGGCTTTCGGTCTAGTGGGACGTTTTTTGCCCTATTGGCGATATTTTGACCGGTTGGGTCTGTTATACACCAAATCAGCGGGAATTGCAAGAGGAAAAACGAATTTTCTTTTGTGGAAAATATAGATGCGCCTGAAAGGCCCATTGCCCGGTGCCGGGGTTATGCGCCATGGCGGCGCTGGTTGCGCAGGGTTTCAAGCTCTTCGCGCAGGCGGGCTTCCCGGCGGTCCAGATCATCGCGAAACGCCTGACGCCGGGCTTTGAGATCGCGGGAAAGCTGAGCCCGCCTGGCCCTGATATCCGCCAGCAGACGGCGGTTATACAGCCGTGCGTAGGGGAAGGCGCGAAGCGCGCGGCGCGCCAGCATGCCCTGTCGGATGAGCGCTTCGCGCACGCTCTGGGTGAGGGCTTCGGTGCTGTCGCCCTCGCAGTGCTCCGCAGTCTTGCGAATTTTGCCCAGGATGGTGGCCGAAAGCACGGTATCCCCCAAAAGCAGCGCACACAGTCCCAGGCACAGGCCGTCCATCCACGCCTGCGGCAGGCGCAGATAGAGTCCGAACAGCACCGGCCGGGCCACATATACCATGCCAAGACCCATCAGTCCGAAGGGAATCAGCGTGCCCGCGCAGACGCGGCCGTTGAGGTTGAAGCGGCGGTGGCTGTAATCCCACCAACGGGCGTGGAACAGTTTTTCCATGGCATAGCTGGTGAGGTATTCCAACGTGCCGCACACGGCCATGGCGAGCACGAACACGGCCGGCGGGCTGGCGGAAAACGGCGTGAGCAGCGCCGTGACCAGCACCGCCCCAAAGCCGTAGATAGGGCAGTAGGGGCCGATCAGGAATCCCCGGTTGATGAAGCGGCCAAACTGAATCAGCTTACAGACCACCTCCATCACCCAGCCCAGAAAGGCGCCCGTGAAGAACAGCAGGATGTAACATTCCAACGTAAGACGCATAAGTGCGGCCTCCTTTGTATCCTATGCGGATGTCCTTATGATAGCGTACCAAAAACGATTGACGAAGGGGTTGGAGCGCGGACGGACAGGCGCGGGACTTTGACTTTTTTCCATCCTACGGCTATAATGGCGGCAGCAAGGGAGGCGGAGAAAGCATGAGCGATTTTGCCTGGCTGGACGGATACCTGCGCCAAAAACCCGGAACCGTCTGGGATTACAAGCCCGAGTGGGGCTGGGACCGCTATCGGATCGCGCAGAGGCTTTACGCCGCCATCTGCCTTCCCGGTCCTGTTTATGCGAGGGAATATGCGGGGCATCCGCTGCTTACGCTCAAATGCGACCCGCTGGAATCCGAGCTGCTGCGCGCCGCCTGCCCGGACATTCTGCCGGGTTTCTATACGGACAAGCGCACCTGGATTTCCATCCGTCTGGACGGCGGGGTGGAGCGAGAGCGCATCCTGCGCCTGTGCGATGCGTCCTACGACCTGGTATTCGCCAGGCTGACGCGCCGGGCGCGCATGGAAATTATGGATGGCGGGACGTAAATTGTTGCGCTTGTCCTTGACCCTCTGTGGCAGATGGGCTACAATGAGGATATCTGGGACCCGGCAGAGATGAATCAACAAAAGGAGGCTCCTTTCATGAGCATTTCACAGCACCCGTTCGGCGTCACGCCCGACGGCGAGAAGGTAACGGAATATACCATGACCAACCGGGACGGGGCCAGCGTATCCATGCTGGATTTTGGCGGAATCGTCACGCGCATTCTGGTTCCGGACCGGGACGGAAAGCTGGACGATGTAAACCTGAGCTTTGACGACATCGATGTGTATGCACGGGACCGCAGCGGCAGCATGGGCATGCTCATCGGCCGGGTGGGCAACCGCATCCGCGGCGCGTCCTTCGAGCTGGAGGGCCGGACCTATACGCTGCCCAAAAACAACAACGGCAACTGTCTGCACGGCGGCATGGGCTTCGGCCTGCGCATGTGGCAGGCAAGGCCGGTCCTGGCGGAGGGCGGCGACGCGCTGGAGCTGACGCTGACCAGCCAGGATGGCGACCAGGGCTTCCCCGGTACGCTGAAAGTAAAGGTGATCTATACCTTCACCGACCACAACGAGCTGGGCATCCACTATCAGGCCGGCACCGACAAGACTACCCTGTGCAGCCTGACCAATCACGCCTATTTCAACCTGGACGGCCATGCCAGCGGGAGCGTGCGCGACCTGGAGATGCAAATCAATGCCGATCTGGTCACCGAGGTGGGCGAGGGCCTGATCCCTACCGGGCGGCTGCTGCCGGTCAGCGAGGTGCCCTACAACTTTACCTCTCCCACCCGCATCGGGGATGTGCTGGACAAAATGCCCGAATGCCCCGGCATGACCATGGCAAAAGGCGTGGACTTCAACTTCTGCGCGGGCCGCGACCGTGAAACCAAGGTGATTGCCACGCTCTATTCCCCCAAGACCGGCCGCGTCATGGACGTGATCACCGATCAGCCGGGCGTGCAGTGCTATACAGGCAACCATCTGGACAACGATGGCAAGAATGGTGTGCATTACGGCCCATATGCCGGCGTGTGCCTGGAAACGCAGCACTATCCGGATGCCATTCATCATCCGCATTTCCCCAGCGTCGTGCTCAGGCCGCAGGATACCTACGATACCCTGACCATCTATCGCTTTGGCGTGCGGTAAAGGGAGGCGCCCATGGCCCCGATCAATCAAACGCTTCTTTCCCCCGGCCCGCTGCTGGATGCACGCGGCGCGCTCGTTGAGGCAGGCTACGCCACCTCGCTGGTCAGGCGCTACGATCGCGCCGCAATCCGCGCGTGCGGGCTGCGCATCAAGGAATGGGATTACTACTGCATCATTGGCGGCGATACGGTGCTGGCGCTGACCATTGCCGACAATAGCTACATGGGTCTGGAAAGCGTCAGCCTGATTGACTTGGGCACCCGCTGGCAGCACACGCGCAGCTTCATGCGCCTGATGCCTCTGGGCCGAACGGGCCTGCCGCCTGCCAGCGGTCAGGGAAGTGTCGCCGTGGAGCGCCCCGGATATGCCCTGCGCTTTGACAACGACGGCATGCGCCGGGAGCTGATTGTGCGGGTGGATGACTTCCGGGAGCACAAGCCCCTGACCGCGCGTGTCACGCTCACCGGCGCGCCGCGGGACAGCATGGTGATCGCCACGCCCTTTGCCGGACATCCGCGCGCCTTTTACTACAACCAGAAGATCAACTGCCTGCGCGCAGCGGGCGAGGTGGTCTTTGACGGGGAAACCCGCCGGTTTGACCCCGAGACGGCTATGGCGGTGCTGGACTGGGGCCGGGGCGTGTGGACCTATCAAAACACCTGGTACTGGGGCAGCGCCAGCGGCTATGTGGGCGGTGTGCCGTTCGGGATGAACCTGGGCTACGGCTTTGGCGATACCCGTGCCGCCACGGAGAACATGCTCCTGTATGACGGCGTTGCCCACAAGCTGGATCAGGTGGATTTCGGCATTCCCAAAGATGCCGAGGGCAAAGACGACCCGCTGGCGCCCTGGCACGTAACGGACAACCTGGGCCGCCTGGATCTGACCTTTACGCCCATTCTGGACCGCGCCGCTTACACGGGCGCGGTGGTGCTGGAAAGCAACCAGCATCAGGTGTTTGGTCGCTTCGACGGCACGGCTGTGCTGGATGATGGGACGGCGCTGACCATCCGTGGCCTGCGCGGTTTTGCTGAAAAGGTCAAAAACCGCTGGTAAGAGTCCAATGCGCCCTTGCCCGCGAAATCATGGAGGAACCGAATTGCGCAAACTGCTGATTTTCTGCTGCTGCCTGCTTCTGATTCTCACGTGCCTGCCAGCCGGGATGGCGGCAACCATCTCCGGCCGCGGGTATGAGGACTTTGAATTGTGCTATGCCGACAATCTGGACTTTATCAACCAGAACACCGGCCGCCACCTGCTGCCGCTGGTTCTGGCCAAGGGCGAGGCCAACGCCGACGGAGGGCACCGCATGTACGAGCTGCTGGGCGATGTGCTGCGTGTGACCATCCGGCTGGACCAGAGCAATCAGATCATTGAAAGGTGTGAGATCGTGCTCACGGCTCCGGCGGGCATGTCCTATGGCACATCCGAGTACAATGATTTTGTCACGTCGGGCTATCACAGCTACGCGCTGCTCATGGCCATGCACACCGCGGCCGACCCTGCGGTGCGCTATGGGCTGGTCACCGCGGTCAATGACGGATTGCTTGCGGGCGAGGGAACCTATGCCACGCAGGTGGGGGTCTATACCCTTAACTGCACGCGTGCGGATAACGTGGCGACCCTCACCTTTGAAAACACCCTGGCCGCAACGCCGGAGCCACAGGCCACGCCCGACGGCACGGCGCCGGAGGAGGAAGGCGTCAACGAGGAGGAAGGAAGCCTGGCCGGATGATGGCAGATAAGGCAAAAGCCGGGAGCGTTCTGCGCTGAGCAAAACGCTTCCGGCTCCCTGGTTTTTGCCGGACTTTATCCATCGGCGCGCATTTTGGCAAAGGCGATGATGATATCCGCCACATCCTCCGGCCGGCGGCCGTCCGTGCGGAGCATCAGGTCGTAATTGCTGCGCATGCCCCAGTTGCCGTCGGCAAAGAAGTTGTAATAGCTGCGGCGCTGCCGGTCCGTCTTGCGGATCAGCTCTCGGGCATGCTCGCGGTCCACCTTTTCCACACGCATGATGCGCGCGATGCGCCGCTCTTCCGACGCATAGATAAAAATATGCGTCACTCCCGGACGGTCCTTGAGCACATAGTCCGCGCACCGGCCCACGATTACGCCCGGACCTTCCGCGGCAATTTTGGTGATGGCGTCAAACTGGGCCAAAAACACCCGCTGGTTCAGCGGCATCTGCAGGCCCATGCCGCCCGCACCCACATGCAGGCCCGCGCCCGCGCTGCCCGCCAGCATGCCGCTGACGGTGTTTTTTTCGTCGTGACGCTCCAAAAGCTCGTGACAAAGACCGCTTTCTTCCGCCGCACGGGTCAGGATTTCTTTATCATAGAAGGGAACACCCAGTTTGTCGGCTACCAGCTTGCCAATTTCACGCCCGCCGCTGCCATACTCGCGTCCAATAGTGATGATGGGGTCCATATAAAAACACCTCCGAAGGTTTGTTATGTTCAAGTTCTATAACGACATTATACATCACATGCCGGAAAAGTTCAATGAAAACCGCTCAATCGCGCATCAAACCCGGCATAGGCCGCGCGAAGCGTTGACATTCCCGGCATGCGCTGGTAAAATAGCCACAATCCTTAATGATAACGAAAGGGTGGGTAAGTTCGATGCTGGAGGAGAACATTCGCACAGGCCTTACATTTGACGACGTGCTCCTGGTGCCCCGTGCAAGCAGCGTGCTTCCGCGGGATGTGGATACCTCGACCATGCTGACCCCAACCATCAAGCTCAACGTCCCTCTGTTGAGCGCGGCCATGGATACCGTGACCGACGCGCGGCTGGCCATTGCCATGGCGCGTGAGGGCGGTCTGGGCATCATTCACAAAAACATGACCATTGATGAGCAGGCTACGCAGGTGGACAAGGTCAAGCGCAGCGAGCATGGCGTGATCACCGATCCGTTCTTCCTCTCGCCCGATCACCTGATTCGCGATGCGGAGGCCCTGATGGCCAAGTACCGCATTTCCGGCGTGCCCATTACCCGGGGCAAGAAGCTCGTGGGCATTCTGACCAACCGCGACCTGCGCTTTGAAACTGACGACAGCCGGCGCATCGAAGAGGTCATGACCTCCGAAAACCTGATCACCGCGCCCGTGGGGACCACGCTGGAGAAGGCCAAAAAGATTCTGGCTGCGCACCGCATCGAAAAGCTGCCCATCGTCAACGATCAGTTTGAGCTGTGCGGTCTGATCACCATCAAGGACATCGAAAAGAGCACCAAGTATCCCAACTCCGCCAAGGACCAGAAGGGCCGCCTGCTGTGCGGCGCGGCGGTGGGCATCACCAAGGACAGCATGCTGCGCGTGGAGGCGCTGGTCAATGCCAAGGTGGATGTGATTTCCATCGACTCGGCGCACGCCCACAACATCGAAGTGATCAACAAGGTCCGCGAGCTGCGCGCCGCTTTCCCGGACCTGTGCATCATCGCGGGTAACGTCGCCACGGCCGAGGGCACCCGCGCCCTTATTGAAGCGGGCGCGAGCTGTATCAAGGTGGGCATTGGACCCGGCTCCATCTGCACCACGCGGGTGATCGCAGGTATCGGTGTACCGCAGCTCACCGCGATCAGCGACTGTGCAAAAGAAGCGGACAAGTATGGCGTAACCGTGATCGCCGATGGCGGCATCAAGTATTCCGGCGACATTCCCAAGGCCATCGCGGGCGGCGCGAGCGCCGTCATGATCGGCAGCCTCTTTGCCGGTGTGGACGAGAGCCCTGGAGATATGGAAATCTATCAGGGCCGCAGCTTCAAGGTGTACCGCGGCATGGGCAGCCTGGGCGCCATGGCACAGGCCCACGGCTCCAGCGACCGCTATTTCCAGGAGCCCGACAAGAAGCTGGTGCCTGAAGGCGTGGAGGGTCGCGTGCCTTATAAGGGACCGCTGGCCGATACGGTCTATCAGCTGGTGGGCGGCCTGCGCTCCAGCATGGGTTACTGCGGCACGCCGACCATCGAGCACCTGCGCAGGGAGGGGCAGTTTATCCGCATCACCGGAGCGGGCCTGAAGGAAAGCCATCCGCACGATATTTCCATTACCAAGGAAAGCCCCAATTATTCTACCAGGGAGTAAGCCAAGAAGCAGGCAGCGCGATATATGGCGCCGGATGCCGTTGGGTGAAAATCAATTAAATACGCAGAAATGCAGGCTCCAAAGAGCCTGCGTTTCTGCTGCACCGAAGGGACGTCAGCTGCTTTTTTTCAGCGCTATGCACAGGGCGTGGGCGAAGTCCAGCTGATAGGCGCCAACTACGCCTTCCGGCTTTTCCACATCAGGATCATAGGATGGGGAGGCTTCATCCCAATGAGGATCGTGCGCCAAAAACGGAGCCAGATAGACACGCCGTGGCAGCTCGCCCGCGACAGGAACGAGTGAAAGACAAAAGGAAAAGTCCTGCGCGCCTTCCTGATCCCAGGTCAGGACATTGCTGAGCACGCGCTGCCCGTCAGGGTCGGCGAGGATGAATCCCTGCCTGAGGAACGTTTCGGCGCCTTCGCCGGAAAGCCGGCCCTCCATCCGGCCGCCTGTGTGTGTCAGATCGAAGCGGCTGATCGTCAGCGTCAGGTTGTCAAACGCATATTCGGTATGCACGGGACGTACATGGGTGAGCTGGTCCGGGCCCAGCGTCACATCCAGCTCAAGGCTGATTTGTCCGGCAAGCTCGGCCCAGCCCAGCTCCCGGTAGGTCTGGGCGTAGATCTCCGAGCTGGGCTTATCTGCCGTGGCGTTCAGGCAGTACGCTTCGGGACGGAACAGCTCCAGAGAAACATAGCCGGTTTGATCGGTCACAAGGCAGTCGGAGGCTTCCGACACGTTCATGCCCTCGTAATCGCCATAATTGACCAGTCGGGGAGAATGGATAGGACGCCACACGGCAATGTCGATTCTCAGGGATGCTTCCCCCTGGGGAATCGGCGCCGTGCCAAGATACTTGCCCTGTCCGTCAAACTCATAGAGCGCCTCCGCCTCGTTGTAGGCCGAAATGGTCATGGGAAGTGCAAGGCCATCCAATGTACCGCCCAGCAGATATCCGGCGGTGCCGGCGCCTTCGGTGAACAGCGTGCTTCGCGTAAGCGAACAGCCGTCGAGATACAGACCGTCCACCGTGTACAGGAGCGTTTCTCCGGTTGGATTGGAAAGGGTGAAGGCGGTGTGCAGGGCGTTCCCGTCGTAGAGAAGCTCATCCAGAACGAGCACGCCCAGATCAGAGGCCGTACTCTCATCCGGCGTCTGAATCCGCTCTGCCACATCTCTGGGAGCTGCGGTATCGCCGTAGAGCTCGCCCGCGATCCTCGACTGCACCAGCGCGTAGGCTAGGCCCAGCACCGTGAGTGTGAGCACCAGCACGAGAATGAGGGAAACGGATAGTTTCTTTTTCATGGGCAGTTCTCCTTTCGCAGCAGCGATGATTCGCCGGGCCAGAAAAGGATTTTCCTCAAGCCCGGAAAGCCGGTGGTCGATTGCGGACTGGAGAATGCGCTTCATTTCCTGGTCATTCAACAGATATCTCTCCCTTCCAGCAGCGTGCGAAGCTTCCCCCTGGCGCGCTTCAGCCTCCCGGATACCGACGATTGGGAGATGCCCAGCGAAACGGCAATTTCTGTTACGGTCATGTCCTGATAGTAATACAGGAGGATAACCTCGCGCAGTTTGCGCGGCAGCTGCATCACCTGCGTGACGAGCGCTTCCTCCGCCGGTGCGAAGGGCTCCGCCGCCTGCGGCAGCAGTTCGGGGATACGGCGCGGGTCGATACGGCGCAGCCGGTGCGCGCGGCGAAGGTCGCAGCAGGTATTCATGGCGATCTTCATCAGCCACGTCTTTTCGCTGCATTCTCCGCGGAACGATGCCAAACTTCTGTAGGCCTTGAGGAAGGTGTCCTGCACCGCATCCTCTGCCAGCGCCCGGTCGCGCAGATAGAGAAAGCAGGTGCGAAGAAGCGGCTGCTGGTACTGGAGGACCAGACGTTCCAGTTCATGGTTCGGGTCTCGAGCCCGATCAGGGCCCTTGATGCGGCTCATGCGGTTCCCTCACCTCCTTGCACCTCTATTGACGAAAACAAACTCAAAAATATCGTATCATATTCATAACGTAAAATATTTTTCTTTTTTACGTGCGTGCGCCTGTTGCCGCGCGGGGGAGCAGGCTCCCTGGGACTGTACGTGTAAATTTCCGGATTTCCCCTGCCCAAGGGCGCACGGGTATGCTATAATGAAAGATGATTCCCAGAATATCAGCTGAAAGGAATTTTGCCGATGAGCCTGTATCGACGCGTGATCGCTCTTTGCACATGCCTGCTCCTGCTGGCAGCAGCTTTTTCCGCGCTGGCGGAGGAAACGGACCCCGTCATGACTGCCGAGGAGGCCGAAGCCGCCGGTATCGAGGTGGAGGGTATTGCGACGGAGGATGAGGATGAAACGGCCGTTGCCGACGCGGAGGATCAGCCGGCGAGCATCGAGGGTCTGACGCCGCTGTACACCACCAAGATCAAGCCCTTTGTAGCCTCGGGCAAGGCCATTCGCATGCGCGCCCTGCAGGACGGCGAAAGCGACGTGGTCTGCGTGATTGACGCAGGCGAAACGATCACGGTCTACGCGGTGTATCCCTCCTACGTGCTGGCGGAGTATAACGGCTATGTAGGCTATATCATTCGCACCTGGGTGGATGAGAATATGACGACGCTGGACCCGGAGAATACCCCTCCGTACGGCGTGGTGACGTCCAAATATGTGGCTACGCTCACCGAAACGGCCAACATCTACGCCGAACCGTCGCTCAGCGCTGAGATCAACGATATCCATCCCGGCGCAGGCAGCAAAATCGCCATTTTGGACTTCGTGGACGGTTTTGCCAAGGTGCTGGTGTGGCGCAGCTATGGATACATCGACGCGCGCGTGCTGACCGACCTGGTGATGGTGGCCCAGGGCGACGAGCCCATGAGCGATGAAACCCCCATCGCGGCGTTTTGCAGCTTCTTTGAGTACAATACGGGCGCTGAGGGGAACGATGGCCGCTGCAAAAACATCGTGCGCAGCTGCGAATCCATGACCCGCCTGATGCAGCCCGGCGAAACCCTGGATTTTAACGCGCAGGTCGGTCCCTATAAAAAGAACAATGGGTACTTCCCGGCCCCCGTGCTCATCGACGGCGGAACCCAGATCGGCTACGGCGGCGGTACCTGCCAGAGCAGCAGCACGCTGTACAATGCCATCCGGCAGGTGCCGGGCATCACGGTGCTGATGCGCCGGCCGCATGGGCCGGGCTGCGCGCGGTATCTGCCCATGCATCAGGATGCGGCGGTGGGAAATGACTCGCTGAATCTGGTATTCCGAAACGATTGCGAATATCCCATCTACGTGCTGGCGGAAAGCACGGGCGAAGGAACCCTGTGCATTCAGATCTTCCGCGCGAATTAAGGGAGGCGGAACGAGGATGAACATCAGGCCACTGGGCGCGACCGGCATTCGCGTGGGCGAAATCGGCATGGGATGCGAGGGCTTTATCGGCAAAACCCGGCAGGAAGTGCGCGAATTCCTGGACGTGATGGAACGCTCGGGCGCCAATCTGATCGACCTGTATTCCCCCGATCCGGAAATGCGTTCGGCGCTGGGAGAGGCGATGGCCGGCCGGCGGGACAGCTTTGTGCTCCAGGCGCATTTGTGCACGATCTGGAAAGACGGGCAGTACGAGCGCACCCGCGATATCGGCGAGGTGCGTCAGAGCTTTGAGGATCAGCTGGCGCGCCTGGGCACTTCATGGGTGGATATCGCCATGATCCACTACGTGGATTCGGTAAGCGACTGGAACGCCGTGGAGAGCGGCGAGGTGATGCGCTACGCACAGGCGCTCAGACGCGAGGGACGGGCACGGGCGGTCGGGCTGTCCAGCCACAACCCCGCGGCGGCGCGGCTGGCGGTGGAGAGCGGGAAAATCGATGTGCTGATGTTCAGTGTCAACCCCTGCTACGATCTGCTGCCTGCCAACGAGGATGTGGAGCGTCTCTGGGCGGCGGAGAGCTATGCCGGGCCGCTGGTCAATATGGACCCGGAGCGGGAGGCGCTTTATGAGGCATGCCAACGGCGGGGCGTGGGCATCACGGTGATGAAGGCCTTCGGCGGAGGCGATCTGCTGAGCGCCGCACTTTCGCCTGCCGGAAAGGCGTTGACGCCGTATGAATGCCTGCACTACGCGCTTACGCGTCCGGCGGTGGCGGCAGTCCTGTGCGGAGCGCGCACGCTGGATCAGCTGAAAGACGCCCTGGCCTATGAGACTGCCTCGCCCGGGGAGAAGGATTATGCGGCGGCGCTGGCCGCTTTGCCCAGGATCAGCTGGCAGGGGCATTGTATGTACTGCGGTCATTGTGCGCCATGCCCCAGCGGCATTTCCGTGGCGGAGGTGACCAAGTTTCTCAACCTGGCGCGCGCGCAGGGTGAGACGCCGGAAACTGTGCGGGAGCACTACCGGGCGCTCAGCCATCATGCGAGCGAATGCGTGCGATGCGGCGCGTGCGAAAAGCGATGTCCCTTCGGGGTGCCTGTGAGAGAGAACATGGCACAGGCGACGGAGATTTTCGGATACTGAGGAAAGCAGCCGGGGCGCGGGTTTCATCCGCGC
>UQEF01000052.1 GCA_900540045.1 uncultured Eubacteriales bacterium | reverse complement strand
TAGAAGCCATTTCCGGCGCCACCATCACCACCAATGCGGTCCTTGAGGCCCTGAATGCCATCTACGAGGCCGCCAGCGCTGAAACCGGCGTGATCGGCGGCGCGGATGGCCCCACGGCCATCTATGTGACGGAGCCGGAGGCGACGGACGAGCCCGAGGACGGCATCGAAGTGACCAATGAAGGCACCGTGTGGCTTACCTCCGCGCAGGGCTTTGCCGGCCCCGTAGCCGTGCAGGTCACGCTCGATGGCCTCACCATCAAGTCCATCAAGATCGGCGACGATCAGTTCGCCGAGACCGACGGCCTGGGCGCCAACGCCCTCGACCCCATGTTCCAGCTTCAGTTCGTGGATAAGACCCTGCCCCTCGCCGACGGCGATGTAGAAGCCATTTCCGGCGCCACCATCACCACCAATGCGGTCCTTGAGGCCCTGAACGCCATCTACGAGGCCGCCAAGTAAGCCGTGTTCCCCGTTTTCCCTACAAGGGCAGACCTTCCTACAGGGGTCTGCCCTTTTAAGACCCGGAGGTGACCCGAATGAAACGCATTCTGGCCTGCATGCTCATTGCCGTTCTGCTGCTGACCGCATCCTGCGCCGCCAGCGGCGCCGAAACCTGTCAGAAGTACCGTTACACCTTCTTCGGCTGCTTCGATACGGTGATCATTTTCACCGCCTATGCCCGCGATCAGGCAGAATTTGAAACCTACGCCAAACTGGTGGAAAGCGAAATGATGCGCTACCACCGCATCTTTGACAAGTACAACGCCTACGAGGGGGTCAACAACCTCTATGCCGTCAATCAGGGGGCGGGTGAAGCGCCCGTGCCTGCGGAGCCGGAGCTGATGGACCTGCTTCTCAGCGTGCGTCAGTGGCGTCAGGCCTACGGCGGCGTGCTCAACCCCGCCATGGGAGCCGTGCTGGATTTGTGGCATGACGCGCGCGAGGACGGAACCGTTCTCCCCGATGAAGCCGCCTTGCAGGAGGCAGCGCAGCACATGGATTACGATCAGGTCATTCTGGACGAGGAAGCGGGCACGGTCTATTTTGAGGACCCCGCCCTGTCGCTGGACGTGGGCGCGGTGGCCAAGGGCTACGCTGCGCAGCTGACCAGCGACACCCTCAGGGAAAACGGGCTGGATTCGTTTTTGCTCAATGCGGGCGGCAACGTGGTCTGCGGGGGCAAGCCGCTGGACGGACGCGATTTCTGGGTGGTGGGCGTAGAGGACCTGGATGGCGTCAGCACCCGTGAAACGCTGGGCGCAACAGACCTGTCTGTGGTTACCAGCGGCGACTACCAGCGCTACTACACCGTGGACGGCGTGCGCTACCACCACCTGATCGACCCTGAAACCCTCTATCCTGCCGCGCACATGCACGCGGTGACCATTTTGCACCCCGATTCCGCCCTGGGCGATTTCCTCTCCACCACGGCCTTTCTGCTGCCTTACGAGGAAAGCCGCGCGCTGATCGAATCCATCCCCGGCGCGGAAGCCATGTGGACCTTGATGGACGGCGCCGAGGAAATGACCGACGGCTTCCGCGACCTGATTGAACTGGCCTCCAGCCGCTGATCGTCTTTCCCCATTGTACCCGGATAGGAGCTGTTTCCATGAACCTTGACCAGCTCATCGGCCGCCTGCGGACCGACCGCGCCTTTATGGACTGCGTGACCGAGTGGCGCACCCTGCCCGCCACGGAGGGCCGCTATGAGCCCCTGCCGGACGATATGGACCCGCGCCTTTGCGATGTGCTTCGCGCGCGCGGCATCCACCGGCTGTACTGCCACCAGGCGGAGTGCTTCCGCTTGGCGCAGGAGGGGCGCGACTTTGTGGTGGTCACCCCCACCGCCAGCGGAAAGACCCTGTGCTACAATCTGCCCGTGGTATCCGCCATCCTGAAAAACAACGACGCGCGCGCCCTGTACCTCTTTCCCACCAAGGCGCTCTCGGCCGATCAGGTCAGCGGCCTCTACGACATGATCGAGGCCCTGGGGGTGGACATCAAAACCTATACCTACGACGGCGATACCCAGGCCGCCGCGCGCAAGGCCATCCGGGAGGCGGGCCACATCGTGGTCACCAACCCGGACATGCTGCACGCCAACATCCTCCCCCACCATACCCGATGGGTCAAGCTGTTTGAAAATCTCGAATACATCGTCATCGACGAGCTGCACACCTACCGCGGCGTGTTCGGAAGCCATCTGGCCAACGTGCTTCGCCGCCTGATGCGCCTGTGCGCGTTTTATGGCAGCCACCCGCGCTTCATCCTGTGCAGCGCCACCATCGCCAACCCCGTGGAGCTGGCCTCCCAGCTGACCGGGCGGGAAATCGCCGCCGTCACCGAAAACGGCTCGCCCATGGGCGAGCGGCATTTCGTGTTTTACAACCCGCCCGTGGTCAATCGCCAGCTGGGCATCCGCCGCGGCGTGGTCAACGAGGTCCGGCGCATCGCCGAAGGGCTTTTGCGAAACGATATTCCCAGCATCGTGTTTTGCAAAAGCCGGATTCAGGTGGAGGTCATCACCCGGCACCTCAAGGAATGCGCCCGTACCGCCTACGGCTTTTCCGGCCGTGTGCGCGGCTACCGCGGCGGCTATCTGCCCTCCGAGCGCCGCGAAATCGAGCGCGGCCTGCGAGCGGGCGAGGTGGACATGGTCGTGTCCACCAATGCGCTGGAGCTGGGCATCGACATCGGCTCCCTCACGGCGTGCGTGCTGTGCGGTTATCCCGGCACCATCGCCAGCACCTGGCAGCAGGCGGGCCGCGCCGGACGGCGCAAGGACACGGCGCTGACCATACTGGTGGCCTCCTCCGCTCCGCTGGACCAGTATGTGATCCAGAACCCCGACTATTTCTTCCGCGCCTCGCCGGAGCACGCGCTGGTGCAGCCCAATAACCTCTACATTGTGCTTTCCCACATCAAATGCGCCGCTTACGAACTGCCCTTTGAGGAGGGCGAGCGTTTCGGCGGCCTGCCCGACACGGCGCAGTACCTCGAATACCTGACGGAAAACAACATTCTGCGCCATGTGGAGGGCAAGTATTACTGGATGGAGGAGGAGCTGCCCTCCGGCGAAATCAGCCTGCGCAGCGCGCGCACGGAAAACTTCGTCATCATCGACATCACCAACCCCGCCCATCACCGCGTGGTGGGCGAGATGGACCGCTTCACCGTGCCCATGCTGTTGCATGAAAACGCCATCTATATGCACGACGCGCGCATGTTCCAGGTAGAAAAGCTGGACCTTGCCGCCTGCAAGGCCTACATCCGCGCCGTGGACGTGGATTACTACACCGATGCGGATCTCAACGTAAGCCTGCACATTCTGGACGATCTGGAGCACAAGCCTCTGCCCTGCGGAGGAGACGTGGCCCTGGGCGAATTGCGGGTGAGCACGATCGTCAAGATGTTCAAGAAGTTCAAGCTGGACACCCACGAAAGCGTGGGCTTCGGCGAGGTGCGCCTGCCCCAGACCGACCTGCACACCGTCGGCGTGTGGTGGACTTTGCCCGACAGCCTCATCCGGCGCTATGGCAACGACGCGCTGCAGGGCGCGCTGGTGGGCGTGGCAAACCTGCTCTCCATCGTCGCGCCGCTGTACCTGATGTGCGCCCCGCGCGATATCAACGTGGTGTATCAGGTCAAGGCCCCCATCACCGACAAGCCCACCCTGTTCCTCTACGACACCTATCCCGGCGGCGTGGGGCTGAGCGAAAAGGCCTATCACATGCAGGAGCTGCTTTTGGAGCACGCGCTGGACATTGCCCGGAGCTGCGGGTGCGAATCCGGCTGCCCCAGCTGCGTTGGGCCCGTTTCCCAGGTGGGCGAGCACGGCAAGGCGGACGCCATTGCCATTCTAAAGGAGCTGCTTGCCTGATGGCGGATCTTCTGAGCAAACTGCGCATGCTGGACGCAGCCCCCAGCCGCCCTGCCCCTGCCGCGCGCGGGGCACAGGAAGGCTGCTACCGCTCGCAGGCAACGTTCCCGCTGCCCATCTTCACCGACCTTCGCCACCTGACCCCGGCCGTGATGGAAAGCGCCTTCGGCTTTGCCTTTCCGCCGGATCTTCGCCCGGAGGATATCCTCTTTCTGGACACCGAAACCACGGGTCTGGCCGGAGGAGCGGGCACGGTTGCGTTTCTGGTGGGCATGGGGTATTTTACGGGCAGGGATTTCGCAGTGGAGCAGGTGCTCATGCGCGATTACGGGCAGGAGAGCGAGCTTTTGCGCACGGTCTCGTCGGTGGCGGGGCGCTTTTCCGTGCTGTGTACGTTCAACGGGCGCACCTTTGACGCGCCGCTGCTCGCCTCGCGCTTTGTGATGAACCGCATCTCCGCCCGCCTGCCCGATGTGCATGCCGATGTGCTCTACCCCGCGCGCAGGCTGTGGAAGCTTCGCTTGAAGCGCTGCAATCTGGCCAATCTGGAGGAGCAGCTTCTGCATGTAAAGCGCGAGGACGACCTGCCCGGCGCCGAGGTGCCGCAAACCTATTTCCGCTACCTGCGCGACGGCGACTTCGCGCCCATCGAGCGCATCCTTGCGCATAACCGGCAGGACATCGTAAGTCTGGCGCAGCTCCTGTGCTTCTTGTGCGGACAGGTGGACTGCCCCGAAACGGTGGAAAGCGGCCAGGACCTGCTCTCTCTGGCCCGCTCGCTGGAAAAGCGGGGCGATACGGCCAAGGCGGTCAAGTGCTACCGCCTGTGCGCCCGCGGCGACACGCGCGCCGAGGCCTATCACGCGCTGGCGCGGGAGCGGCGGCGCGCGGGCGACGCGACCGCCGCCATCCGCCTGTACGAAACCATGCTGCGCCGGGGCGACGACCCCGTATCCGCCTGCGAGGCGCTGGCCAAGCTCTATGAGCACCGCCTGCATAATCCCGCTCAGGCGCTTACCTACACGCGCCAGGCGCTGCTTCTTTTGTCGGAACCGGGCCTTTTTCGCTCGGAGGCTGTACAAGCCCGCCAAGTTGCGCTACAATACCGTTATGCGCGTTTACGGCGCAAGCTTTGCGCCGCGTGCGTCAAATCAACCGATAAGGAGGAACCATCCTCATGGGAATCATGACCGTTTTTAAAGCGCGCAGCGCCGCTTCCAAGCTGTCCAAGGGCGATACCGAGGGCGCGATGCGTCTGTACAAAGAGGCCATTGATGAAGGGCTTCAGGACGTGCGCTATATTCTGACCTATACCGTGCTGCTCATCCGCGCCGGGCGCTATCAGGAGGCGCGCGGCCTGCTGGTAAAGATCCAGAAATATCCCATGGCCGAAAGCAGCCGCTGCCAGCTGTTTGTCAACTATGCTTCCTGCGTCTATAAGATGGGCGAACTGCAAAAGGGCATCGACCTTCTGGAGCGCCAGCACGCCAAGCAGCCCAGCGGCCTGATCTATGAAACCCTTGGCTACCTTTACGTGGAAGCGGGCGACTACGAAAAGGCCCTGGCCTATAACACTGAGGCCTACGAGTACGACGACGAGGACAGCATCACCCTGGACAATCTGGGACAGACCTATTACCGCCTGGGCAACGATAAGGCCAAGGCCCGCGAATTTTTCCAAAAGGCCATCGAGCTCAAGCCCACGCAGATTGACACGCTCTACTTCCTGGCCCAGTACGATATTGAGGAGGGCAACAAGGACGCGGCGCGTGAGAAGCTGGAAAAGGCATTGAAGGGCCGTTTTTCGCCCCTCAACTATGCCACGCGCGAAATGGTGCAGGCCTCGCTGGACAGCCTGCAGGGCTGAAGCCGGGGCACATATTCAAAAAGCACAGCCGGTTTTCCGTCGGGATAAACCGGCTGTGCTTTTGCGTATCTCTTTTCGCTATTCAAACTGCGCGGCGTACAGCCGGTAGTACACTCCGCGCCGGGCCATCAGCTCCTCGTGCGTGCCCTGCTCCACCACATCCCCATGCTCCATCACCAGAATCCTGTCGGCGTGCTGGATGGTGGACAGGCGGTGCGCAATGACGAAGGAGGTCTTTCCCTTCATCAGGTCCTGCATGGCCCTTTGCACCTTCTGCTCGGTGTTGGTATCCACGTTGCTGGTGGCCTCGTCCAAAATGAGCATCTGCGTGTCGTAGAGCATGGCGCGGGCGATGGTCAGCAACTGCTTCTGTCCCTTGCTGATGTTGCCGCCGTCCTCGCTGATCACGGTGTCATAGCCCTGCGGCAGGCGCATGATGTAGCTGTGGATGCGTGCGGCCTTGGCCGCGGCCACCACTTCCTCCATGGTGGCGCCCTCCTTGCCGTAGGCGATGTTGTCAAAAATGGTGCCGCCAAATACCCATGTATCCTGCAGCACCATCGCATAGGCGCGGCGCAGGGAATCGCGCGTCACCTGACGCACCTCGCGGCCATCTACCAGAATTTCTCCGCGTTCCACGTCGTAAAAGCGCATGAGGAGGTTGATGAGGGTGGTTTTGCCCGCGCCCGTATGCCCCACAATGGCAATGGTCTGGCCCGGCTCGGCCCGGAGGTTCAAATCGTGCAGCACGGTCTTGCCCGGCGTGTAGCCAAAGCTGACATGCCGGGCCTCCACGGCGCCCTCCACGTGCGTGAGCACCTGCGCGCCGGGCGCATCCGCCGTCTCCTCCGGCTGATCCAGCAGGGTAAAAACCCGCTCCGCCGCGGCCAACGCGGAATAGATTTCATTGATGATGTTGGCGATTTCGTTGATCGGGCCGCAAAATTTGCGGGAGTAGAGCACGAAGGACGAAATCTGCTCCATGCCCACGCCGCCCAGCAGATACAGGGCGGCTCCCACCATGCCGATGAGGGACAGCCCCAGGTTGTTGATCATGTTGATGGTGGGGCCGGTGGTCATGCCTAGGGCGTCCGCGTCGCGGTAGGCTTTGGCGGCTTCGTGGTTGATGGCGCTGAAATCCTGGCAGACATCCTCTTCATAGGCATAAGCGAGGATGGTTTTCTGCCCGGAGAACATTTCCTCCACATAACCGTTCATCTTGCCGTAGGCCGCGCTGCGCCTGGCATAGAGCGGACGGGTTTTTTTGCCCATGTAACGGGTAAACAGCACCGCCAGCGGCAGCGTTACGCACAGGCACAGCACCATGGCCGGTGAGATGAGGCACATCATCAAAAACGAACCGCCCACCGTGATCACGCTGGTCAGAATCTGAATCAAATCGGCGGAAAGGCTGGTGGTGACCACGTCGATATCGTAGGAGACGCGGCTGATAATATCGCCGCCCTGATTGCGGTCGAAGTAGCTCACCGGCAGGCCCATGAGCTTGTCAAACACATCCTGCCGCATTTTCCGGGCTACCCTCCTGCCCATGCGCATCATGCCCTGCGTAGCCAGAAAGGACATGATGTTGCCCAGCAGATAGGCCGCCAGCATGCAGCCCGCGTAAAAGGCCACGGTGTCAAAGTCCACCTGTCCCTTGCCCACGGCCGCGCCGATGGCCTTGCCCGCAAAGGTGGGACCCAGCAGGTTGCCCAAGTTGCTGATCACCGTCAGCATAAGCAGCGCCAGCACCACATAGCGGTAGTTCATCACATATTTCAGAATGCGGATCGTCGTCCCCTTCGCGTTCTTGGGCCGTTCTTTTTTGGCTCCCAGCCCTCTTGGCGGCATTGCGCTCTCCCCCTTCCGCGTTACGCCAGCGCGCCCATCTGCGTCTGATAGATCTCCAGATAGGCGGGGCAGGTCTTGAGAAGCTCCTGGTGGGTTCCATAGCCGATGCACCGGCCGTTATCCATGACCAGGATGTGCGTCATGGACTGGATGGAGCTGACGCGCTGGGCGACCATGATGGTGGTGGAGTCGCGGTGATGCTCAAAAATCGCCTTGCGCAGAGCCGCGTCCGTTTTATAATCCAGAGCGGAGGAGGAATCGTCCAGAATCAGGATTTCCGGATTTCCCGCCAGGGCGCGGGAAATCAGCAGCCGCTGCCGCTGCCCGCCCGACAGGTTCGCACCCTTGATGTCGGCCCGGTAATCCAGCCCTTCCTCCAGTGAATCAATGTACTCGGCGGCCACCGCGTCCTCCACCGCGCGCGTCAGCGCGGTATCATCCAGATCCCGGCCAAAGCGGATGTTTTCCCGCAGGGTGTTGAAGAACACCATATCGTTTTGAAACACCACGCCAAACTTTCGGTGCAGCTCGTCCTTTTCGTAGGTGCGCACATCCCGTCCGTCCACGAACACGCCGCCGTCCTCCACGTCATAAAAGCGCATGAGCAAATTGATGATGGTGCTCTTGCCACAGCCGGTGGGGCCGATGATGCCCAGGCTTTCGCCGCGCCTGAGGGCGAAGTTGATGTCATAGAGGCATTGTTCCCGTTCTCCGCCGGCCAGAGAATGCTCCGTTGCCTCGCCGTAGCTGAAATTGACGTGCTCAAAGCGAATGAACTCGTCGCCGGAGGGGGTCCGGGCTTCCTCCGGGGCCAGAACGCGCTGGTCCGGCTCGATCTCCAGCACCCGGGCGATGCGGTTGGCCGACGCGCTGGCCTTGCTGACCATGATGAAGATGCGGTTGACGCCCATCACGCCCTGCAGCACCATGTTGAAATACGTCAGGAATGCAAGGATCACGCCCGGCTTGATCTGTCCGCTGTCCACCCTTGCCGCCCCCAGCCACACTACCAGCGTAAGGCCGATGTTGAGGCACATCTGCATCAGCGGACCGGGAATGGCCATGATGGTGCTGGCCTTGATATCCGCCCGGGTCATGGCTTCATTGCTCAGGCTGAAGCGCCGCCTTTCATATTCGGTTTTGGAAAGCGCCTTGACCACACGAATGCCGGAAATATCCTCACGCATCACGCGCACCACATCGTCCAGACGCTCCTGCACCTTGCGGTAAAGCGGAATGCCATATCGGGAAACGCACAGGATGACCACGATCAAAACGGGAACCATCACACACAGGATGGCCGAGAGCGCCGCGTCCATCATCAGCGTTACACAGATGCCGCCCAGAAGCATCATCGGTACGCGCACGCACAGGGTTTGCAGGGTCTGCACGCAGGACTGCACGTTGTAGCTGTCGCTGGTCATGCGGCTGATGAGGCTGGGCAGACCGAAAGCGTCGAACTGCGCGCCGGAGAGGTTGGCCGTCCTGGTAAACAGGTCCTGACGGATATCGTAGGACACGTTATGCGCGTTGTCAATCGCCATGCGGTTGGCCCAGACATTGAGCTGGCGGGTGACCAGTGCGGTGGCGACCATCAGAAGGCCCCAGAGAATCACCTGCCGCATCTGCCCCAAAGGCACCACCTCGTCGATCAGGTGTTCCAGAATATAGGGAATCAGCAGCTCCGTCACCGCGCCCAGCAGCTTGACCGTCATGGAAGAGGCAATTCGGCGCGCATAAGCCTTCATGTAGCGGAAAATCATCCTCATACCGGACTGCCTCCCTGCTCCTGCGCCTTTTCCGCGGCGAGTCTCTCCTCTACGTTGGGAAAACCAGCCCGCCATTCTTCGCGGCAGCGCGGCTCCAGAACCGCCAGCAGACGGGCCAGCTCCTCCTGTTCCTGCGCGTTCAGGGGCTCCAGCAGCCATTCATAGAACAGCTCTTCCAGATGCGCCTTGGAATTCTTGAGTTCCTCTGCCTTATGGGTGGCATAGAGCAGGCGGCTGCGCCGGTCGGCGGGGTTGGTTTCCCTCCGGAGATACCCCTTGGCCTCCAGCCGTGCAAACTGCCGCGCCGCCGCGCCCTTATCAATCTCCAGGCGCTGACATACCTCCGCCTGCGTAATGCCCGGATGGCAGCGCACCGCCTGAATGAGATCAAATTCTGAGGCTCCGATGCCCTCGCGGCGCATGGTGCGCGTGGTAAACCTGCCCACGCCGCGCGCGATTATGGAGATTCTCCGCTGCGTAACGTCCATTCTGCTTCCCTTTCAAGAAAGATGATATATCAACTAAAAAGATGATAGCACAACTTTTTCATCTGTCAACCGGTTATCGGCATGCGGCCAAAAAATCTGTAGGGCGATCGTCCGGCGCATTTGAGCGCATGCCGGGAAGGCCGGCGCTGCTACCTGCCGCGTCTTTGTCTCCAAAATAAAAAAGGCGCACCGTATCCGAAAAGGATCGGATACGGTGCTGCATGCCTTTTGAAAGGGATTTCGGATCAGTCGCGTTCCCACTCCACCATGTCGCCGGTGGTAGCGTTGATGGAGAACTCATACCGGGTGCCATTCAGGGTGGCGTCGCCCTCCCAGAAGTAGCGGCCGTCATCCTCGTCCAGCTTGATCCTGACGATCTCCGCGCCCGGTTTCAGGGTGGCGATCTGCGCGCGGGCCGCTTCTTCGGTCATCATGCCGTCCGCCGTGTACTGGCCTACATAGAGCTCACGATCCACAATCGTGCCGGTCTCGGCGTTCAGATCCACCTTGCCATAGAGCCCGTCGGTGACGATGAACACTTCGATCTCGTGGTTGCCGTCGTCGATCTGCTCATCCTTGCGAATAATTTCGGCCCCGGGATAGGCCGCTTCGACCGCGGACGCCACCGCCTCGTCGGTCAGCGTCGTGGAGCGGGCGTTGGAAGCGCTCTTGCGTTCGCTTTCAATCTTGACCACCGCGCCGGTGTTGGGGTTGACCTGAATCTCGTACTTTTCACCCGTGGCCTCCACACGGAAGGTAAGCTCATGCATGCCATCGTCCATTTCGGACCGGGTCAGCTGTGCCTCAGCGGGTACATAGGCGCGGGCGGCGGTTTCCGCCTCGGTATCGGTAAGGGCCAGAGCGCCACCGGCAATCATCATAGCAGCCAGGACCGCCAGGATCATACTCATCTTTTTCATCTTTCATTTGCTCCTTTCTGTGCGCTCTCTTGAGCACGGTCAGAGTATAGCAAGGCAAGATGAAAGAAAAATGAAAATTCAAAATTTATTTTCGGGGAAAAACCACCCGGATTTCCGTGCCCTTTCCGGGCGCGCTCCGCACCTGGGCAGACCCGCCGTGCCGGTCGATAATCCACCGGGCGATCGCCAATCCCAGACCCGTTCCCTCCGAATTTCTCGAGCTGTCTGCACGCCAGAAACGGTCCCACATGCGCTCCTGTTCCTCCGGCGACATGCCAACGCCGTCGTCGCGCACAGCCAGGCATACGCCGTCCGCCTCATCGGTCAGCTTCAGCCACGCATGCCCGCCGTGCCGCCCATAGCGAATGGCATTGCCCAGCAGGTTCACCGCCAGGCGGGTCAGCAGCGACGCGTCCGCGTTCATCTGCACGCCGGGTTCCACCTCGGCCTCCAGCGAGATGTCCGCATCCTGCGCCAGGGGCTCCAGTTCGTGCGCCACCTCCTGCATCAGCCGGGAGACGTCCACCTCCCGCATCTCCACCGGGACACGCCCCGCGTCCATGCGTGACAGCGCCAACAGCTGCGCCACCAGCCGGCTCAGCCCATCGATGCGCTCCATGATCTCCGCAATCAGCGACTCGCGGCGGCCTGGGTCCGTCTCATCCATGGCCTCCTGACACAGCAGGCGCACGGCATTGAGCGGCGTGCGCAGCTCATGCGCCGCATCCGAGGTGAATTGCCGCTCGCGTCGGAAGGCCTCGTCCAGACGCTCCAGCATGCTGTCCAGCGTGCGCGACAGCCGGGTGAGCTCATCACGGCCGCCATGCAGCCCCACGCGCCGGCCCAGATCTCCGCCGCTTACGATGGCCTCCGCCGTAGCCGCCATGCGGCCCACGGGACGGAATGCGCCTCTAGCAATCAGGAATCCGCCCAGCGCCGTCAGCCCGATCATTAACGGAAGCAGGATCAGCGCTGCCCGCAGCACCAGGACATAAGCCGCTGCCTCCGAGTCCGCCGCCTTGACGCAGCGCATCCACACCGAACTGCGGCCGTCGAAGGTGAGCAGCGTATCCAGCACATACCATTCCATTCCGCCGGAGGACACGCGGCGCACCGCATCCTGCTCAAAGGCCAGCTCCACGCGCGTGCGGCCGTAAATCAACGTGCCGCTTTCCGTGTAGAGCGCAATGTGCACATCCGGGATGTCCTCCAGGTCGTCGTCGATTTCCAGGTTGCCGCTTTCATATTCCAGCTGGGACTGCGCCAGGGCGGATGCAGCGTACAGCGTATCGCTGTAGTATTCGTAGGCGCTGCGCTGGGCCGCAATAAAGAGCAGTCCACCCATCAGCCCTGCCGTGACCAGCGCCAGTATTGTATACCAGAGCGTCATTTTCAGCTTGATCCCCATGGCGCTTCCCTCACTTCTGCGCGCGCAGCACGTATCCCACGCCGCGAACGGTATGAATCAGCTTCTTTTCAAAGGGATCGTCCACCTTTTTGCGCAGGCTGCGGATGTAGACGTCCACCATGTTGGACGCGCCCTCGTAATCCATGCTCCACACGTTTTCCAAAATACGGTCCCGCGACAGCACCACGCCGGTGTTGCGGATCAGGTATTCCAGAATGGCATACTCCCGGCTGGTCAGATGCAGTTCCGTCCCCCCTCGCGTGGCTACGTGACGGCTGGCGTCCAAAGTGAGATCTTCCAGAGTAAACAGATTCCCCGTCGCTTTCTGACGGCGTGCCAGCACGTGGATACGCGCCAGCAGTTCCTCATAGGCGAAGGGTTTGACCAGATAATCGTCCGCGCCCGCGTTCAGGCCGCCCACACGGTCCTCTATGGCGTCGCGCGCGGTCAGAAACAGCACGGGCGTATCCGTGCCCCGCTCCCGCATGCGGCGTACGGCCTCCAGACCATCCATTTTGGGCATCATGATGTCCAGCACGATTACATCATAGTGCACCACCCCGCTCAGTTCCAGCGCCTCCTGTCCGTCGTAGCACACGTCGGCGGAAATATGGTCGCTCTTGAGCCGGTTCTTCAAAAGCCCGGCCACGCGCCGGTCGTCCTCCGCAATCAATACCCGCATCACACATTCCTCCCAATGCGATCATTATAGCCGCCGCGCAGCCCGCTGACAAGCCTGTCGGCGCAGACGGATCGCAGTGTGGTCAAAGCATCCGTTTTTTTCCGGCGAAATGTGAAGATTTTGTTTCAATTGCTCTTGATTTTTTTCATAACTGGCTATACAATGTAAACATCCTTTGATATTTACTGCCTTTTAGGCTTACAGATAGCACTGGAATGGAAAGGAAGAAGCCCATGGCCAAGCGGATTCTTTTGGTGGATGATGAGCCTCTAATTGTAAAAGGTTTGAAATATACGCTCGAACAAGAGGGGTTTGAGACGGACTCGGCCGCCGACGGCGAGGAAGCCCTGACCAAATTTTTTTCCGGACATTTTGATTTTATCCTGCTGGATGTAATGCTGCCCAAAATCGACGGCATCACGGTGTGCCAGCGCATCCGCGAGCACAGCAACGTGCCCATCATCATGCTGACCGCCAAGGGCGAGCAGATCGACAAGATTCTGGGGCTGGAATATGGCGCGGACGATTACATGACCAAGCCCTTCAATATTCTGGAGGTCAAGGCCCGCATCAAGACCATCATGCGCCGCGCCTCCGGCAACGTGCAAAACGAGGCCCGCAAGGTGGTGCGCGTGCACGACATGGAGATCAACGCCATCAACCGTTCCGTGACCCTGGGCGGAAAAGAGGTGCGGCTGACGGCCAAGGAGTTTGACCTATTGCAGGTATTTGTCAACAACCGCGGCAAGGTGTTCAGCCGCGAGGCCCTGCTGGAAACCGTATGGAAGTACGATTACACCGGCGACGCGCGCACGGTGGATGTTCATATCCGCAGGCTGCGTGAAAAGATCGAGCGCAACCCCGCCCAGCCGGAATTCATCTTCACCAAGTGGGGAGTGGGCTACTATTTCACCGATAAGGATTAACACGCCGTTTACATCCATCCGCTGGAAGATTCTTTTCGCCTTCCTGCTCATTGTGGGGGTGAGCTACTATGTGGTAGCCACCTCGCTCATTGGGCTGGTGGGCGATTATTTGTTCGATGACCGCAAGCAGCAGGACCGTGTGAGCACCAGCCGGCTTGCCAAGGAGCTGGCCCCGCTGTATCTGTCGGCCCAGACGCAGGCGCTGCAGGAGCGGCTGGAAGCCGCCGCAACCGAGCTGGGCGCGCGCCTGATGGTGCTGGACATGAGCGGAAAGGTGCAGGCCGACAGCCAAAGCGAACTCAACGGCTCTCGCATGGAGCTGCCGGAGGTGGCCGGCATTCTCTCCGAGGGAAAAACAGAGGATTACGGCGTCCATCAGACGGAAAGCAGGAGCGCGGCGCTGGACGTGCTGGGTCTTTTCCGCCCCTTCGACCAGGGAGTGGAATGGGTAGCCTATTCCACGGCGGGACTTGTGCAAAACGGGCAGACCATCGGGGTGCTGCTGCTGACCTCGCCCATGCAGGGCACGATGGAGCGGCTGTTCACCCTGCAGGACAAAATGATCCTCTATTTTCTCATTGCCGCCGGGGTGGCCATGGTGATTGCGCTGGTATTTTCGCGCGTGATCACGCGGCCCATCGTATCGCTCACACGCAGCATCCAGCGCATGGGACGCGGCGACCTGTCCGTGCGCGTGCCGGTCAAGGGCAGCGGCGAGCTCCGCCGCCTTTCGGAAACGTTCAACACCATGTCCGAAAAGCTGGAAATGCTGGACAAAAGCCGCAATCAGTTCGTATCCAACGCCAGCCATGAGCTGAAAACCCCGCTGGCTACCATGAAAATTCTTCTGGAAAGCATCATTTATCAGCCCGACATGGACGCGGGTATGCGCACTGAGTTTCTCACCGATATCAACAAGGAAATCGACCGGTTGAATCTGATTATCAGCGATTTGCTGACCCTGGTCAGCATGGATTCCAAGACCATGCGCTTAAACCGCACCACCTTCAGCCTGGCGCAGGTGGTCACCGACACGGCGCACCGCCTGGCTCTGGTGATGGAGAAGCGTCATCAGGAGCTGAAACTCCAGCTCAACGACCGCTGCGACATGTATGCCGACTGCGCGAAGCTGACGCAGGTGGTGTACAACCTGATGGAGAACGCCAGCAAATACACCCAGGAGGGCGGGGTGATCCGCGTGCGGCTGATCCGTTCCGGCCGGGATGCGATCCTGACCGTATCGGACAACGGCCCCGGCATTCCCAAAGAGGATCAGTCCCACATCTTCGATCGCTTCTACCGGGTGGACAAGGCCCGCAGCCGGGAGACCGGCGGCACGGGATTGGGGCTGAGCATCGTTCATCAGATGGTGCTGATGCATGGCGGCACCGTCACCGTGGACAGCGAGGAGGGCAACGGGGCCACCTTCACGGTGGAGTTGCCCATCCATCAGGGATGACCCCGAAAGGAGAGAATTGGCTTGGCCCGAAAATATGCGGTGCTCGCCCTGTCCATGGCGCTGGCGTGCACCCTGCTTGCCGGCTGCGCCCCTGTGGGCCTGCCCATCACGGATGACGAGCCCGCCGTGACGCTGCCGACCGCCGAGGTTTCATTTCTGGCCCCCATCGGGGACGCTTCTCTGGAATATACGGCTCCCGCTACGCTCTATCTGCCCCGCCACGACGGCATGGGTCTGACCACGGTGGAGAGCGAGGTATCCTTCTCCCCCACCCGCTCCGATGCCGAAAGCCTGGCGCGCGCTCTGCTGGCACATGCCGGCGACGGCAACGCCAGCCCCGTGGGCGGCAGCGTGCGCCTGTCGCTGTATGGGGTCAATCCGGTGGAGGTCAGCCGCAATGTGGCCACCGTCAACCTGGCGGCCAACGCCCTGCAGCTCAGCCGCGACGCGCTGTACCTGGCCTGCCAGGCCATTGCCAACACGCTGACCACTATGCCGGAAATCGAATGGGTCAACTTTCTGGTGGTGGACCGCCCCGTGGGGCTGGACATAGCCAACACGCTTCCGATGGGCGCGTTTTCAGCCACGGCGGCACAGGACATCGGCGCGGCATATGAACAGCTGCTTTCCCGCCGGGTCGACAGCGGTTCGGACGCATCGCTCAAGCCCCTTACTTCCAATGTAACGCTGTATTTTCCCGTCAGCGGCATGGATGGCGTAGTCAGCGAGGTACGCAGCGTATCGTTTTCCGATCAGGTGTTTTCCAACATGGTGGTCGCCATCCTGCGCGAGCTGGCGCAGGGTCCCACCGGGGAGATTGACTCCCCCGCCCTGCCGCTGCTGGGCGATCTGCTCACCGCCGACCCCGTGCTGGTCAATTCCGAGTCCACGGGTGGATCGGTCATTGAGCTGGAGTTTGCCTATAACCTGGATGATATGCTGGAAGCCTACGGCCTGACCCGGGCGCAGAGCATGGCGTCGCTGTGCTATACGCTGTGCACCTTCTTCCCCAACGTGAGCGGCATCCGCGTGTCCATCAACGACACGCCCGTAAGCCAGCTGCAGCTGGAGGAGGACCAGGACGTGTCCATCAGCTTTGCGGAAAACGTGCTCCTGCGAAGCGACTTTTCCACCTTGCTCTACGATTACTGTACCCTGTACTTTGCCGACACGGACGGTCAGCACCTGCGCGAGGTCAGGCGTCCCGTGCCTTACACGCAGCGCATGAGCCCGCGCACGCTGCTCATCGAGCTGGCGCGCGGCCCCAAGGCATATGACAGCGTGGATGGACTCACGGCGGTGATGCCCGCCGGAGCCATACAAGACACCGACATTCTGGGTCTGGCGCTATCCGAGGGCGCCATGTTGGTCAACTTCGCCCCCTCCTTTGAAAATGTGGGAGCAGGCATGGACGAAACCCAGGAGCGCCTGCTGGTGTATGCCATGGTCAACACGCTCTGTGCCGGCACCAAAGCGGACAGCGTGTGCTTCTTCCGCGGAGGCGCCCAATTCGACGGATTTTCGGGAAAAATTTACTGGCGCGGACTGTTCTATCCGCTGCCGGCGGACAGCTGAACAAACGGCGGGGAGCCAAAGCGTTCCCCGCCGATCTTTGTTTCCTCCTACCTGGTGATGCGCCGCCTGCACAGGCCCGTCCTGCCGCAGGCGGGGCATACCAGCCTGCGCCGGGTAAAGGTGTGGTATGCCTTGACATATTCGCCCAAGGCGGGCGTAAACGTCGCCTTGCAATGCGGGCACTGATAGTAGCCGGCTCTCGCGTCCAGCACGGCCGCGGCCCCTACGCCCGCCGCGCCCGTTATCAGGGCCAGGGCGATCAGTGCAATCCGCGCGACCGCGGGCAGCGTTAGAAACGCGGCCAGGGCAATCAGCGCGCACACCGCAATTCCCGTAATGGCGGCGCAGATCAGGGACAGCGCCAGCCTTTTTTTATTTTCCGCATTTTCCCGGATCAGTTCCATCATGTTTTCCTCCGCTTTCTTTTGATAATCTGCCTGTGCGACCCGCTCGCCCGAAAGCAGGTCGTTGACCGTAATGCCAAGCGCCGCGCAGAGCGGCAGCATCAGCGAAACTTCCGGCAACCCGTTGCCACATTCCCATTTTGACACGGTTTTGTCGCTGATGCCCAGTCCGTCCGCCAGCTGCCGCTGCGTAAGGCCCATAGCCTTCCTGCACTGCGCAATAAACCTGCCAATGCGGATCTGGTCCATGCTCCCCACTCCTTTCGCCGATATGGTACACCCAAAGCCTCCGCAAAGCCACCCACGATGCGTAGAGTTTCACAAATTCCGTGAAGCGCAGAGTCTTTCATTCCGCGATTCGTGCGCTTGGCTGGTAAAGCACGGAATTGTATGTTTGGGCTTGGACGTGGGTATGATTGAAGCGGAAACAGGTTTTCTTTCCGCTTTTTTGTGCTATGGTTCGGAAAGGACGAAGGCCTCCATACCTGGAGTGAGCCCGTTCCGGAAAGGAAGTGGAAGGTTTGGATTGGTACAGGAAAAGCGTCGATGAAACCGCGCGGGCGCTGGGCACCGAGGCAGCCGTGGGCCTGACCGGCGCCGAGGCCGCCGCGCGGCTGGAAAAGCACGGCCCCAACGCATTGAGGCAGGCGAAGAAGCGCACCATCTGGCAGATGTATCTGGCGCAGTTTAAGGATGTAATGGTGCTGGTGCTTTTGGCCGCGGCGCTGATCTCCGGCGTGCTGCTGGGCGAATGGGTGGATGCGGGCATCATCCTGCTGGTGGTATTGCTCAACGCTCTGCTGGGCGTGATTCAGGAAAACCGGGCCGAAAAATCGCTGGAGGCGCTGAAAAAGCTGTCCTCACCCCACACGAAGGTGCGCCGCGGAGGCGCAATCATCTCCGTGCCCGCATCGGACCTGGTCCCCGGCGACGTGGTGCTGCTGGAGGCGGGCGATTATGTGTCTGCCGATTTGCGCCTTACGGTATCGGCAGGGCTGCGCGTGGATGAAAGCGCCCTCACCGGCGAAAGCGAGCCTGTGGAAAAGCACGCTGAAACCCTGACGGGCGACGGGGACCTTCCCCTGGGCGACCGGGCGAACCTCGCTTATTCCGGCAGCCTTGTCACCTATGGGCGGGGCGAGGGCATCGTCGTCGCTACGGGTATGGAGACGCAGCTGGGCGCCATCGCGGGCATGCTGGGCAGTGAGGAAGGTGTGGAAACGCCGCTTCAGCGCCGCATGGCCGACCTTGGTAAAAAGCTGGCGCTGCTGTGCATCGGGGTATGCGTACTGGTCTTTGTAGCAGGCATAGCCTATGGCAACGACGCGGGTGAGATGTTCATGACGGCCATCAGCCTGGCCGTAGCCGCCATTCCCGAAGGGCTGCTGGCCATCGTGACCATTGTGCTGGCCATCGGCGTACAGCAGATGATCGCGCAGAACGCCATCATCCGCCGCCTGCCGGCCGTGGAGGCTCTGGGCAGCGCCACGGTGATCTGCTCGGACAAAACAGGCACCCTGACCATGAACCGCATGACGGTCACGGCCCTGTGCGAACCCTTTGCGGTCGTGGATGCCGCGGAAAATTCCCCCTCCGCGCCTCTTATGAACGCCATGGGGCTGTGCAACGACGCCGTACCCGCCCAAAACGAGCAGGGCGAAACCGTGCTGGCGGGCGATCCCACGGAAACGGCGCTGCTTGCCTGCGCCAATCGTTGGGGCTTTGACGGCCCTGCCGCCCAGACAGCCACGCCGCGTGTGGATGAACTGCCCTTTGACAGCGATGTCAAGCGCATGGCCACCGTGCACCGCCTTGCACAAGACCGCTATGTCATCTACGTAAAGGGCGGTCTGGACGAGGTGCTCGCCCTGTGCACCAATATCCGGGAAGGCGAAACCGTGCGTTCCCTTACGGAAGAGGACCAAAGCCGGATTCAGGCTTCGGCGGCGGATATGTCATCCAACGCCCTGCGGGTGCTGGCCTTTGCCACAGGCGAAACAAGCGCGCTTGCCGCCCCCGGTGACCGCGCCGCCTACGAAAGCGGCCTGACCTTTCTGGGCATGGCCGGCATGATCGACCCGCCGCGCCCCACCGCGCGCGAGGCCGTGGCTCGCTGCCGCCGCGCAGGCATCAAGCCCGTGATGATCACCGGCGACCACCGGCTCACCGCCAGCGCCATCGCGCGTGATCTGGGCATTCTGGAAAAGCAGGACCGGGTTGTGACCGGGCAGGATCTGGACCGCATGGACGATGAGCGCCTGCGCGAGGAGGTGCGCGATATCGCCGTCTACGCCCGCGTATCGCCGGAGCACAAGGTGCGCATCGTGAAGGCCTGGCAAAGCTGGGGCGACGTGGTCGCCATGACCGGCGACGGCGTGAACGATGCGCCCGCGCTCAAGCGCGCGGACATCGGCGTAGCCATGGGCCAGACCGGCACCGAGGTGAGCAAGGAAGCCGCCGCCATGATCCTGACCGACGATAACTTCGCCACCATCGTGGGCGCCGTGGCACAGGGCCGTGTTTTGTACATGAACATTCTCAAGGCCATCCAGTTCCTGCTCAGCTCCAATCTGGGCGAAGTGCTGCTCATCTTCGTAGCGACGGTGCTCAATCTGGGGTCCCCGCTTTTGCCCATTCACATCCTGTGGGTCAACCTCATCACCGACTCGCTCCCTGCGCTTGCTTTGGGCATGGAGCCCGCCGAGCCTGACGTGATGGACCTTCCCCCACGCGATCCCCGCTCCCCCATCTTCACCCGGCCGCTTCTGCTGCGCGTGATCTATCAGGGCCTGATGATCGCAGGTCTGTCGCTTGCCGCGTATCTGACGGGGGCGCGCGTCAGCCCGGATACAGGGCATACCATGGCCTTTGCGGTGCTGGCCTTCTCGCAGCTTACGCACGCCTTCAACGTCCGCAGCAACACCCACTCGGCCTTCATGCGCGGCAAGATGAACCGGTGGATGATTCCCGCTTTCCTGAGCGGCATCGCGTTGCAGCTGTGCGTGCTGCTGGTTCCCTTCCTGCAGGGGCTGTTCCATGTGGCCGCTCTCACTCCCGCCCAATGGGGCCTGGTGGCCCTGCTCAGCCTGATGCCGCTGCCCATTGTGGAAATGCTCAAGGCGCTGGGCCTGACGGGCGAAAGCCGCACAAAGCGCTGACGCAAAGGGCCGCCCGGCGCAATGCCGGGCG
>UQEF01000051.1 GCA_900540045.1 uncultured Eubacteriales bacterium | reverse complement strand
AAGGCTTCCGAATCCACCGCACATGTCGCTGGATTCGGATTTCACTCGGAGGGCTACGGCCCTCCGAACCTCTCGAAAGGGTTTTTTGACAGTCTGACGCCCGTCCATTCGGGCGGGCGCACATCCCGGCACCGCCGGGCTACAGTCTTCGGTTCATAATGGAGATAATCAGGTTGCCGTTTTCAAACACCTGGGCCAGCGCGCTCTGGTCCACCAGCTCGCGGAACTCCGTCAGGGGCACCACGCTTTCCAGAAGAGGCAGCACCGTAAAGAACGCAAAGCACAGCACCACGCCCAGCAACAGCCCGAACACGCCGCCGGCCAGCCAGTCCAGGTGCTTGAGCACCGGGAAGCGGAACACCGCGCGCAGCAGGTTGACCACAATCGTGGCCACCACGAAGCACACCACAAAGCACAGAAGAAAACACAGCACATTGATGCTGACCGACAAAATGGTCTGGTTCACATAATCGCCCACATTGGTGGCCAGGTTGCCCAGGGGGCTGAATACCTGCTGTTCCAGGTTATGCTGAAGCAGCGTGCCAATCGGTTCGGGCAGGGCGGCCTTTTCCACGATGGCGGCCACACCCGTCTCCCCAAGAGAGCTGACGGCGCGGCTGCTCAGGTCCAGATCTCCCAGCAGGCTGCCGGAATCCGTGTAGGTGCTGATGAGGCGGGTAATATCCGTATTTGAGCTAAGCACATCAGCCAATTTGGGAAACAGCAGGAAGGACCCCACAAAGGCCAGAAGCCCGCCCGCCAGGTTGAGCACGGACTGGATAAAGCCCCGATACAGACCAAACAGCGTGCACAGGGCAATGATGCCGATCACGATAAGGTCAATCGCGTTCAGGAAACATCCCTCCTTTAGCCGCTCATCTGAATGTGTTCACCGCCTGGGGAAGCGTGATGACGTAGACCTCGTCGCCGCAGGCCACAATGGCGCGACCGTTGGTGAGCGTGCCTACCAGGCGCGTAGCCTGGCTTGCCATGGGCAGCTCATAGGTGGTAAAGCGGCTGTCGTTGATACCGGCGCGGTAGAGCGTGGTGGCGCTGAGGGCATAGACCGTTCTGTTCCACACCGCCGCACCGATGCAGGTATCGGGCAGGCTGTAGCGCTTGTCCGTGCTGCCGGAGATCAGGCGCAGCTCGCGGATGTCGAAAATGCTGTCCGTCTGGGAGGTGGGTGCAAAGAGCATCAGCGCATTGCCGCGCTCGGGCACCTCTGCGTCCAGAAGCCGCCAGCCGTACACCAGCACGCTGGCCGAGGTATCCTCCGTGCCGCGGTCGTTGAAGGTGAGCATCCTGCGGGTGTTGATCACGCGCAGCAGGCTGTTTTCATACACCACGGCATAGGCGATAGGCTCTCCCAAAGACACCTCGCCCGTGTTCATCTTGCCCACCTCAAAGGTGTTGAGAATCGTATTGGCCGCCGTGCCGAACACGTCCAGCGCCAGCGTCCACATGTATTCGCCGTTCTTGCCGTAGAAGCCCACGTCCAAAAGAATCAGCGTGTCGAAGGCGTCGGCCTCCTCGTCCATGTGCGCGCCGGTATGGTCCTTGACCACCAGACGGGGGCTGGTGGTTTCGCCGATCACAGCCGCCACGTACTGCGTGCCCACCCGTGCGAACTGGATTTCCTCGCCCAGGTTGTCATTGTAGGACGAGTTGCCGTTCTGGTCCAGGATATAGATCGTGCTGCCCGCCCAGGCCACCACGACGGAATCGTTGCAGTCATATCCCGCGTCCGCGCCAATCTGGAACGACCAGCGGACCGACCCCGTATCGCTCATGCAGTGAATGCTCACGCCGTCGTAATACAGCACGTTCTGTCCGAAAGGCATGATGGTATCGCTGTAGGGGCAGGGCAGCAGCGAAGCCGTCACATTGGTGACCACCCGCACGGAAAACAGCGAAATGCCGCCCCACACCAGCAGGCCCACCCCTGCCAGGATCAGAAACAGGACCAGAAACGCCTTCCGCCGGCTCATTTTGGGTTTGACTCTTTGCATAGCGTCTCCCTTGGGACCCGGCGCTCTACCCACTTACATAACGGATGCGCCGGGGCATTTGTTGCGGCCCTGATGGATTTTGTGCCGCTGATTTCCATTATAGCCTGTGCGGCGCGGGGATGCAAGATGCACCTGCTCTTCCTGGCAGGAAGGTTCCATTTCTTTCAATTCTCTTTCCAAACGTTACAGTTTGTTCACAAAACATGCAACAAAAGGACACCTTCGTTCGTCATAATAACTGTGAGGTGATCGCATGGCAACCATCATGATTTATGAACCCAATGAAATCATCGCGCAGAAGCTTTGCGACTCCCTGAAAAAGGAGAAATATAACGCAATCCGCTGCGACGAGAACGTGATTCCTTCCTTTTCGGACGACAGCATCCCCCTGGTGATGATGGATGCGCAGCTGCGCTGGACCACCTGCCGCCCACTGCTGGAGGCATTTCAGAAGCATGGCTGCCCGATTCTGTTTTTAACGGGCGACCGCAAGATGAGCGCTCATTTGCGCGCGCTCTATGGCGGCCGCAGCGACGTGCTGACCGTGCCCTTTTCTCAGAAAGCACTGCATGCCAAGGTGCACAACGCCTTGGGCGAATGCGCGCCGCTTCGCGAATTGAGCGTGGACGAGAAGGAGCGCGTAGCGCTGCTGGACGGCCGCCGTGTGGAGCTGACGGCGCAGGAGTTCGCCCTGCTGCTGGCGCTGATGGAAAAGCCGGATATTCCCGTAAGCCGGGAGCAGCTTTTGCGCCGGGCCTGGGGCTACCAGAGCATGGGAGAAACGCGCACGGTGGACGTGCATGTACAGCGTCTGCGCAAGAAGCTGGGCGGCGAGTATATCGAAACCGTCTACAAATGCGGCTACCGGCTCAAGCTGGCCTGACCGCCCGTAACAGCATGACCGGCGCGGCACGCCCTGTTGGCGTGTCGCGCCGGTCTTTGAGTGTCAAAACCCTTTGGGAAGCTTTGGAGGGCTGTGGTCCTCCCAAGCTCCCCAAAGGGTTTTCTCAACTGTTTCGGAGGCGCTTCCTTTGAAAAACGGCCCCGGGAAGGCATGAAACGGCGTGGCGATACGCTTTCTGTTCCGTGCGCCGTAAGCGGGCGGCCCGCCGCCGTTCAGGCGGCGTGGGCGCATGCCCGCTTGTGCCGCGCCGCGCTCAGACCTTTTTCACAAACAGCGCCCGGATGGCATTGAAGACGGCCAGGATCATGACGCCCACATCGGCAAAGACCGCCAGCCACATGTTGGCGAAACCGAACGCGACCAGCACAAGGCAGACCAGCTTTACGCCGATGGCCAACGCGATGTTTTGATAGACGATGCGCAGGCACTTGCGGCTGATTTGAATCGCTTTGGCAATCTGCAACGGATCGTCATCCATGAGCACAACGTCCGCGGCCTCGATGGCGGCGTCCGAGCCCATAGCGCCCATGGCAATGCCGATATCCGCCCGGCGCAGCACCGGGGCGTCGTTGATGCCGTCGCCTACAAAGGCCACCCTCGCCTTCTCGCCGGTCTTGGCCTTCAGCAGCTCTTCCACCTTTTCCACCTTGTCGGCGGGCAGCAGCTGGCTGTACACCTGATCGATCCCCAGGGTTTCGGCCACTTGGTCGGCAGCTTTCCGGGCGTCGCCGGTCAGCATGACGGTCTTGCGCACGCCCATCGCCTTCAGGGCCTGAATCGCCTCTGCGGAATGGGGCTTCACCCGGTCGGAGATGAGGATGTGGCCGGCATAAGCGCCATTGATGGCCATGTGGATGATGGTGCCCGCACTGTGGCAGGGGATATGCTCCACCCCCAGCCGTTCCATGAGCTTGTCGTTTCCCGCGGCCACCTCCACGCCGTCCACCTTGGCGATAACGCCATTGCCGCTGATCTCCTGAACGTCGGTAATCCGGCTGCGGTCGATTTCCCTGCCGTAGGCTTTCCTCAGACTCTTGCTGATGGGATGGGAGGAAGCGCTCTCGGCCAGGGCGGCGTACTCCACCAGCCTGGCCTCGTCCATCTCGTTGTGATGGATGCCGTTGACCTCAAACACGCCCTGCGTCAGGGTGCCGGTCTTGTCAAAGACAACCGTTCTGGTCTGGGACAGGATTTCCAGGTAATTGGAACCCTTGACCAGAATGCCGGCCTTGCTGGCGCCGCCGATGCCGGCGAAGAAGGACAGCGGAATGGAGATCACCAGAGCGCACGGGCAGCTGGCCACCAGGAACGTCAGGGCGCGGTAGATCCAGGTTTCCCATCCGGCCTCCATTCCCAGCGCAAACATCCTCACAAGCGGCGGAACGACCGCCAGGGCCAGGGCGGCATAGCAAACCGCCGGAGTATAGATCCTGGCAAACCGGGAGATAAAGTCTTCGGATTTTGATTTGCGCGAGGAGGCGTTTTCCACCAGGTCCAGGATTTTGGACACAGTGCTATCGCCAAACTCCTTGGTGGTCTTGATGCGCAGCAGGCCGGTCATGTTGATGCAGCCGCTGATGATCTCCTCCCCCGGCCTGACCTCACGGGGCAGGCTTTCGCCGGTAAGGGCCGAGGTGTTCAGGGTGGAGCACCCCTCCACCACCGTGCCGTCGATGGGCACCTTTTCGCCGGGTTGCACCACGATCACCGTGCCAATGCTGACCTCGTCCGGGTCCACCTGCTCCAGCCGGCCGTCCCGCTCGATGTTGGCATAGTCCGGACGGATATCCATCAGCTCGCTGATGTTCCGGCGGCTCTTGCCCACGGCATAGGACTGGAACCATTCGCCCACCTGATAGAACAGCATGACCGCAATGGCCTCCAGGTACTCTCCGTTCTCATACACGGCCAGAACCAGAGCGCCCAGTGTGGCCACGGCCATCAGGAAGTTTTCGTCAAAAACCTGACCGTTGCGAATGCCTTTGCAGGCCTTGCGCAGAATGTCATAGCCGATAATCAGGTAATCCGCCAGGAAGAGGGCCAGACGAACCCAGCGGCCTGCCGCACCCAGCGGCTCAAAGGCGGCAGGGCCCAGCGTCTGCAGCGCCAGCAGCAGCACGGTGGCCGCCAGAATGCGCCACAGCATCACCTTCTGCTTGCGGGTCATCGCAGCGGAGGGACGTCTCCCGATGATCTGAAGCACCAAAGCGAGAAGCGCAACCACGATCAGCAGTGCATTGACAATGTATTCCTGCATATTGATGATCCTTTCCATCTGAAGAAGAAGCGCCCTGCGGACGGCCGCATGAAGAGCGCATTCCCCCGTGAGCCTGCAGCCTTACAGAAAGATCTCGCAGTCGGGCTCCACCTTTTTGCAGGCCTTGACGACATTCTGCATGACGCTTGCAGGTTCCATGCCCTCGTCAAAGTCGACAATCATTTTTTGGGTCATAAAGTTGACGGTGGCCGTACGAACGCCGGAACTCTTGCGGGCGGCGTCTTCCATCAGGTTGGCGCAGTTCGCGCAGTCCACTTCGATTTTATACGTCTTTTTCATCCCCAGGGCTCCTCTCTGACTGGTTTTCAATATTACGATTAAACAATCGTTTAATCGTAATGCCATCATACGCAAAAATCTCCCGGCCGTCAATGGCTGCCGGCAACATTCTCCCATTTGGGCAAAAGTTGCTTCCATTTGGGTAAAAAGCAAAGGAACCGGCCCCAAGCAAACCGGCGCGTTTTCTCCCCCGCAGCCGGCCCGGGCAAAAGGCCGGAACCGCCATGGCTCCGGCCTTTCATTATTCAGCTGCCTGCTTTCTTTGTCCGCTGTTTTCCGAGCCTCGAATCTCCTCGTGGTAGAAATAATCCACAAGAACGGGGTGGCCCGGCTCCGCCCGTCCATAGGGCAGTTCGTTATCCACAAAGGGACAGTTGTTTTCCCCGGCCAGCCGTTTTGCCTGGGCTTCCAGACCGCGGAAATAGCCCCGGTCCCCTCTGTTGTAAATGGCATGATACAGGGGAAGCAGATGGGGATATTTTTCTGCGATATAGTCCAGAATGTTCTGCTTGAAACCGCCCCGCAGGTTCAGATTTTCCAGCCATACCAGATCGCACTGATCCTTTACCCGCTGAAAGATCGCCTCAAAATCCGTGATGCCGGGAAAGAGGGGGGAAATGAAGCAGACGGTGCGGATTCCCGCATCATAGACCTGTTTCATGGCGGCAATTCTGCGCTCGATGCTGACCGCCTTGTCCATATCCGCCCGGAAGCCCTCGTCCAGGGTATTGATGGACCAGGAGACCGTCACCCTTTCCATCTGGCTGAGCAGGTCAAGGTCGCGGAGCACAAGGTCTGACTTGGTGCAGATCAGGATTTCCGCCCCGCTGCCCAGGAGCTGCTCCAGGAGCTTTCGGGTGTTGCAAAACTGCGCTTCCTGGGGCAGATAGCCGTCGGTCACCGAGCCGATGACCACACGCTGTCCCGCATACTTCTTTGCGTTGCGGATCGGCGGCCAGTGCTTGACATCCAGAAACGTGCCCCACGGCTCCCTGTGGCCGGTGAACCGCTTCATGAAGGAGGCGTAGCAATACCGGCAGCCGTGCGTACACCCCACATAGGGATTGACGGAGTAGCCGCCTACAGGCAGGCTGGATTTGGTCATGATATTGTGCGTCTCTACCTCCTGAATCAGGAGGCAGTTTTCGGTGATTTCTGCCATTTGCATTGTTCCTCCCATACCCGGCAACAAGCCGGTGTCTCTTCCGGACGTCTCCCGTGATCGGGAGCGGCTCTTCCCTGCATAAAAACCGGGATAGCAGGGCGTGGGCCCGGCCGGCCGGATTCCCCGCGGTTTGAACACGGCCTTTCGTATTTCGCGCCCGGTTTCGGCTCCGATCACGTCCTTTTCATTCCAAGCCGGTCCGCCTGCCCCCGCCGCTCAGCATGGCGCAAAGGTCCCGTGGCAGCGTCCGCCACGAATGGGTACCCGCAGCGGAAACCACCCAGTCCCGCGCATTTGGGCTTGACACGCGGATGCAGCATTCATATAGTAAGTATACCAAGAATCAAAACGATTACAAGTACGCAAAACTTTGATACCTGGTATCAAAAGGCATACCGGTGCAGGAGAGGCGGTTGCAGTGGACGAGGCCATGACGTACGAAGAATTTCAGGAAAAGGTAGGCGGCATCATCCTGACGGCGAAGGGAAACTGTCCCGTCACGCCGGTGGTTCAGATGCTCCAGGGAAAATGGAAGCTCCAGATCCTCTACGAGCTGTGCATCCGGTCACCGATGCGGTTTGGCGAACTGAAGAAGGCGCTTACGCCCATCACCAACGCGATGCTCACCAACGCGCTGAAGGAGCTGGAGGCCGACGGCCTTGTACATCGGGAGCCATACAGCGAGATTCCGCCTCGCGTGGAATACACCCTGACCCCAAAGGGCCGGGATCTGCTTCCGGTCTTTTATGCCATTTGCCAGTGGGGGATGAAGTACATTCCCTGAAGGGAAGCCCCTGCATCATGGGCATGGCCGGATGAAGCCAGGATTGGCTGGCGCTGCGCAAGGGGCTGACGCTCCCCGGGCAAGCCCGTGCCGGTTTTTCCTCTCCGCAGCCATGGCCTGTTGCAGACGGCAGGATAAGCCGGACTTCCGGAACGTCCGGTGAATGGTTCCCCCTTGCGGCATTTCGGGCGCCCTGCCGGATGGGCCGGTTACAGGGCGGCTTTGCTCTCCGCGCGGCCTCCCAGGGACGCAAGCCGGTTTTCATTCCTTCCGTTCCGTGGTATGATAGGCTCAGAACAGGAGGGACCCCTTATGGAAGGCATCTCTTTACCGCATGACCATGGCCAGACGATGGAACAAGAGCTGGAGCATATGCCCAGCACGGAAAACTTCCAGACGGTGGCGGATGTGTTCAAGCAACTGAGCGATGGAAGCCGCATCCGCATCTTCTGGCTGCTGTGCCATTGTGAGGAGTGCGTCATCAATCTCTCTGCCATGGTGCATATGAGCAGCCCGGCCGTCTCCCACCACCTCAGGCAGCTCAAAGCCGCCGGGCTGATCGTGAACCGGCGGGAAGGCAAGGAGGTCTACTATACCGCATCGTCAACCCCGCAGGCCCAGTCGCTTCACAAGATGATCGAGTATATGGTGGAAGTGACCTGCCCCTCTGAAAAAGCGCAGGGGGGTGGGCAGGAATGAACCAGGGCAGACCCGCCTATCTGGAAAAGCAGTTGCAAAAGATCCCGGCGGGAGAGCTGGAAGTGATCCACCGTTCGGTTTTCGGGCAGGACCATCCGCATGTGACCGACCGCGTCCTGGCCAAAACGGAGGGAAAGGGCAGGATGGAGGTCTATTCTGTCTATCCCGGCATTGACGTATCCTATATCGCTTTTCTATCTGTGGAAGCAACCTTTCATCATGCGGCTTCTCCCGCCATTGTGGAGCTGTTCTACTGCCATAGCGGACGCGTGGGCTGGAATATGCGGAAGGGCACGGCGGTTTATTTGGGCGCCGGGGATTTAACGGTGCATAGCGCCGCCTGTTGTGCGGATTCCGCGATGATGTTCCCGCTGGGCTACGCCGAGGGCATTGCGATTTCCATCCGCCTTGCCTCTCTTTCGGACAATGAATCCGCCATCTTGCGGGAGGTGGGAAGGGAACGGGAGAAGATTCAAAGCGTCTTTTGCTGCGGAAAGCCCGTCATCCTCTCCTCCTGCCCGGATCTGGAGCGGATCTTTGCCCCCCTGTATGCTGCAAGTCCTGCGAGGCGCAGCCTGTATCTGCCATTGAAGATTCAGGAACTGCTCTTATTCCTTCTGGATTTTCAGCCGGAGCAGAACGCCCTGACCCAGTATTGTTCCCAGCAGACGGAGCAGATCAAGCGGGTTCATCAGCAGCTGACGGAACATCTTGACCAGCGCTTTACCATCGAAGCGCTTTCCAAGCAGTATCTGATGAATACCGCCACGCTCAAGAAAGTGTTCAAGGCGGTCTATGGTCTGCCAATCGCCACATACATGAAGGAATACCGCATTCGTCAGGCCATGAAGCTGCTCAGGGAAACCGACGCCCCCATCGCCGAGATCGCATCTCAGGTCGGGTATGGTACGCAAGGGAAGTTTTCCGAAGCATTCAAGGACGTTGCGCAGATGTTGCCCACGGCCTATCGGAAAGCGCACGTTTCCTCCGACAGGGCTTCCGAGGCCCGGCCCTAGGGACTGGTTGATGGGGCAACAGGGGCCGGTATCCGAAAGGCGGGGTCAAGAGGCCGGACATAGACCCCGGTTTCTGTTGCCGCCTTTCTTTCCGGGATGGTTCTCCCGGCCCGCCGTTCCCCTCCTGCCCGGCCTGCTGTTTTCTGCATTGCAAAGGGGCTGTTTCTCTCGAAACAGCCCCCTCTTCCGAGCCCTGCGGCTTTGCCCGGGCCCGGATTTTTAACCTTCTGTGCGGATGAATAAAGCTCCGCGCGTCCGGCTGGGTTTCTCAGTCCTCCACGATCAGCTTTCCATCCCGAATCGCCGTGACGCGAGCCAGTGAAACCACATGGTATCCCTCTTGCGCCAGTTTCTGATGTCCCGGCTGAAAGCTTTTTTCCACGCAGATGCCGATCCCCACCACCGTGGCTCCCGCCTGCCGGACCAGATCGCACAGGCCCTCGGCGGCCTCGCCATTAGCCAGAAAATCGTCTACGATCAGCACACGCGCGCCCTTGGGAAGGTAATCCTTGTCCACACGGATGTGGTTTTCCACGCCATGGGTAAAGCTGAATACCCGGCTTTCATACACGTCGCCCGTCACATTCCGGGTGCGGCTCTTCTTGGCGAATACCACGGGGATATTTCCGCAGGCCATGGCGGTGGTCAGTGCCGCCGCAATCCCGCTGGCCTCCACGGTCAACACCAGATCCGGCTTTTCCTGCGCAAACTCCTGCGCGAATGCCTGCCCCATCTTGACAAACAGGTCCGTGTCCAGCCGGTGATTGAGAAACATATCCACCTTGACGATATCCGTACCCACACCCACGCCCCTCGCGCGGATGGCCTCGACCAGCTCCCTCATGCCGGGTGTTCCTCCTTTGCGTATGGGAATGCGCGGAAAGCCGGCGTTCTGCGCCGCGCCTGCCGCGCGCTTTTCCTTCTGCTATTGTACCGCATTTCACTCCAAAATCAAGCCTTCGCCCACCTTGAGTGAAATATGCACCCCGCCATCCGCAACGGCCAGGCTGCGGCCGGTGTAGTGGTCATGCACTGCCGCCATGCCCGCCATGCCCCCGGGCAGTTCCAGCCGCACGCTGACCGGTTCCAGTCCCGTGTTGACGACGCAGAGCAGCTGCTGTGTATCGGTTTCGCGCCGGAAGGCGTACAGGCCGTTTTCCAGCGCCACGTGACTGCGGAACCGGCCTGTGCGCAGCGCGGGCAACTGTGCGCGCAGGCGCGCCAGCTTCTGGTAATGAGCACGGGTGGGGTTGCCCTCCACATCATCCCAGCGCATGGGGCGCCGGCAGTCCGGGTCCTCGCCGCCCTCCATGCCCAGCTCGTCGCCATAGTAGATGATGGGCGATCCCAGGTAGGTGAACTGGAAGAAGCTTGCCGCGTGCACCATGCGCAGGTCGCCGCCCGCACGCGTACGGATGCGCTGCGTGTCGTGGCTGCCCAGAAACGTCCACAGCACCTCCTGCGTGCGCTGGGGATAGAGCATGGCGGCGCGGTTGAGGGCGCAGTCAAACTGGGCCGTGCTGATTTCATGACGGCAAAAGCGGCTCCAGATGTTGCGGCTGAGCACATAGTGCATGGTCGAATCGAACATGTCGCCCACGGTGAGCCACTCGCGGCTGTCATCCCAGCATTCCGCCACCATCAGGCTGTCGGGGTTGACCTTGCGCATCATGGTTTTGAACTGGCGCCAGAAATCCGGCCACACCTCCGGGCTCACATCCAGCCGCCAGCCGTCCACACGGCATTTTTCGAGCCAGTAGCGTCCCACGGACAGGAAATACTGCGCGCAGTCCTCGTTTTGCAGGTTCAGCTTGGGCATGTAGCGCCAGTCGCCGAAGGTGTGGTATCCATAGGGCATTTTGTCGTCAAAGCAGAACCAGCCGCGGTAAGGGGAGGCCTCGCCCTTTTCCATCGCATCCACAAAGGGCGCGAACTTGAGCCCAGAATGGTTGAACACCCCATCCAGCACGATGCGCATGTCGTTTTTATGCAGCTCGTCGCACAGCGCGCGCAGGTCATCCTCCGTGCCCAGCAGCGGATCGATCTTGAAGTAGTCGAAGGTATTGTAACGGTGCGAGCTGTCGCTGAGGAACAGGGGCGTGGTATAGATCATCTTTACACCCAGGTCCTTGAGATACGGCACCGCCTTGAGAATGCCGCGCAGATTGCCGCCGAAGCGGTACTGGTTTTGCACCCGGGTGCTGATCCAGGGCTCTACAGGCTCCGTATCGGTTTCCACGGGTTCGCGGCGGAAGCGGTCCGGGAAGATCTGATACCCGACGCACCCCCGCGCCCATTCGGGCATGGGAGCCGCCGGATATACATAGGCAAAGGCGAATGCCTGGCTCACGTCCTCCTCCGCATCCGCCCCCGCCTTCAGGCCCGTGGCGTCAAGCTTGAACGTCAGCTCATCGCTTTGAAGCACGAACAGATACTTGATCCGCAGGTCCCGGGGGGAAAAGATCACCTCATAAAAATCATGCCACTCATCGCGATAGGCCACCGCCATTTCGTACTCGTCCGCGCCTTTAAAATAATCGGGCATGGCGTAATTGCTGGTAACCCGCACGGCCACGCGCGAAAACTCTCCCCTGCCGGTCTTGAGGCGCAGGCACACGCGCCCGTCGGGCAGCGCATGACGATACTCCAGCCAGGGCATGTGATAGATGGACCCAAATTGGATGGTGCGCATACTCTCCAACCTCTCCTTATTCGCTTGCGGGCGCGCCGCCCACGCTGTCGCGCTCGATCAATGTAAAGGGTACCTCGATCGATCTCGGGGCATCCATCGTTCCCTTGAGCACGTCCGCCATCAGGTGCATGGCGCTCATTCCCAGCCGGTAGGGATCAATCTCAAAGGAGGTGAGCGCCGGGATGTGATATTTGCCCGCATCGGTATTGTTGAAGCTGACGATGCTCACATCGCCCGGCACATCCAGTCCCATCCCCTTGAGCAGGCCGGTCAGGCCGATCGCCAGCGTGTCGTCCATGCAGACGGCCGCCGTGGGCCGGTCCTTGGCCCGGAATATGGCGATCAGCTTTTCACTGGCGTCCGGTTCCTGGATGGGACGGCTGGTGACAATCCACGCCTTGCGCACTTTGATGCCCGCATCGTCCAGCGCCTGCTCATAGCCCAAGCGGCGGTCCACGGTGAAGATGTAGCGTCTGTCATAGCCCAGCAGCAGGATGCGCCGGTGCCCGTGCGCCAGCAGGTGCTGCGTGGCCGCGCGGCCCGCCGCCACGTTGTCATTGTCCACATAGTGCCATCCCGCCTCGTCCCTGGGGTGGCCAATCACCACCACCGGTACGCCGGGGTCGCGCGTGGGCACGTCCTCCGCCGCCAACAGCACCAGCCCGCTCACATACCCGCTGTCCACCGCCTGACGGCTGGCCTCCTCCGCGCTGACTTCGCCCCCGCCCGTCACCAGCAGCAGGTGGTAGCGGCGTTCGCCGGCGGCACGCCCCAGCCCCTGCAAAAGCGACGGGTAGAAGGGGTTTCCCAGGCTTTTGCTCACATCGCCCGGAAAGACGATGCCCACAATGCGCGTCTTGCGGCTGACCAGGCTTTTGGCCATCTGGTTGGGATGGAAATCCAGCGCCTTCGCCGCCTGCTTCACACGCTCCCGCACCTTTTCGCTAATGCGCGGGCTGTCATGCAACGCCCGGCTGACCGTAGAGGGCGACACCCCCGCCGCCCTCGCAACATCCTTGATGGTCGCCTTCATGCCCGGCTCCTTCCTGCTGTATGATGGGCGTGGCACGCCCCGTGCAAACGTTTGTGCCTGCATCATATCATGCCCGCGTGGGCTTGTCAACCTCATGTGCGGGCTGCATTTTCCCGTGCAAAAGCCGCCCGCGCAAGCGCGGGCGGCCGCTTAGGGCGGGCGGTTCAGTCCTCCGCCCCGGCTCCCTCGGTAATGGCGTTTTCGGGGCGTTTCTTCTGGATGCTGCTCCAGGCATGCATGACCAGCGCCAGCGCAATCACGCCATAGGAGATAAACACGCGGAAGTACTCACCGATGGCCGCGTCGCCAAAGAGGTTCTTGGCTGCCGGCGGCGTCACGATGAACAGCAGGTGGAACAGGATGCAGCCCAGCAGCGCCTGACCGTTTGTGGCGCGGCGGATGCTCGCGCCGCCCACCAGGATGGCCGCGCCCGCGTACAGGCCGACCTGCTCATGCGCGCCATAGGTCTGGAAGGTGCCCATGTTCTGTACGAAGATGAGCTGGCCCCAGCCGGCGAGCACGGTGGAAATCATGATGGCGATCACGCGCACATGGTCCACATGGATGCCGGAAGCGTTGGCCACCGTGCGGTTCTGGCCCACGGCGCGGAACTGCTGGCCGATGCGCGTTTTCATGATGCCCACATTGAACAGGCACAGGAGCCCCACCACCAGGAACGTAACCATGGGCACCGTGACCATGCTGAAGAGCGAGGCCACCGCGGGGATCTGATACAGCAGGCAGGCCGCCGCCAGAATGCCGATGGAAATGCCACCCTTTTTGGCGTTCAGGCGCTTGGTCAGCATCAGCACCACCAGCAGCGCCGCGATGACGCCGCAGCAGATGTACAGCGCGGGACCGAAGCTGAGCTTCCACAGGCCGTCCAGCGCGTACTTGATGCCTCCGCCGGAGCCATAGGTCAGGTCGATGGTGTTGGCCACGCCGGTAGACCCCTTGATGACCAGGCCGGGCGTGTTGAGCGGGATGAGGTTTCCGAAGATGAAAAGGAACAGCAGCTGATACAGGCCGTTGGCAAAGTAGCCCAGGATCAGGCCGCCGATCATTTCCTGGCCCTTCATCTTATTGAGCAGCTTGCCGATCAGGAAGCCAAACAGGGCCGCAATGGGCATGGTCAGCAGCATGGCCAGCAGGAATCCGCCAAAGCCGCCCACGCCCCACTCGATCACCCACAGGGCGGCGATCTGTGCGGCCATGGCGCCGATGGTGATGGCGAAGTTGATGCCCATACCGGCCACGATGGGAATAATCAGCGCCAGCACGATAAAGGCGTTGCGGCTGAGGCGGCCAAACATCTCATAGATGACGTAGGACATCGACTGGCCGGAATAAATGATGCAGATGATGCACAGGAGCACGAACATCACCGTAACGGCGTTGTTGCGCACCCATGCGCGGACGTCTCCAGGCTTACGCACGCGAGCCACCTCCTGACTTGGTCAGCGCATACAGGATGATACCGTTGGAAATGAGGATGCGCAGCGTTTCGGAAAGGGTGGTGCCGGGCACCAGCATATTGGCCACCGGCATGCCCAGCGTAAGCACGCCCTGGAACAGGAAGGTACCGATGATCACGTGGCTGATCTTGCACCGGCTGGTGGAAGCGCCGCCGATGAGGATGGCGCTGGCCGCGATGAAGCCCATTTGACGCGGCGCCGTATACAGCTGCATGAAGCCGTAGCTCTGCGAGTAGACCAGAATGCCTACCGCGCCCAGCACCGTGGAAAGCATTGTACCCACGATGCGCATGCGGTCCACGTTGATGCCCGTGGCCTCGGCAAAACGCGGGTTATTGCCCACGGCCTGCATGGCCACGCCCGTCTTGGAGCGGGAGAACAGCCACACCAGGAAGCAGCACAGCAGCATGAAGAGGATCAGGCCCGTCGGCACGGTAAAATCGCCGATGCTGAAGGAAAGCAGATCATCCAGGATATGCTTGAAGTTGCTGCTGTCCAGACCGATGGTGTTGCGAAGGCCCGTGCCCAGCGGCCAGCGCAGCTTGAGCGACGTAAAGGGCAGCACCAGCCAGGCGATACACATCACCGATACGATGGAGAAGCCCACATACGTCGTCACCGACATTTCCTCGCCCTTGAGGCGGTTGAGCAGCAGGCCGTACAGCCAGCCCGCCACGGCCGCGATCACCGAGCCAACCGCGATGGCGAACAGGAAGCCGCCCCAGCCGGGGATGCCGTATTCGATGGTCATCAGGCCGCCGATGAGGCCGGCCACCAGGCCGATGGGCAGGCCCAGGTTCAGGCTGATGCCGCACTGGATGCCCGGCACCATGGCCAGCACCATGATGGCGTTCATGCCCATGCGCACCACGCTGTTGGAAAGCAGCGTGGGCAGCGAGAGGTCATAGAGCAGCGCCAGCAGGCACAGAAGGATAAAGAACAGGCTGATGATGATGCGCGGGATACCGAGCTTCTCCACCAGCGTGTGGCTGAAGAGAAGCGCCAGCGCGGCCAGAACCAGCGCCACGCCGCAGTAGATCAGGTCGTCGGCATAGCGGATGAAAAACGCGGTGGTCGTATTGGAAACAGCCGCTGCGCTGCCCGCGTCCATGTAGCGGTCGTACTGCGTGGTAAAATCGTCGCCGCTCTGGTAGACGATGGCCTGAATGGTATCATGCAGCGTCTCCAGCGCCGCGTCGTCCAGCACCGGATAGATGCCCTTGAGCGCTTCGCCCACGGCGAGGAACGCCTCGTCCGCCTCGGCCATGAGGGCGTTCATCTCGTCGGTAGCCACGAAGCCGGACATATCCACCGTGACTTCCTCGTCCTCGGATACCTCCTGGCCCGCCGCCAGCTTGGCTTCGCGCTCAGCCTCGGCAGCGGCTTCCGCCTCGGGCATATGCTCCTCGATATAGGCCTGCTGCGCCGCGTCCGCAGCGCGGTAATAGGCGCTCAGCGTGGCGGTGTAGGTTTCCAGCGCGGGCACCAGCGCGTCGGTATTGACCGTATCGTAGTCCACCGAGGTGCCGGTGTGCTGCGCGCGGGCCTCTTCCTCCGCCTTGGCGACCGCCTCACGAAGGGCCGACATGCCCAGCCCTTCCTCGCGGGCCTTGTCGGAAGCTTCCTGCTTGGCAATGGCTACGTAGCTTTCCACCACGCCCTCGCCAGTGGCGTTGAGCAGGGTGCGGATGCGGAGGGCATCGAGAATATCCCGTCCGCCCTGCGCTTCGCGCTGCGGCATATGGATGATGCCCAGCACAATCAGCGCGACCGCCGCAACGGCCAGCAGGATGGCGATGATGCGCTGTGTCTTGCTCTTTGTCATTGCGCGCCATCTCCTTTCTCAAGTTGGTCGTCGGGCTTGATGCCGGACATGGCCAGACCGAAGTCCGCATCGCTGGCGTCGGGAGAAAGAATATCCACCAGCTTGCCCTCGCTGATGATGGCAATGCGGTCGGAGATGCTCTTGAGCTCCTGAAGCTCGCTGGAGACGATCACGATGGTCATGCCCTGCTCCCGGTTGAGGCGCACGAGCGTTTCCAGCACCAGCTTCTTGGCGCCGATATCAATGCCGCGGGTGGGTTCGCTGACGAACAGGAACCGGGGGTCCATCACCAGCGCGCGTGCGATGCACACCTTCTGCTGGTTGCCGCCGGACAGCGTGCCCGTGTGCTGCATGGGCCCGAAGCAGCGGATATCCAGGTCGTGAATCATGCGCTCGGCGGTTTTGCGCACGGCGCTGCTGTTCTTGAGGGTGAACAGGCCCAGCCTGTGCAGATACTCACCCTTGATCTGCATGGCGTTAAAGACGATGTTGTCCTCAATGGACTGGTCCAGAAGCAGGCCCACGCCCTTGCGGTCCTCGGACACCATGGCGATGCCGGCGCGCAGAGCGTCTCCGGCGTTGCCCAGCTTGAGTTCTTCCCCAAACAGGGTCACGCTGCCCCGCGTGTCGTACAGGCTCATCACGCCGTTGGGAATGCCCAGCTTGCCCTGTCCGGCCAGTCCGCCGATTCCCAGGATCTCGCCCTCATACACCTCCAGAGATACGCCGCGCACCTCCTCGCCCGGCATATCCACATGCAGGTCGCGGATGCTCATGGCCACCCTGTCCTGCGGGGGCGTGCGGGGCGCAGCCTGCACCATGCTCTCTCCCTTGCGGCCGATCATCAGCTCCGCAAGTTCCACAACGCTGGTCTGCTCTTTTTCGCGCGTGGCGGCCAGCTTGCCATCGCGCAGTATCGTGATCGAATCAGCGGCGGCCATCACCTCGTCCAGACGGTGAGTGATAAAGATGATGGCGATGCCGTTCGCAGCAATCTTTTTCATCACGGAGACCAGCTGCGTGGCCTCGCTCTCGGTCAGCACCGCCGTGGGCTCGTCAAACACAAGCAGCTTTACGCCGGTCTTATCAATTTCGCGGGCAATTTCAACAAACTGCATATAGCCCACAGGCATGCCCTCGACCAGCGTGTACTCGTCAATGCTCATGCCCACGCTGTCCAGCGCCTTGCGGGCGTCGGCAGCCATCGCCTTCATATCCAGGGTTTCCAGATTTTTTCCAAAGATGCGGCTAATAAGATTGGGATGCGTGATTTCACGGTTGAGCTTGATATTCTCCGTGACGGTAAAGCCCGGCAAAAGCATGAATTCCTGGTGCACCATGCCGATGCCCTTCACCATGGCGTCATGCGGCGAGGTCACGTTCGCCGGCTCGCCCTCCAAAAGCACCTGGCCCTCGAAGCCGCCCGTGGTATGAATCACGGGCATGCCAAACAGCACGTTCATCAGCGTGCTCTTTCCGGCGCCGTTTTCGCCCAGCAGCGCATGGATTTCGCCCGGACGCACAGACAGCGAAACGTCGCTCAGGACAGTGTTCTCGCCATAGCGCTTGGTGATGTTTTTCATTTCCAATACATACTCGGCGCTCAAGTCGACAGAACCTCCTTGCAGATACGAAGAAGGGGCCCACCCCGTGGGGAGGGCGGACCCCATCTTACGGACTTTTGTACGAACGATTACAGATAATCGTTGAAGTCAACCTGAGACAGCAGAATGGTGTAGTAGTTGTCCAGCGTGGTGCCCTCGGCGTTGGTGTAGTTCTCGATCTTCGCGCCGGGAACGCTCGCGTTGAACAGCTCCATCAGGATCTCGGAGTTGTTGCGGTCGGTGATCTCGCCCAGCGCCCAGCCCTTGCCGTATTCCACGCCGATCTCAATGATGGACATGGCCACGGGGGTCGGCCAGGTGGAGAAGCGGTCCACCGCGTCATGCTCGGCCAGCTTCTCGGCGATGGCCTTCAGAGCGGCCTCGTCGTCGCCCAGCTCAAGCTCCAGGCCCAGGGTGGCCGGGAAGCCATGGTAGGGGCTGGGGCAGCAGGGCAGCGGATAGTAGGCATTGTCAATATCCAGCACGGCGGCCTGCATGGCGGGCTGCATGGAGCAGTTGGTGGTGAAGAAGGCAACCTTCTTGTCGGGATACTTGGCAGCCTGCTGGGGCACGTCCTCCAGGACGAACTGCTGGGCGCCGGAGGTGCCGGCCTCGCCGGTGGGGTCGGGAGCGGTCACGTCCACGAACTCAATGCCCAGAGCCTCGGCGTTGGCCTTGAGGATGTTGTAGCGGCCCACGATGGTCTCCATGGCCATGTGGCGCGGGAAGGAATAGTGCATGAACACGTCGATGCCCCACTCGGCGCACTTTTCCATGATGGTGTCGCCCTGGCCGGCCTCGTTGGCGTACATGATGATGTCAGCGGCCTCGGAGATGACGGCGGGGTCTTCCTGCGGGGTGCCGGCGATGAAGAGGATGTCGTCGCGGCCCATCTCACGGATCTTCTGAATGCCGGGGGTTGCGCCGGGCACGGCCTGGCACATCACGATGGCCTTCACGTCGGGGTCAGAGGCGAAAGCAACCAGCTTGGAGATGGTGGTTTCCGTCTCGGACATGAAGTTATCGGGGTACGTATCGGTGATGATGTGCTCGGGGCCATACTTTTCCAGCGCCTTTTCGGCGGCGCGGAATTCTTCCTCGCCCTGGCTGGTGGTGCCGGTGAGAATGGCAACCTTCCAAGTACCCTCATCCGCAGTTTCAGCCGAAGCCGCCACGGTGGTCAGGGTGAGGAGCATGGCAAGCGCCAATACGATGCTCAACAGTTTCTTCATGTTGGGTTCCTCCTTGTCCACTTTTAGAGATTTTGGGTCATCCAGCTCAAGGGGGTTCTCAAGTTTGTGAGATGGAATGTAAGAAGTATATCATAAAGCCGCCGAAACAGGCAAATGGTAATTTCCATGCCTCGCGGCTGCGATTTCCTGAAAAATCCTTGTATTTTCAGGCGTTTCCCTTTTTGCTTCCGGTTTTCCGGTTTTGGGAAAACAAAGAAAAAACAATGCAAACCCGCGCAGCGCGGGCCTTATTCGTCCTCCTGGCCATAGATGCGGGGGGAAAGCACGCCCACGTCCGGCAGGTTGCGGTAGACTTCGTTGTAATCCAGGCCGTAGCCCACCACGAAGGCGTCGGGAATCTGGAAGCAGGAATAATCCACCGTCAGGGGCGCCACGCGGCGGGCGGGCTTGTCCATGAGGGCCGCGATGCGCAGGCTGGCTGCCCCGCGGGTGATGAGCAGCTTCTTGAGAAAATGGAGCGTCATGCCGCTGTCCACGATATCCTCCACGATGATCACGTCGCGCCCCAGGATGCTGCGGTCCAGGTCCTTGACCAGCCGCACCTCGCCGCTGGATTTGGTGCTGGCTCCGTAGCTGGATACGGCCATGAATTCGATCTCCAGGGGCAGGTCCACCTGCCGGATCAGGTCCGAAAAGAACACGCTCGCGCCCTTGAGGATGCAGATGAACACGGGGTTTTTCCCCCGGTAATCGGCGGTGATGCGCTCGCCCAGCGCGCGTACCGCGGCGGCGATCTCCTCGCGGCTGTAGAGAATGCTGTCCAGGTCATGATACAGGTTGCGTTCGTTTTCCATGGGATGCTCTCTCCTTTTCGGTTCATCTGTAGGGGTCGCCGGACGGCACTTGCAGCCGGACCGAGCCGGCGGGCACGGCGTTCAGGCGCAGCCGTTCGGACGCGCACAGGCGCGGAATCCAGAGCACTTCATTCTCCACGGCCAGCACGGCAAGATAGGGTCTCAGCGGCGGGTCCACCCGCCGGCCGGTCAGAAAGCGCCGAAGCGCCTTCGCTCCCGGCGCGCCCATTGGCCGGAGCCGGTCGCCGGGGCGGGGGCGGCGCATGACGGGACCCAGCGCCAGCACCTCCGGGGACAGCACCGCCTCGCCCTCATGGGAGGGCACCAGGGTTTCCGGCCCGGCGGGGGCCTGCGTCACGTGCGTAAAATCGAGGACATAGGCGCTTTCATGCACCGTCACCGGCAGGGGCCGCGCGGCGGGCGCGGGGCTAAGCGGTTCGTCCCGCTGAGTGAGCAGATAGAGGTACGCCCGCCCCGCCACCGCCTTGAGTCCGAGGGGCAGGTTGCACGTTTCGCCCGCCTCCGCGCGCGCCAGCGCTGCCAGGGCCAGCGTGTCGGCGTGGCTGAGGGCGCGCTCGTCCGGCAGCGGGCCGTGCAGGGCCGCGCCTTCCCAGAACCAGCGCCGGAGCAC
>UQEF01000050.1 GCA_900540045.1 uncultured Eubacteriales bacterium | reverse complement strand
GCCGGTCGTCCGTAGGCTTTGAAATGAAGCTGACCGGCGAAAACGACCGCTTCGCGCGCTACGGCGGCATCCGGACCGGAAGCCTGATGCTGTGGGCCATGGTGTTCAGCGGCGCGATCTGCGGGCTGGTGGGCATGCTGGAGGTGTTCGGCCTGCATAAGCGGTTTTTGACCACCGTAAGCAACGAGTTTTACTTCGACGGAATGCTGGTGGCCATGATCATGCGCTACAGCCCCTTTGGCGTCATCCTGATGAGCTTCTTTTTCGCGGTGCTCAGCATCGGCAGCAAATCCATGGAGCTCAGCGCCGGGGTGTCCAGCGAGCTGATTTTGATCGTGCAGTCCATCATTATCTTCTTTATGGCGGCGGAGGGCGGCATCCGCAAGTCGCTGAGTGAACGGGCAGCGCTGCGGCGGGCACGGGCCGAGGCCGGAGAAAGGGGGCGCGGCTGATGGGCGATGTGCTGAATATCCTGCTTCTGCAAAACACCCTGCGCACCGCCACGCCCGTGGTGCTGGCGGCGCTGGGCTGCCTGATGACCCAGCACGTGAACATCACCAACATCGGCATTGAGGGCATGATGCTGACCGGCGCGTTCTTCGCGGTGCTGGGCAGCTATTTCGCGGGCAGCTGGGTTGCGGGCGTCGCGTGCGCGCTGCTGGTGGGACTGCTGCTGGGCCTGTTTTACTACGTATTTGTCATCAAGTTCAAAAGCGATGAGTTCATCATCGGCGTGGCGCTGAATATTTTCGCGGGTGGACTGACGGTGTTTCTGCTGCGCAATATCTTTGATGTGAAGGGCTCGTTTTCCGATCCCGCCATCGTGCCCCTCCCAACGATTGAGATTCCGCTGATCAAAGATATCCCCGTGATTGGTCCTCTGCTCAGCGGCAACACGCTGCTGGTGTATGTCAGCTGGCTGCTTGTTCCCGTGTGCTGGGCGTTCATCTACAAAACGCCCATGGGCTTCCACCTGCGGGCTTCGGGCGAATACCCCGACGCGCTGACCGCTGCGGGCAAAAGTCCCGAACGCATGAAATGCCTGGCCAGCGTGCTGTGCGGACTGCTCAGCGCGCTGGCGGGCGCGCACCTGTCGCTGGGCTATCTGACCATGTTTTCCGAAAACATGAGCGCCTCGCGCGGGTATGTGGCGTTCGCCTGCGTCATCTTTGGCCGCGGCAACCCGCCGAAGGTATTTTTGGCGGCGCTGCTGTTCGGCTTCATCGAGGCGCTGGGCCTGCGCATGCAAAAGTACATGCCCAGCGACCTGACCGCCATGGCGCCCTACGTGGTGACGGTGGCGATGATGGTAGCCGTGGTGCTGATGGAGCGCAGGAAACGCCGCCGTGCGGTGTGAGGATCCAGAAAAAGAGACCGGGCGGACCGCCCTTAAAAGGGGTGGTCCGTCCGGTCTTTGTGCATCTGCTTCGCCGGTTTTGAGCAAACGGCTTACAGCCGGCGGCATTCCATGTAATACCGCTTTTCATTGGCGGAGCCCAGGGAGAACGTCTTGCGGGGCAGCGCGCCCTCCGCGCGGATGGTGTCAAACAGGCGGTCTCTTTCGGGCGTGGGGAGCAGGAAGCCCACGGCGCCCTCTCCCGCCACCAGCGTGCGGACGGTATCCTCTCCATGGATGTAATCCAGCCGTGCCTGGGGATGAGCGGACAGCCATCCATCCAGAAACGCCTGCAGCGTGCCTGCGGCCAGCTTGTAGGGCGAGCCCTCGATGCTGAGGGTCACTTCCTTGCCCTCGTAAACGACGGCGATCTCCTGTGCCTGGGGCCCCGCGGCCAGCGTGGCGCCCTTTGCGGCGGCAAAGGCGGCGATTTCATCAAGCAGGTCGTCGCCGTCACAGCCAAACAGCACCCGGTGGATGGGCTCCATGCGAAGGGCATCGTCATGGATGTTTTCCAGCTCCACCATGGCAAAACGCGCGGGATGCACGACCGTTTCCTCAGGCGTCAGACCGCGCTTGATCTCCTCCCAGCAGGCCTTGGCGGCGGCCAGGCTGTGGTTGCCGTCGCCCACGGCAAAGAGCAGCGGGTCCTCCGGGGACAGGCGCGCACGCAGGCGATGCAGCGCGTCGTAGATAGAAGTGATGTCGGCAGGGTCGGTCACGGCATAGCCGGTCAGGTGGCCGCCGCCCATCATCAGCGGGAAGTCGTAGAGACAGTCCAGCTCGTCATGCTTTTGGAACAGGGGCTCGATCACGCTGTGCATGGGATCGTCCATCAGCATCAGCACATGGCTGGTCTCCAGCGCTGCGCCGCGCCGAACGGTCATGCGGGGAGGCACGCGCTCTGCGATGGTTTCCTCCGAGGCGCGCACCAGAGATTTGCTCCCTTTGGCCGGGTCGTAGCATTCCAGATCCAACAGCGCTACCAGCCCCACGCGCGCGCCGCTGGAGGTGTTGCGCTCCACGAGAATGAAGCCGTTGGACACGGCGGGAACCAGCACGCCCTTCTCCAGATCATCGCGCATGGCCCGATGGATGCGCTCAATGCGCTGAGGAGCTTCGTTCAGGTAGCATTCGGGCAGAATCAGATCCAACGTGGAAGGATGGTTGCCGACAAACCGGCGCACATCCTCCCAGTATCTGGGCTGGGAGGTGAACTGGTCACAGGCCACGCAGGCCCATTCCGTCAGACTGGAACGGTCGGCGGGCAGAAGCAGCTCTCCGGGATAAAGCACCACATTGGAATCGGGCATGGCAATACCTCCTTGATGAATCGGGGGATAGCGCACGGAAAGGATGTCAGCGCATCTGACGGAACAGCAGCACCAGGCTCTCGTTGCCGCTGCCCAAAGTGGCAAGCGTCAGCAGCCTGTCCGAAGCGGTCACATCCACATTGAAGGAATACAGGCTGTGGATGCGCGCCGTCTCGATGTAGGAGAGCATGTCGGCATCGGTGGCAAAGCTGGTATATCCGGCGTAGTTGAAATAGTCGGGGCTGGAGGGATTGCTGCTGGCCCGAATGACCGCGAAGAGCACATAATCCGCCTCTTCGTACAGGGTGGTCAGGTGGGCGGTGGTGGCGGAGGCCACGAAGTCGCGCCCGGCGGTAGCATACTGCCACAGCGGTGCGAACACCTTTCCCTCAATGGCGCCTTGTCCCCGCAGAAGCAGGTTTTCCGGCGGGAAACGCAGGGAGCAGCTCTCATCCACAAAGACCGCCCCGGCGTCCGAGGAGCTTCCCCGGTAATTGCGGGTCAGGTAATAGGTGTTGTTGCGCTGCACCACCACTTCTTCCAGCACGCCTGGAATGGTGAGCTGGCCCACGACGTCGCTGTTTTCGTCAATGAGGGGAAGCAGGCTTTCCATCACGTTCTTGAGCGGGTTGCCGGGGTATTCGGTCAGGCGGGTGCGCGGACTGGGGGTGTTTGTAGGTGCGAAAACCTCCTGCACGTTGCTGGTGTCGCGCTTGTTCAGACTCTGAATGGCGTTTTCCCGAATGGGGATGACGGGCGTGGGAGAGGGGGTCTGGACGGCTTGCGTGAGAGCGGGCGTGGGCGAGGGCGCATAGGTCTGCCCGGCGGGCAGCAGGTCCACGCGGGCCGCGCCGCTTTGCAGGTCCATGCCGGTGCGCTCCAGAAAATCCTCCCGTACCGCCTCCATCTCGCGTTCGTTACGGGCCAGGTCGGCGAGAATACGGCTGCCCTGCACAAGGCAAAAGACCAGCATCACAAACGCCGCAATCAGCGCGGCCACGCGTGCGGGGCGAACCGGAGGACGCTGGGGACGCTCCGGTGCCGGCGCAGGGGGCGGAGCGCTTCCGGACAGGTCCGCAGCAGAAACGCGGGAGTACGCCTCCCTCCGCGGCGCGGCATGCGAATGCGTGGCAGGCGAAAAAGGGTCCCGCAGCGGAGGTGCGGGCATTTCAAAGAACTGTTCCTGAACAGGCGGCGTATCCCCGCCGTCGGCAAAAAAGGCATCCGTTTCGTCTGCCGGCTCGGGCTGAGGCTCCTGCGAAAAGAAGGCGGAGCCCTCCGACAGGTCGGGCCGGTAGGGAGCGCCGGGATGAAACGGCGGCGCATAAGGGGCGCCCGGCTCGCCTCCGGCGGGGAACAGGGGACTCTCATGCTCGGTGGAAACCTCACCGGCGGGAGGGAAGGAAAAGCCGGACGGCATCTCCGGCAGGGGCGGCAGGGGATCCGCGAAGGGGGACTCAGAGGTAGTCTCGTCCTGAGCCTCTGTTTCGGGAACGGGCGCCGTCTCCAGCTGATGACGCGCCACGCGGCTGCGCCGGGAACGGTGGGACGGAGCCTGGCCGGCGGAAGGCACGTCAGGCTGAGCCGCCGACGCCGAACCGGCTTCGGCTGCCGGAGGCGGCGCTTGAAAAGCCGTGGCGTTGCATGGCTCCACGGTGGCTTCGTACGGCGGTTGAGCGCGTGTGTCTGTGCGGACCAGAGCGGGCCGCCTTTTCAGATAGGGCGGAATATCGGAGACGGAGGGTGCGGCAGGGACATTTTCCAGGGCCGGTTCAGCCGGCGACCGGTCCTCATAGGGAGGGAAAGGAGCCGAAAAAGAAGGAAATCCCTGCGCAGGCGGCAGTTCTTCGCTCTTCTGCGGCGACGGGCGGGGAGATAACGGCTTGGGCGGACTCATCCAGTGGGCGGTGCCATACAGCTGTCCGGGCTGGAGCGGCTGCATGGCATGAAAGGTGCCCGTGTGCCTGGAGGGGGTTTTCAGCCGGGAAGTATAGTCGATGGGGGCAAAGGGATTGGTCGCATCAGCGGTTGCGTGGATGCCGGTATCGCTTTTGGGCACCTCGCTCATGTTCACCCCTCCCCCTCAGCGTAGATTCATTCAGTATCCATCATACCGTTTTCGCGGCAGGATGTCAAACCCATCCTTTGACAACAGCAAAGGGTTTTCCTGCTCTACAGGAATGGGCAGGGGTGGCGCTATATGATTTTGAATATGGAATTATATCGAAAACGATATTGACATGTTCTTAACAATATGGTATTACTTAGATAGTTCGTTTCACTTAGTCGCGATTATAACAAACAAGGGGGTATGAAAAAATGAAACGAATAATGGCTATTTTCCTTTGCTTGACGCTACTGCTGGCTGTACCCGCGATGGCCGAAGGCATGAAGGCAGGCACTTACACAGAGACCGTCAAAGGCATGTTTGACGGCCTGGTCGTGGAGGTGACACTCTCAGACGGCGCGATCGAGAGCGTTGTAATCAAGGAGCACAACGAAACCTCGCCCGGCTATCCCGCCCTGGAAAAGCTGCCCGGCATGATCGTGGAGGCCCAGAGCATCGCGGTGGACGGCATCAGCGGCGCGACCATGACCTCCAACGGCGTGAAGGCTGCGGTGGAAGCCGCGCTGACCGAAGCCGGGGCAGATCTGGCCGCTTTCTCCAAGGTGCCGGAGGCTGAGGAAAACCTCGCGCCGGATTACTATCCCGTGATGGGCTCCTTTGAAGTGCCGGAAACCTGGGATGAGAGCTACGACGTCGTCGTGGTCGGCGGCGGCTTCGCGGGCCTGGCGGCAGCATACAGCGCCGTAGAGTCCGGGTCCAGCACCGTGCTGGTGGAAAAGCTCTCCACCACCGGCGGCAACAGCGCCATCAACGGCGGCCAGTACGCGGCCTATACCTCCAAGGTCGCGGCGGAGCTGCAGAAAAAGTTCAACCTGGAACCCGATACCGCTGAGAAGCACATTGAGGATACCATCAAGGGCGGCGACAATATGAGCGTGCCCGAACTGGTGACCGAAATGGTCTATGGATCACCCTACTATCTGGACCTGCTGCTGGACAACGGCCTGGTGATTCGCGATACGCTGGCCCGTCCCGGTGGACACTATGGCTATCGCACCTATGTGACGGAAAACCAGGTGGGCTCCGATATCACCGATCTTCAGCTCAAGATGCTCAAGAATACCGACGCCGTCATCGAGCTGGAAACCAAGATGGTCGAGATCTATCGCACCCGCGACGAGGCCAACCGCGTGGTAGGCATCCGCGTGGCCACGGCCGACGGCTACAAGACCATCGAGGCCAGGAAGGGCGTCATTCTGGCCACCGGCGGCTTCTCCTCCAACGTGGATATGCGCCAGACCCAGGTGCCCTACCTGACCGCCGACCTGCCCACCACCAACATCAAGGCCGCCTCCACTGGCGAGGGCATCTACCTTGCGCAGGCCATCGGCGCCAACACCACCCAGATGAGCAACATCCAGCGCTATCCCTGGGCCGATCCGAACACCGGCGTGCTGGACAGCTACGCCGTATGGCCCTTCACCGGTCCCTCCTACGGCGTGATCTACGTGGATTATAACGGCAACCGCTACGTCAACGAGGGCGATCGCCGCGACGTGTGCGCCAACGCAGCTGTCAACAGCGGCTTCATTTCCACCTATGCCCTGTTCACCGAGCCGGTCGTCAGCGCGTTTGTGAAGCCCGAAGAGCTGGAGGCCGGCGTGCAGAGCGGCCGCGTGCTCAAGGGAGAAACGCTGGAAGAACTGGCTGAAAAGATCAACGCCTTCGCGATCAAGGGCCAGTATCCCAGCGTGACCGCTGAAAACCTCAAGGCCACCATCGACAAGCATAACGGCTATATCGACAGCGGCTCTGATCCCGATTTTGGCAAGGTGATGGCTGCCACCATGGTCAAGATGGAGGAAGGCCCCTACTACGCCATCCCGCAGTATCCGTCCGTGCACCACACCATGGGCGGTCTGGTGATCGATACCAACACCAGCGTCAAGGACATCTACGGCCAGGTCATTCCGGGCCTGTTCGCGGCGGGCGAGGTGACCGGCGGCGTGCACGGCACCAACCGCCTGGGCTCCAACGCTGACGCTGACGCATGCGCCTTTGGCTACATTTCCGGCTACTTTGTTTCCACCGGTGAGCTGCCCGACTTCATCCCCGATTTATAAGAGACGCGTACCGCATAATCCCTGCGGGGCGCTGCCCAAGGCCCATTCAACCGGGCCGGGGCGGCGCCTCCCCTTTTTGGACGCGGAAGGCCCTGTGTAAGCGGCCGGGAGCAGCGCATGCGCAATTTTTGCGCCGCCTCTACCCAAGCGGGACAAACTTTGGTATAATAAAGGCATTCCCAAGCAGCAAGGAGGAGTTACCCATGCCAATGGTCAACAGCAAAGAAATGTTCAAAAAGGCCTACGAGGGCGGTTATGCCATCGGCGCTTTCAATGTCAACAACATGGAAATCATCCAGGGCATCACCGAGGGCGCGAAGATGGAAAACGCCCCCCTCATTTTGCAGGTGAGCGCGGGCGCGCGCAAGTATGCCAAGCACGTCTATCTCATGAAGATGATCGAGGCCGCCATCGAGGACACGGATCTGCCCATCGTGGTGCATCTGGACCATGGCCCCGACTTTGAAACCTGCAAGAGCTGCATCGACGGCGGCTTCACCAGCGTGATGATCGACGGCAGCCACCTGCCCTTTGAGGAGAATATCGCCCTGACCCGCAAGGTCGTCGAGTACGCGCACGACCGCAACGTGACCGTCGAGGCCGAGCTGGGCCGCCTGGCCGGCGTGGAGGACGATGTGAAGGTATCCGCCGAGGATTCCAGCTACACCCGCCCCGAAGAGGTCGAGGAGTTTGCCACCCGCACCGGGTGCGACAGCCTGGCCATCGCGATCGGCACCAGCCACGGCGCCTTCAAGTTCAAGGGAGAGCCCAAGCTGCGCTTTGACATTCTGGAGGAGGTCTCCAAGCGTCTGCCCGGCTTCCCCATCGTGCTGCACGGCGCCAGCAGCGTCATCCCCAGCTATGTGGACATGATTAACAAGTACGGCGGCAACATGCCCGGCGCGCAGGGCGTGCCCGAGGAAATGCTGCGCAAGGCTGCCAGCATGGCCGTCTGCAAGATCAACATCGACAGCGACCTGCGGCTGGCCTTCACCGGCGAGATCCGCAAGCATCTGGCCGAGCATCCCGACCACTTCGATCCGCGCCAGTACCTGACCGACGCGCGCAACGGCATCCGTGAGATGGTCCGCCATAAGATCGTGGACGTCCTGGGCTGCAACGGCAAGGCCTAATCCGTTTGACAAAAGCACAAGCGCGGCGCGACTGCATGGTCGCGCCGCCACTTTTTTTCGCCACTCAATCAAACGCCCCTGCCGTGCGTCTAATGGATGAAAGCGCGCTTGAACAGAAGGAGGGGAAGCCTGTGACAAGGGAGGACTTTGAGGGTCGCGTCCTGGATGCGCGGGAAAAAATGTACCGCGTGGCCAGAAGCTACCTTCAAGGGGAGCAGGACTGCCTGGACGCGGTGTCCGAGGCGGTGCTCAGGGCCTGGCAGAAGCGCTCATCCCTTCGCCGGGAGGAATACTTCGACACATGGCTCATGCGCATTCTGATGCGGGAATGTGTCAACATCCAGCGCAGGCAAAAACGCATGGTGCCCGTGGAGAGTGTGCCGGAGATGCCCGCCCCCGACGGGAGCGCCGCCGCCTTGCGCGACGCGCTGGACGCCCTGCCCCAGAAGCTGCGCACCGTGACAGTGCTGCACTATATGGAGGGATACGACGTTTCGGAGCTGTCGCGGCTGCTGCATATCCCCAAAGGAACCGTCACCTCCCGGCTGCACATGGCCCGTGGACGCCTGCGGGAGATTTTGAAGGAGGATATCGAATGAAACGATCTGAGTGGCAGCGCGCATACGATCCGGACCCCGTCCGGCTGGAGGCGCGCGTGCGGCATACGCTGGCAAATCTGGACGCGGCTCCGGCCGCACGGCCGCGCGCGCTGCGCACGGCGCTGATTGCGGCGCTGGTGCTGGCGCTCCTGGGCGGCATTGCGCTGGCGGTGTATGAGAGCCGCACGGCCGACCTGGCGGGGTGGTTCGGCGGCGAGGAGAGAAAGGACGAACTGCTTTCGGGCGACATCGCGCCCTCGGGCGAGAGCACACGGCTGGGCGATGTGATCTATACGCTGGATGACGTGATCTACAAGGACGGCACGATCTACGGCAGCGGGGTCATCCGCGCGGCGGAGGGCGCCAACATCGTGCTGATTGACGAAAATTCGGGCATTCATGAGCCCGCGGGCTATCCCCTGCACTATGGCAAGGACTACACCGTGCCCGACGCCGCGCCCAGCTATGTGGAGCTGGCGCAGGAGCGGGGAGCCAGGCTCATTCTGGCCAAATGCGTGGCAGACGGCGTGCTGGATGAAAACGGCGAGCCGGACAGCGTCGGCTACGACCAGATCCCCCAGCCGGACGGAACGATTCGCTTCTATTTCGAGTTCGCGGGCCGCGAGGGCGGCATCGAGCGCGCAGAGAGCTATGATGTGATCCTCTCCATCGCCAACTGGGAGGTCACACCCGAGGGTGAATGGCTGCGCGAGGACCCTGACAACACCTGGCTCAAGGACGAATGGGTCGTGACGGTCACGCCCGAAATGAAAGGAGAGGCCCAATGAAAAAACGTGGACTTTGCATCGCGCTGTGCCTGTGCCTGCTGACGGGCGCCCTGCCTGCGCTGGCGCAGGACGGCGGCGCGCTGCGCGTGCTCAATGACGGCTGGTTCGTCAGCGAGGATTATCTGGCGCAGTACCCGGACCGAAGCCTGGAACTGATCCCCGCCGAGTATCTTGACAACGGCATCGACACCAACCTCCGGGAACTGATCTTCACCACCGATTGGGATGTGGCCCGCATCACGACGGACGAGCTCACCCTTCGGGAAATGAACGAGGCCGGGCTGCTCATGGACCTGACGGAGCTGTTCGGGGAGGAGAAGCTCTATCCCGCCGTGCGCGGGGCGGTCACGGTGGACGGCCGCATGATGGGCGTGCCCACGATGGGCTGGTACATGGGCGCCCGTTACAGGATGCAATGGCTGGATGGGGACCCCTACGGCCTGGGGGAAAAGCTGGGGCTTACGGAGGCGGACGAGCCGCATACCTACGCGGAGCTCTACGCCCTTGCGCAGAAGTATTTTGCGCTGGACGCGGAAACGCGGCGCGGCACCCTCTTTTTCGATGGCATGCTGAATGGTCAGGCAGGCGTTCTGCTGCTTTCGAGCTTTATCCAGCAATATGCCGGGGAGTTTGCGGACGCAGAGGGGAACGTCGATTATGATACCGAAGCCTTCCGCGACGGGGTCCGGCAGATCGGGGAACTGACGGCGTTGCTTGGCGACAACCTCAAACCCCTCTACAACGAGGGCTCCACCACGCTGTACATGCTGGTCAGCGACGCGGCCAACCACCCGCTGGGGAACGAGACACTGTTTTCCGTCGGGACGGAGCGAAAGGTGCCCATGCGGCTGGAGGTATGGGTCATGAACGCCCGGACCGGCAAAGCCGACGAGGCCGCCGACTACATCCGCGCGGCCATGGCGCGCAGCGCCCCCGAATTTGCCCCGGCGCTGTACGAGGAATATGACTATGTCGCCCTGCTGCGCGCCAGCCTCGACCGCGACATCGAGGCCCAGAAGGAACAAAACGAGGCCCAGAGCGTGATCGACGAGCTCATCCGCCTGCGCGACTCCGGGGAAGCCGAAGGGCGCTACTACAGCCGGGAACAGCTCGAACGCTACCGCGCGGAGGTCGCGCCCTACCTGATCTTCCCGAGCTGCGGGTATGTGGACGGATGGACGCCCGCAAACAGCTACATGAAAGGCAAGCTGGACATGGACGGGCTGATCGCGGAGCTGAACAACCGGTGAACGAAACACCGCGCATGCCTTTGGGGGCGCGCTTCGGAAGCGGAGCGCGTCCCTTTTTTCGCGCCACGCGCGCTTGTGTGAAATCCATGTGAGAAATCCGCCAAATCGCTTTTGTGGCGCAGTCTCCCCGTGTATAATGTAACACACAAAAATAGCCGGGAGAGTGAAAGACGATGAGACGAATGGTAAGCGTGATACTCACCGTGGCGTTCATGCTGGGCGCCTTTGCCGCGTCCGCTGAGGGGACCGGGGCGCTGGACGCCTTCGCCGCCCTGACCGGACAGCAGGCCCAGATCAACGACCCGGGAAAGACCAACGCCGAGTACCTTGCGGATATCATGGCGGGCGTTTACGCTGCAAAGCCCGCGGATACCACGGCAGCCGCCGCGATGGCCCCCGCGTTGCCGTATCTTTCGGGTATCAGCACGCGTGATATCGCCGCTTTTGCCTCGGCAAACCAGTATCCCGTGCGTCAGGTGCGCAACGCGTACTACAAGGCGCTGGCCAACGTGTTTCACGCGGAGGTGCTGTGCAACCCCGCATCCGAGGAGCAGTACCGCAACGTGCAGGTGCTCCTTTCCCTGTTCCTTGAGGATGACGCCACCGCGGATTCCGCGTCGCGCGAGGCCATCCGCAACAGCATGAACGCCACGAACGCCGCCGTCATCGCCGCCGGATACGGCCTGCCCGCCGGATTTGTGGAATTTGTGGTGATGGACGAAAACTGGGACGACGACAGCTGGGAGAACGACGATGACTGGCGCGCCGCCGTGGGCTGGGACGACGACGATATCTACGAGGACAGCAACGACGACCTTGCCCTGGGCGACAGGGACACGGCGGATTCCTACCGCATTGCGGAGATGCAGGAGCGTCTGATTGCGCTGGGCTATCTGACCGGCAAAGCCGACGGCGTGTTCGGTGAGCAGACCGAAGCGGCGCTGATTCAGTATCAGCTGGCCAACGGCGCGCCCGCTACCGGCGTGTTTGACGACGACGATTACGACGACATGCTGTCCGCGGACGTGGTGGCCCGCTGGGATTACGACAACAGCTTCGATTACGACGATACGCCGGACGTTCAGGACTCTCCGGACCCTGCGCCCGCTCCCGCCCCCGCTCCCACAAGGCAGGATTCTCCGGACAATTCCCCCGATTATGATTCCTCCTACGATTCTTCCGGCGATTCTCCCGACTATGAAGACAGCTAACCACATCCCATTTCAGCGGGAACGCAGGGCAGGGCATGCCCTGCGTTCTTTTCGAGGAGCACTGTCCACGCCGCGCGGAAGGCAGCTTGCGCAAAACGCCGTGCTTTTGGCCGTGGCGGTGCTTGCGCTGCTGGCGCTGACGCTTACGGAGCAGTTCCGCGCGTCGCAGGAAGACGCGGTTGCGGGCGGCGCGGACGCTGCTCCGCCGTCTGAAGGCGGCGCGCTTCCCGTCCTGTCCATCGTTACGGAAAACGGACGTCTGCCCAACGGGGAGGACCTTTCCGCCCGCCTTACGCTGCTTCTTCCGGACGGGACGGAGTTTCAGACAATTTCCACGCGCATCGAAATCAACGAGCGTGGAAATACCAGCCGCCGCTTTCCAAAGAAAAGCTACCGTGTTAAAATAGTGGATGAGGAGGGGCAAAAACAGGACCTGTCCATCGCGGGCCTGCGCAGCGACGACGACTGGATTCTCAACCCGCTGTACACGGACACCTCCAAGATTCGAGAGGCGCTGGCCTACGACCTGTGGGCCCGGATGAATTCGTCTGGGCAGGCGGCGGCCGGCTCGCGCATGCGCTACGCCGAGATTTATTTCAACGGGCAATACTGGGGGCTTTACGGCGTTCAGGAGCGCATGGATCGCAAGCAGGTAGATGCCGATAAGCGCGGCGGCGTCCTCTACAAGGTGGCCGCCAACGACCGCCCCACCGTGGAGGAACTGCTGGACTGCACAAGCCCGGAGCGCTGCGCGGGCTTTGAACTGACATTCTGCGGCGCGGGCGTGAAGGACCCTTGGGAGCCGGCGGCGGCGTACATGGCCTTTCTGGAGGGGGAAAGCTGCGGTGTGGACGCGCGGCTGTCCACGGCCAACGTGATCGACTACGGCCTGTGGGCCATGCTCACGCAGGCGCACGATTGCCACTTCAAGAACCAGTACCTCAACTGCGTGTACGGAAACGGCTATACCCTGTACAAAATCCCGTGGGATCTGAACAACACCTTTGGCGATGTGTGGCTCAACGCGGCAGAGGAAAGCAACCATACCGGATACAAAATTGGCGATCTGGTGATGGACGGGGCTTTCAGCATGCTGCTGGATACCGGCGGGGAAGAAGCGCTCCGCGCCGTTGAGGAACGGTGGAGGGAGTTGCGCCGGGAGACGATTACGCTTGAGGGGCTGCTCGAAAGGGCCCATGAGCTTTACGCGCCGCTGCGCTCCGCCATTGAACGCGACAGCGCGCGCTGGCCCTCCTGCGGCATGGGCAACGGAAACGCGGCCAATATTCGGGATATCGAGGCGTATTTCCGGGCGATTCTGCCCCGGATGGATGCGTTCGTCTCCGGGCTTGCGGCGCGCCAGTAAAGCAAAAGGGAGGAATGCGACATGGCGGCGATATGGATCGTGGAGGATGACCCCAAGATCGGGCTGCTGATTGAAATGACTGTGCGAAAGACCGGACACGCCGCCGTGAGGATGCCGGACGCGGTGGCGCTTGAGCGCGCGCTGAAAAAGCAGGTCCCGCCGGACCTGCTGCTGCTGGATTTGATGCTTCGGGAAAAGAATGGCTTTGCCGTTATGAAGGAATGGAAGGCCCGGGCCGAAACGCGCAGGATCCCCGTCATCATCATCTCGGCCCGCAGCGCGGAGCACGACAAGGTGATGGGGCTGGAGCTGGGCGCTGAGGACTACATCACCAAGCCCTTTGGCGTGCGCGAATTGCAGGCGCGCGTACAGGCCGCGCTGCGCCGCCTGCCCGCCAGCGTGGAAAAGCTGTGCGTGGGCGCGCTGACGCTGCTGCCCGCCACGCGCGAGGCCTACGTGGACGGGAACCGGGTCGACCTGACACAGAAGGAGTTTGAGCTGCTGTTGTATCTGGCCCGCCACGCGGATTCCACCGTGACGCGCGCCATGCTGGTCCGCGACATTTGGGGCTATGCCACCGAGGAGGACAACTCCCGCACGGTGGATTCCCATATCAAAACGCTGCGCCTGAAGTTGGGGGACGCGGCCTGCGAACCCCGCTTTATCCAGACCGTCCGCGGGACAGGCTACCGGCTGATGCGCGGAGAACAGCCATGAAACGCAGCCTGCGCGGGCTTTACTGGGTGGCCATCGCCTGCATGCTGGTCATGGCCGTGGTGGCCGTGGCGCTGCTGCTGGACTTTCGTGTGAAGGACCGCAGCGAAAGCCTGCGCGATATTCTGGAGGCCGTTTCGGCGTGGACGCTGGAAAGCCGGGACGACCTGCAAAGCCATGCCAACCATATAGCGTTCGTGTCAGCCCCGGTGCGGGTGACCTTTTTAAGCGAGGCGGGAACGGTGATCGCCGACAGCGAGCACGACGCGGCTTCGATGGAAAATCATCTGGACCGGCCGGAGGTTGCCGCGGCGCTTCAGGGCGGGGTGGGCGAGAGCCTGCGCCTGTCCGATACGCAGTCAGCGTTTATGATGTACGCCGCCAAGCGTATCGCCCCTGGCGTGATCCTGCGGCTGGGCTATCCCGTTGAAATCATCAGCCATACGCTGCTGTTTTACAGCATAGGCGTGGTCGCGCTGGCCATCATCCTCTATATCCTTCAGCGCAGAAGGCTGACGCGCTTCGCCGTGGCGATGGTGCGCCAGATGGACGACGTGCGGCGGCTTCTGGAGGGCGCGACCACAGATCCCACCGCGGTGTTCCCCGAGCTTCAGCCGGCGCTGGAGCATATCGCCTATCTGGCAAAGCGTCTCAACAGCGACCTTGCGGAGATCAACCGCACCCTGTCGCTTCGGGACGATTTTGTGGCGAACGCCTCGCACGAGCTGCGCAGCCCGTTGACCTCCATCATGGGCTTTGCGGAAATGCTGGGCGAGGGACTGGCCGATACGCCCGAGGAGCAGGCGCTGTGCCTTCAGACGATTCGCGGGGAATGCGAACGCATGCTGGACGTAGTGGAGGACGTGCTGCTGCTTTCGCGCGCCGAACGGGAGCAGGGGCTGACGCGCGAGCATGTGGATGTGGAACGGGTGGTTGAGGAGGTGCGCCGCGCGCTTGCGCCGCAGGCGGCGCAGAAGAGGATATCCATCGTCAGCGAGGGCGCGCTTACCTTATGGGCCGTGGAAAAGGACCTGTGGGAGATTCTTCATAACCTGATGGGCAACGCCATACGCTACGGCCGCAGGGGCGGTCATGTGAAAATTCTGCTGCGCCAGCGATGCATCATCGTGGAGGACGATGGCATCGGCATTGAAAAAAAGCATCTGCCCTATCTGTTCGAGCAGTTCTACCGCGTGGACCAGTCCAGAGACCCGGAGGTGCGCGGAACGGGACTCGGCCTTTCCATCGTGCGCACACTTGCGGAGCGCAACGGCGCGACCGTCGGGGTGGAAAGCTGTCCGGGCAGGGGCAGCCGCTTTACGGTCTGCTTTGAGCAGAAGCAGGACGGCGATTGAGGCGCGTTTTGGCGATACGCCTGCAAGAGAAGCGGGCTATGCCGCACTTCTCAGACCAGCTCCAGCGACGGCACGGCGTTCAGCTCCAGCGGCGCAAGCCCGCCCTTTTTCAGGCGATAATAGGCCGCCGAACCGATCATGGCGGCGTTGTCGGTGCACAGCCACAACTCCGGCATGCACAGGCGAAAACCCCGTTTGGCCGCGAGCGCCGTCATCTGCGCGCGCAGGCGGCGGTTGGCGCTTACGCCGCCCGCCAGACACAGCGTGTCAAGCCCACTGTCCTCAAGAGCCAGCATGGCACGCTCGCACAGTGTGTCCGCCACCGCGCGCTCGAAGCTGGCGGCCAGGTCGGCGCGGGGCAGGGCCTCGCCCTTCTGCTCCATCTTGTGGCAGGCGTTGAGAAAGGCGGTCTTGAGGCCCGAAAAGCTGAAATCGTACCGCCCGTCCGGATGAGGATGGGGCAGGGGCAGGAAGGTGTCGTCACCGCCCTCGGCCAGCCTGGAGAGCAGCGGACCGCCGGGGTAGTTGAGCCCCAGCACCCGCGCGGCCTTGTCGAAGGCCTCGCCCGCCGCGTCGTCCACGGTTTGCCCCAGCAGGGTATAGTCGCCGTAGGCATTCACGCGGGTAAGGTGGCTGTGCCCGCCGCTGACCACCAGGCACAAGAACGGCGGCTCCAGGTCCGGCGTGGTCAGGAAGTTGGCGCTGACATGTCCCTCGATATGGTTGACGGGGATGAGCGGCAGGCGCGTGGTATAGCTCAGCCCCTTCATGCAGTTGACGCCGGTGAGCAGCGCGCCCACCAGCCCCGGCCCGTAGGTCACGGCCAGTGCGTCCACGTCCGAAAGGGCCATGCCCGCTTCCTGAAGCGCCCGGTCGATCACCCGATCACAGGCGTCCATGTGCGCCCGGCTGGCGATTTCCGGCACCACACCGCCGTAGAGCGCATGGGTATCGACCTGGGAAAAGATGACGCTGCTGACGATATGCCGTCCGTTTTCCACAATGGCGGCGGCGGTCTCGTCGCAGCTGGATTCCATGGCCAGGATACGAACGGAAGCCTTGCTCTGCAAGGCTTCCAGTTTTTCTTTCATCTCGCGTTGCGTCTGCACGGAAAAGGGCCTCCTTAGCGGTTTGAGCCGCCGGCGGACTCGGCGCGCGACTGGGCGATGCGCGCGCTTACCGGCGAGAGAATCAGGGGCAGCACCAGCACCGCCGCCAGCATCAGCACCAGCATCAGCAGGACGGGCGGCAGATAAGCCGAAAACAGGGTTTCCGGGAACAGCTGCATCACCAGTTCATCCGCGGGGAAAATGCCGTCGGGGATAAGCGTGCGGTGCAGCATCTCCCACATGCCGCCAAAATCCAGGCTGGCCCACAGGCCCACCCCTGCAATGAGCAGCAGCGGCAGAAGCGTTCCTGCGTAATACCCCTGCGTTGAAAATCCGCCCCGGCGGCCGGAGGTGGCCAGCGCCCAGGCCAGCAGCGCGACCGCCGCCACCGTGCCGCACACAAGCAGCGTAGAAGCGGCGCTCACCCAGCCCTTGACCGTAACCATGTGGTCGCGGAAATTCTGAGGGATGAAGCGGCTGGCCGGGAAGCCTGCCACCGTGATGCTGGGTTCCCAGCTGTCCTGCGCGTCGGTGAGGAAGAGAATGGTTTCCTCAGCGAAGCTGCGCATGCTGTCCGCATCCATGCCCAGGGCGGCATAATCCACGTTTTCCAGCAAGGCGGTTTCAAAAAGCTGCCGGTCTACGGCGTTGAAGTAGACGCAGGCTCCGGCGGCTACCAGCACCAGCAGGAAGGATGCAAGGAAGCAGCGGAAAAACGCGCCGCGATGCGTCTGCCCTGCCGGGTCCCTGTCATACGCCATGTGCTTTCCTCCCCTGCTTACTGCATTTTCAGGTAGGCGGTAATAAAGCCGTCGAGGTTGCCGTCCATCACGTCGTCCACATTGCCGCTCTCATAGCCGGTACGGTGGTCCTTGACCATGGTGTAGGGCTGGAATACATAGGAGCGGATCTGGCTGCCCCATTCGATCTTCTTCATCTCGCCCTTGATGTCGGCCATCTGCTCTTCCTTCTCGCGCTCGCGCAGCTCCAGCAGGCGGCTTTTGAGGATGCGCAGGCAGACCTCGCGGTTCTGCACCTGGCTGCGTTCGTTCTGGCACTGAGCCACGATGCCGGTGGGAATGTGCGTCATGCGCACGGCGCTGTCGGTGCGGTTGACGTGCTGGCCGCCCGCGCCGCCCGCGCGGTAGGTGTCGATGCGCACATCCTCCATGTTGATTTCAAAGTCCTGATCGTCCTCCAGAATGGGGGATACGTCCAGGGAGCTGAAGGAGGTGTGGCGGCGCGCGTTGGCGTCAAAGGGGGAGATGCGCACCAGCCGGTGCACGCCCTTTTCGCTTCTGAGAAAACCGTAAGCGTTTTCCCCGTCCACCTGAAAGGTCACGCTCTTGATGCCGGCCTCGTCGCCGTCCAGCAGGTCGTTGACCGTCACCTTGAAGCCGTGCCGCTCGCAGTAGCGGGTGTACATGCGGTAGAGCATCTGCGTCCAGTCCTGGGCTTCGGTGCCGCCCGCTCCCGCGTGCAGCGAAAGCACGGCGTTGCAGCTGTCATAGTCGCCGCGCATGAGCGTTTCCAACTCCAATGCATCCGCGTCCCTGGAAAGACTCTCCAGCTCCTGCTCGCATTCGGCGGCGATTCCTTCGTCCTCGTCCTCGGAAAGCAGCTCCAGCATGGCCTCCACATCGTCGGCACGGGTTTCCAGCCGCTTGACATGGTCGAGCTTGCTTTCAATATGGCTTACCTTGCGGTTGACCGCGGTGGAACGCTCCAGATTGTTCCAGAATTCCGGGGCGTTCATCTCTTCCTTCAGTTCCGCCAGCTCCTCGCGCAGATGGGGGAGCTTAAGCGCGTCGGCAGCCTTGGCCACGGTGTCGCGCAGACGGGCAAGGTCCTGTTTCATCCGTTCCTGATCAATCATACCGTCACTTCCTTACTGGGCGCCGGGCGCCCCTGACTCCGCAGTTCATGGACATGGACCCGGTCTATTTGCCCGCACCGCAGCAGTGCTTGTACTTCTTGCCGCTGCCGCAGGGGCAGGGCTGGTTGCGCCCGGGCGCGCCGGGCATGGCCTTGTTGGTGGGCGCGCCCCCCTTCTTGGCCTGTCCGTTGGTGTTTTCCGCACCCTGCAGGCCGGCTTTGGCGGCGTCCAGGTTGACGGTGCGGCGGCGCTCCGGCAGGCGTTCCACGCGGGCCTGATAGAGGCGGCGCACGGTTTCCTCGCGGATGAAGTGCACCATGTCGTTGAACATGTCGTAGCTCTCCATCCGGTATTCCTGCACGGGATCGCGCTGGCCGTAGGCGCGCAGGCCGATGCCGTCGCGCAGGTCGTCCATGGCGTCGATGTGGTCCATCCAGTGATGGTCGATGGCGGAGAGCAGCACCACGCGCTCAAACTCGCGCATATCGATGCCCATGCCGGAAAGCAGCGCCTCGCGCTCGGCATAGAAGGCCTCGGCGTCGGCGTAGAGGAGCTTGACGAGCTCCTCGGGCTCGTCCATGGTCTTGATGGCGTCGGCATGACGGTCGAAGGTGCCGGGCTTCAGGCACAGCTTTTCCAGGTAATCACGTGCGTCATCGACGGACCAGTCGAAGCTGCCCTCGCCGGTGAAGTTGCGCTCGGCGGTGGAATCGATCAGCTTGTGCACCATGTCGATGATGTTCTGACGCACGTCGTGACCCATAAGGATGTCGCGGCGCTGGCCGTAGATGAGCTCGCGCTGCTTGTTCATTACGTCGTCATATTGCAGGACGCTCTTGCGGATGGAGTAGTTGCGGCCCTCGATGCGCTTCTGGGCGGCCTCGATCTGCTTGGTGAGCATGCCGGCTTCCAGCGGCTGATCCTCGGTCATGCCCAGTTTTTCGATCATGGGGGCGATGCGCTCGGAGCCAAAGAGACGCATCACGTCGTCCTCGAGGCTGATGAAGAACTGCGTGCTGCCGGGGTCGCCCTGGCGGCCGGCGCGGCCGCGGAGCTGGTTGTCGATGCGGCGGCTCTCGTGGCGCTCGGTGCCGATGATGTGCAGGCCGCCCAGCGCCATCACGCGCTCGTGCTCGGCGTCGGTTTCCTTCTTGAAGCCCTCATAAAGCTCGCGGTAGCGTTTGCGCGCGTCCAGCACCACCTGATCGACGTTTTCATTGTGGCCGGTGGCCGCCTCAATGATTTCGTCAGGGTAGTTTTCCTGCCGCATGGCGCGGCGGGCCAGAAAGTCCGGGTTGCCGCCCAGCAGGATGTCCGTGCCGCGGCCGGCCATGTTGGTGGCGATGGTCACGGCCCCTACGTGACCGGCCTGGGCCACGATCTCGGCTTCCTTCTGGTGATTCTTGGCGTTGAGCACCTCGTGGCTCACGCCGCGCAGCTTGATGAGGTGGGAGAGCATCTCGCTGGTCTCCACGTTCACGGTGCCCACCAGAATGGGCTGGCCGGTCTGGTGGCGCTTGACGATTTCCTCCACCACGGCATTGAACTTGCCGCGCTTGGTCTTGTAGACCATGTCGTTGAGGTCCTTGCGGATCATGGGCTTGTTGGTGGGGATCTGCACCACGTCCAGGTTGTAGATGCCCTGGAACTCCTCCTCCTCGGTCTTGGCGGTGCCGGTCATGCCGCTGATCTTTTTATACATGCGGAAGTAGTTCTGGAAGGTGATGGTGGCCAGCGTCTTGCTCTCGCGCTCCACCTTCACATGCTCCTTGGCCTCGATGGCCTGATGCAGGCCGTCGGAGTAGCGGCGGCCCACCATCAGACGGCCGGTGAACTCGTCCACGATGATGACCTCGCCGTTTTGCACCACGTAGTCCACATCGCGCTTCATGATGGCGTGGGCCTTGAGCGCGGCCAGGATATGATGGTAAAGCTCGGCGTTGTCCAGATCGGCGATGTTTTCCACGTTGAAGGCACGCTGCGCCTTGGCGATGCCCTGCTCGGTGAGGGAGACGGCCTTTTCCTTTTCGGCAATGGTGTAGTCCTCCTCATTTTTGAGGCGGCTGACGAACTGATTGGCCTTCTCGTACAGGTCGGTGGACTTGTCGCCCTGGCCGGAGATGATCAGCGGCGTGCGCGCCTCGTCGATGAGGATGGAGTCCACCTCATCGACGATGGCGTAGACGTGCCCGCGCTGCACCATGTCGCGCTCATGGATGACCATGTTGTCGCGCAGGTAGTCAAAGCCCATCTCGTTGTTGGTGCCGTAGGTGATGTCG
>UQEF01000049.1 GCA_900540045.1 uncultured Eubacteriales bacterium | reverse complement strand
CTGCGGCGGGTGTGGCCGGGCGGGCGCGCCGGTCCCGGAGGGGGTTCCACTCCCGGATGACATGCACCTCCCTAAGGGCCGCCAGGTCACGGGCGAGGGTGGGGTCTCTGCGGTCGTTCATGCCGGGGCCGCACAGCACGGTGACCTCGTGGCCCATGCGGCTGAGATATTTGGCCAGCTTGGTGGGCCGGACCGCCCCCATGGCATTCTGCGGGGCGAAGAAATAGCTGATAATCAGGATGCGCTTACCCACGAGCGCGCCCTCCTTTCCGTGTATTTCAGGCCTGCCTGGGAAACAGTTTGGGCAGCAGCGAGGCGCTGCAATAGCCCTCGTCCCAGCGGCGCTTGGCCGCCCGGCGCATGGCCTCGGCCTCCTCGCGGGGCAGGGCCGCGAAGTGGTTCAGCGCCTCCAGGACGCCCTCCTCGCCCCTTTCCGGAGCATAGAGGAAGCCCACGTCCGGCGTGACCAGTTCGGGAATGCCGCCCACGCGCGGCGCGATGACCGGGATGCCATGGCGCATGGCCTCCATGATGGACACCGGCACGCCTTCTTTCTTGCTGGTATTGATGAACACGTCAAAGGGGCGCGTATCGTAAAGGCGCTGCACACGCGCGCCGTCCAGCTCGCCCATTAGTTCGCAGATCACGTTCTCCTTGGGGTCCAGCAGTTCGGAGGCCAGCTTGCGCACAGCCGCTTCCTCCCCGCCTCCGCCGATATGCGTCCAGCACAGCGGTCCCCCCTCCCAGCGCGAGAGTGCGCGGACCAGCACATCCACCTGCTTGATGGGGTTGAACATGGCGCAGCTGACCACGCGCAACACGCCCTGCGTATACAGCGGAGGCTCCCGCAGACGGTCCACCGGCATGCCGGATGAGCCCATGGCCAGGACGTGCACCTTGCGCTCGTCCACATGGCCGCGCATGTAGCTCATGAACTGAGCGCGGGCCGTGCGGCTGATCAGGTACAGGCCGTCCGCCTCGGCGGCGATGCGCCGCTTCATCATATAGGGGTTTTTGGCAAAGCGCTCCGTATCCACGTCGTAGGCGTGGCCGCGGATGACGCAGCGAACACGGGGGTGCTTTCGCTTGGACAGCGCGGCGGCGTAGCCGTCAAAGCTCATCCAGCAGGAGTACAGGGTGGTATGCGCCTCCACCGCGCCGCGCAGCAGCCGTTCCGTCCAGTAGTGCATCTTGAGCCCCCGCTGCGTGAAGGCCAGCAGCCGCAGCGCGTTGCCCGGCGTCAGCGCGCCGTCCCTGCGCATGTGCTTAAGCTCGCGCCACACATCCGCCGTAAACGGCGTTTTCAGCAAAGCGCGAAGGCCCGCCAGCCCCGGACGCACGGCCGTAAAGGGCCGCTCGCCCCGCTCGTCGCCGGGCATCAGCGTGCGCACGCCATAATAGCTGACCATCATCACCCGGTCAAAATGGGCCATCAGCCAGGGCAGCTCCTGCATCATGAAGGGGTTTTGACGTCCGTCCGCCGAAATGGCGCAGTTGCTTAAGTAAATCAGCGTTCCGGGCATTCGATTCCCACCCTTTCCAGCACCTGGGCCAGCACGCCCTGCCAGGACATGTGGCTTTCCGCGTAGGCACGCATCCGCGCGGGCGTTTCTTCATCGGCCTGCGCGCGCCGCGCGAAGGCCGCCAGCTCCGCCAGGTCAATGGGGCTTTCGTCGTTGGCAAGGCGCAGGCAGACGGCGGGGTCCTCCGGCAGAGAGGGGTCGTCCACCGCGTAGACAAAGGGCAGGCCCCGCGCCATGTATTCCCGCAGCTTGAGCGTCATGCTGCGGTACTGGCCCTTGCGGTGCAGGCCCAGTCCGCCCACGCCGATGTCACACCGGGATGCCACCCGGTCCAAAGCCTCGCCGTGCAGCTCGCCATGAAAGACGACGCGGTCCGCCACGCCCCGCTCCTGCGCCAGCCGCTTCCACGCCGCCAGCGAGCCGTCGCCCTCGCCGCCCACCATGTGCACCGTGACCGGCTCGCCGCCCCCGTAGCGCGCCAGCGCCTCAATCAGCCGATCATAGCCCTGCCAGACCGACATGCTGGCCAGCGCGAGCAGGCCGATGTCCTTCGCGCCCTTGCGCGGGACGTGCAGAGGCAGGCGGCTCACATCCACGCCGTTCAGGATGTTCATGGCAGGCCGCCCGTTGAGCGTGCCCTCGCAGGGGTCGCCGATGAGGGTATAGAGGTCGATCATGGGTTCCAGACGGTGGAACACGTGCGCGTTATAGGCAAAGACCGGCATGCGCAGAAGCGAGGAGCGCTTGCCGTTTTCAAACGGATAGGTGGGATGCTCCACCACCAGCCGCGCGCCGCCCGCCTTCACGGCGGCCAGCGCCCCCGGCGCGTTATGGAACACCGGCAGAAAGCGCATGTACACCACGTCAAAGCGCCTGAGGGCCGCCGCCTTTTCGAGCGCAGCCATCAGGTCCACGTACAGCAGCGTCTTTTCGTATCCCGGCAGCCCCGTCAGCCGGGCGCGATGGAGAAGCGTGCGCTCACCCTCCCCCACCAGCCACAGGCCCTCGTGGTCCCAGCCAATCAGCCGCGCCTCGTGCCCCATGGCGCGCACGGCGGCCATCTGCCCGTCAAACTTGATCTTGAGGTTATCGTCCTTCTCCAGCGGATAGCGCATCAGAAACAGCACCGACGCCACAGCCGCATCCCCCTTCCGTCATGGCTCACGCCCGTCCAGCAGGCCGCGGTAGAGCGCGGTCATCTGGGCAAGCACCGCCTCCAGGCTGTAGCGGCGCATCTCGCGGCGGTTGCGCTCGCCCATGCGCGCGCGCAGGGCCGGGTCCGCCAGCAGGCGCGCGATATCCTGCGTAAAGCCGCTCACGTCGCGCGGCTCGCGCAGAAAGCCGCCCTCGCCGGGAGCGATGAGGTCGTTGTTGCCGCGCACATCGCTGACCACGCAGGGAAGCCCCGCGGCCATGGCCTCCATCTGGGCCACGGGCAGCCCCTCCTGCAGGGAGGGAAACACAAACACGTCCGCAGCCGCCAGCAGCGCCGGAATGTCCTTGCGGAAGCCCAGAAAATGCACGCGGCCCTCCATGCCCAGCGCGCGCGCCTGCTTTTCCAGCGCGGGCTGCCGGTCCCCCACGCCGCAAAACACCACATGCGCCCCTTCGATGGGCGCGGCGGCGGCGATCACGGTTTCGTGATTCTTGCGCTCGCTGTGCTCACCCACGGTGATGAGCACGGCGTCCTCCGGGCCGATGCCCAGCCCGGCACGCACCGCGGCACGGTCCACCGGCCCGCGGAAGCGCGCAAGGTCCACACCCACGCCGCTGACCAGCGCCACGCGGCCGGCGGCAAACCGCTTCGCGCGGGCGTAGTCCTCGCCGTTGATGGTGATGAGCAGGTCGGTCCAGCGGCTGAGCAGACGCTCCGCGGGGTAGTACAGCAGCCAGTTTTTCAGCGGCGCGCCGGTGAAAAAATGAAACCCGTGCGCCGTATAGACCACGCGCGTGCCGCGTTTGCGCGCCGCACGCGCCGCCAGACGGCCCAGCAGCCCGCCCACCGGCGTGTTGCAATGGATAAGGGCGTAGTCCTCGGCGTCGATGAGCTGCTTCAGGCGGCGAAAGACCTCGCGGTTGCCGGCGGAAACCGGCGTGCGGGAAAAGGGCAGCTCCACCCAACGGTCGCAATGCGGCACCTGGGGATGGGGATCGGGCGTATCGTTGGCGCAGCACAGATGCACCTCGTAGCCCTGTTCCTGAAACCAGCGCATATAGGGCAGATGAAACACCAGCACATGCATGCGCAGCACCGTGGCCACAAACAGCACCTTTCTGCTCATGTCCCCACCTCGGTCATGCGAATGGTCTGGGCAAAGGAGGGCTCCTCCTCCGGCCTGAACGCTTCACTCATGTTTTGGTCATAGGTCAGCGTGCCGAACACCTTGCCCACCAGCCCCACGCGCGGAGCCATAACGCCCAGCAGCGCGTTCAGGCCGGGCACCAGCCTCACCCGCCGGCCATGGCAGGCGGCGATCTCCCGCACCATGGCGCAGGTGGACACGTATTCGCGGTTCTGCGGGAAGTACAGCCCGCCCGCCCCGCTCTCCACCAGACGTTCTACAAAGGCGCAGAGGGTATCAATATAGAGCATGCTGCGTTCGTTTTGCACGCGGGGAAACAGCGGCAGGCTCTGCGCCAGCGCCGAAAGCCGGGGATAGTTGCCCCGGCAGCCGCGGCCGTAGATCATAGGCGGCCGGAGCACGGCCACATGGAAGGCATCGTCCTCCAACTCGGCAAGCGCCTGTTCCGCCTTCCATTTGCTCACGCCGTAATGGGTGTTGGGCGCGGGCTGCGTATGCTCGGTGATGCGCCCGCAGGTCAGGCCGTAGACGCTCATGCTGCTGAAGAACACAAACTGTTTTACGCCCTGCGCCTTGGCCGCCCTGGCCACCTTCAGCGCCAGCTCACAGTTGACGCGGTCGTAGAGCGCCTCGTCGCCGGGCTGCTCTTTTCTGTGCGCCAGCCCCGCCACGTGGATGACGCAGCCGCAACCCAAAAAGGCGCTTGCATCCCAAGCGCCGTGCAGGTCCATTTCCTCCGCCTCAAACCGCTCCGGCCGGCGGCTGAGCCAGGCGTGCAGGTGCGTGCCGATATAGCTGCCCGCCCCGGTAATGATCACCCGCGTCATGGCTTGTCCTCCCTGCCGCCAATGGGATAGCTTTTCCCCTCGCGCCCCTCGGCGATGCCCTGGCGGTTGACGACCTTGACGAGCGTCAGCAAAAAGCACTTGAGGTCGAAGGCAAAGCTGACGTTATGCGCATATTCGGCGTCCCGGCGTGCCTTTTTCTCCAGATCGCGGCTGAGGTAATCCCGGCCGTTGACCTGCGCCCAGCCGCTCAGGCCGGGCCGGATGTGGCTGGCCCCGAAGCGGTCGCGCCAGGCCATCAGGTCCTCCTGATTCCACAGCGCGGGCCGGGGGCCGATGAGCGACATATCGCCCTTCAGGATGTTCCAAAGCTGAGGCAGCTCGTCCAGGCTGGTCATGCGCAAAATGCGCCCCACGCGGGTGATGTACCCTTTGGAGCCGCGCAGGTCGTTGGTGGGCACGTCGCGGGGCGCGTCCACACGCATGGTGCGGAACTTGTAGATTTCAAACAGCTTGCGGTCCTTGCCGAAGCGCTTCTGATGAAACACCGCGGGGCCGGGGCTGTCCAGGCGGATGGCCAGGGCGATCAGCGCAAGCAGCGGGCTGAGCGCCACCAGGCCGACGGCCGAAAGAACCACGTCCAGAGCGCGCTTGATATATCGTTCGTACATCGGTTCAAACTCCCGTTTCTTACTGATGGGCCTTTTCCCGCTCCTGGCGCGCCTCGATGACGCGGTTGGCGGCGTTGAGGTAGGCCAGGCAGCTGGCCTCGATGATATCGGTGGATACGCCCTTGCCCAGCATGGTTATGCCCTCGTTGCTCACGCGCACGGTGACCTCGCCCAGCGCGTCCTCGCCCTCGGTGACGGCGCGGAGCTGATAGCTTTCCAGCTTGCATTTGAAGCCGGTAATCTGGTCCACGGCATGGAAGCACGCCTCAACCGGACCGTCGCCGCAGTCCGCGCGGGTGATCACGTCCGCGCCCCGCTGAAGGCTGACGGTGGCCGTCGCGGTCATGCGGTTGCCGCTGAAGATCTGGAAGGAATGGATGCGGTACATGCCATGCGAGCCATGCATCTGCTCGCGGCAGATGGCCATGACATCCCGCTCGGTGATGTCCTTCTTGCGGTCGGCCAGCTCCTTGAATTTTTCAAAGGCGCGGTCCAGCTCGCGTTCGGTCAGCTCAAAGCCCAGTTCCTGCGCATGCTCGCGCAGCGCGTGACGGCCGCTGAGCTTGCCCAGCACCACCCCGCCCTGCGGAATGCCCAGCTCCTCGGGCTTCATGATTTCGTAGGTGGCGCGCTCACGCAGCACGCCGTGCTGATGGATGCCGCTCTGGTGCACGAAGGCGTTGGCGCCCACCACGGCCTTGTTGGGCGGAATCTCCATGCCGCTGAGGCCCGCGGCCAGGCGGCTCAGGCGGTAGAGCTCGCGGATGTTGAGGTTGTCCTTCAGGCCGTAGATATCCCGGCGGGTGCGCAGGCCCATCACGATCTCGTCCAGCGAGGCGTTGCCCGCGCGCTCGCCCAGGCCGTTGATGGTGCATTCCACCTGCCGCGCGCCCCGGCGGATGGCCTCCAGCGTGGTGGCGGTGGCCAGACCCAGGTCGTTATGGCAGTGAGTGGAGATCACGATGTCGCGCTCCCCCGCCACCTCGCGGCAGACGGCGTCGATCAGGCCGCCGTATTCATCCACGGTGGCATAGCCCACGGTGTCGGGGATGTTGATGGTGGTCGCTCCCGCCTCCACCGCCGCCGCGCATACCTGATAGAGGAAGTCCGGCTCGGTGCGGGTGGCGTCCTCGCAGCTGAACTCCACGTCCGCACACAGTGAGCGGGCCAGGCGCACGCTGCGCACGGCCGCGTCCAGCACCTGCTCGCGGGTCATGTTCAGCTTGGCGGCGCGGTGCAGGGGGCTGGTGGCGATAAAGACGTGGATGCGGGGTTTGGCGGCGCCTTTGAGCGCGTCGGCGGCGGCGCGGATATCCGCCTCCACGCAGCGCGCCAGAGAGCACACGCCGGTTTTGACCGTGCGGGCCACGGCGCGCACGGCTTCAAAGTCCCCGGGGCTGGCGCCGGCGAATCCGGCTTCGATCATGTCCACCCCCAGCGTCTCCAGCGCGCGGGCAAAGTCCACCTTGTCATTGAGATGAAAGCTCACGCCGGGGGTCTGCTCGCCGTCCCTGAGCGTGGTATCCAGAAACAGTACCGTATCGCGCATGCGTTTCCTCCGTTATGGCAGGCGGATGTGCGAAAGCAGCTTTTCCAGCGTCTTCTCGCCAATGCCCTTGACATTCATCAGATCTTCCGGGTAGTAAAAGGGGCCGTTTTCCTCGCGTTCCTCAATGATGCGCTGCGCGATGACCTCGCCCACGCCCGGCAGGGTATCCAGCTCGTCCGCGTCCGCGGAATTGACAGCCACCGGACCGTGCGGCAGGACGGGCGACGGAGCCGTTTGACGCGGCCCGCAGGGCGCATCCAGCGCAAACGCGCCGCTTCCGGGCGCGGGCGCCCGGTGCGCCGCCGTCAGCCCCAGCGCCAGCGCCAGCAGCGCGGCTGCCGCGCACCAGCCCAGCATGCGGCGCATGGCCTCAGGCCCCTCCCTTGCGCACCTTCTGGCCCGCCTTGGTATCCTCCAGAATGTAGCCCAGGGCCTTGATCTGGTCGCGCAGCTCGTCGGAGCGCTTCCAATCCTTGTTTTTGCGGGCCTCGGCGCGCTCGTCCACCAGCGCCTGCACCTCGGCGGGGATGGCGCCCTCCTCCTTCATCAGAAGGCCCAGCACGCCGCAGATCGCCTTCATCTTGTCCATGCCCAGCTGCACGGCCTCGCGGCTCACGCCGCCCTGGGGCAGCTTGTAGACGGCGCGCACCAGCTCAAACAGCGCGGCCAGCGCGTCGGCGGTGTTGAGGTCGTCATCCATGGCGGCGATGAACTTTTCCTCCGAGCGCAGGCACTCGTCCATAAAGGCGCGCTCGCCTTCGTCGGGCGTGCGGTCCTGAGCGCTGGTGAGAAGGAACTGAAGCTGGTCGCGCGCATTGTAGAGCCTCTCCAGGCTGCTGGCCGCCGCCTCGATGAGGTCGCGGCTGAAGTTGATGGGGCTGCGGTAATGCGCCGAGAGCATGAACAGGCGCACGGCCTCCAGGTCAAACTCCCTGGAGATATCGCGCACGGTGAAGAAATTGCCCTTGGACTTGGACATCTTTTCGTTGTCGATGTTGATAAAGCCATTGTGCATCCAGTAGCGCACGTAGGGCTTGCCGGTCGCGCCGGAGGTCTGGGCGATCTCGTTTTCATGGTGGGGGAAGAGCAGGTCCTTGCCGCCGCCGTGGATGTCGAAGGTCTCGCCCAGATAGGTGGTGCTCATGGCCGAGCACTCGATGTGCCAGCCGGGACGGCCCATGCCCCAGGGGCTTTCCCAGGCGGGCTCGCCGGGCTTCTGCGCCTTCCAGAGGGCAAAGTCCAGCGGGTCCTCCTTGACCTCGTCCACGCTCACGCGCGCGCCGCTCTCCAGATCCTCCAGATTCTGCCCGCACAGGCAGCCGTAGCTGGGGAAGGCGCGCACGCGGTAGTACACGTCGCCCTGGGATTCGTAGGCCAGGCCCTTGTCGATGAGCCGCTGGATGAGCGCGATGATCTGCGGGATGTGCTCCGTGGCGCGGGGATGCACCGTGGCCGGACGGATGCCCAGCGCCTTGGCGTCGGTAAAATATTCGGCGATGTAGCGCTCGGCAATCTCCGCGACGGTCACGCCCTCCTCATTGGCGCGGCGGATCATCTTGTCGTCGATGTCGGTGAAGTTCTGCACGAAGGTCACTTCGTATCCCCGGTATTCCAGGTAGCGGCGCAGCACGTCAAAGACGATGAAGGGGCGCGCGTTGCCGATGTGAAAGAAATTATAGACCGTGGGCCCGCAGGCATAGATGCCCACCTTTCCCTCGTGGAGGGGCACGAAAGGTTCCTTTTTCCGGGTCATGCTGTTGTAAATCTGCATGCTGTTCGCTCCTTTATTGCGCTGTGTCGGCCGGTTCGGTTTCGTCCGTACATCGCCCGTGGCAGGGCGCATCCTCCGGGGCCGCGTCGCAGCCCTCGCAGCCCAGCCGCCGCGCATGCCGCGCCAGGCAGCTTTCCAGCACGGTCAGGCGCTTGACCAGCGCCTCCATGCGGTCCAGCATGGGGTCGGGCAGGTTCACCTGATCCAGGTCCACCTCGCCGGCGGGCTGGGGATGCTGCTTTTTCACAATGCGGCCGGGGTTGCCCACCACGGTACAGTTGTCCGGCACGTCCTTGAGGACGATGGCGCCCGCGCCCACCTTGCTGTTGTTGCCGATGGTGATGGGGCCCAGCACCTTGGCGCCCGCGCCGATGGTCACGCCGTTGAGGATGGTGGGGTGGCGCTTGCCGGTGTCCTTGCCCGTGCCGCCCAGCGTGACGCCCTGATAGATGGTCACATCGTCGCCGATGATGGTCGTTTCGCCGATCACCACCCCGTCGCCATGGTCGATGAACACCCGGCGGCCGATGGTGGCGCCGGGATGAATCTCAATGCCCGTGCGGTGCCGGGCACGCTGGCTGATCCACCGGGCCAGCAGCACATGTCCCTTTTCATAGAGCGCGTGCGCCCGCCGGTGGGATTTCAGCGCCACCAGTCCGGGGTAGCACAGGCGCACCTCCGCCATGGACTTGGCGGCGGGGTCGCGGGCCAAAACCGCCTCGCGGTCCTCGCGCACCAACGTTTTCCAATCGCTCATCCGTTCCGTCCTTCCCGGCATATGCCTACGATTCAGACTATTCACCCTCCTGGGGAGCCGGAAGGGTCCCGCCCTCCACCCGGAATTCGAATCCGGCGGCACGCAAGGAGGATTCACAGGCCCGGGCCGTTTCCCCCGACGCGCTGCGGTCACAGGGGGGGCACATCCTGTCGATCTCCCGGGGCGGGAGGCGCGCTGCGGCGTGCGCCCTACACCCGCGTCCCCGGCGCCCGTTGCGCATACCGGCCCGCAAACACGCCTTCCACGTCCCTGAGCAGCGTTTCCTGGGCGTTGAGGCCGCCGGCATGGCGGGGCGAGAGCAGATACGCGCCGTCCGCCAGCCGCCTGCGGGCCTTTTCGGTATCGTTCCATTGCAGGTAGAGCACGTGTTCCACCGCGCGGGCCAGCGCCACGTCCTTGACGGGGAACATCAATTCCACCCGGCGGTAGAGATTGCGCGGCATCCAGTCCGCCGAGGACAGGTATACCTCGCGCTGGCCGCCGTTTTCAAACACGAAAGCCCTGGCGTGCTCCAGGTTGCGTCCCACGATGGAGCGCACGTGAATGTTGTCGCTCACGCCCTCGATTTCCGGGATCACGCAGCAGATGCCGCGCACGATCAGGTCGATTTCCACGCCCGCGCGTCCGGCATTGAGCAGCGCCCTGATGATCGCCTTGTCCGAAAGGGAATTCATCTTCGCCACGATGCGTGCGCCGCGTCCGGCCAGGGCATGCCCGCGCTCGCGCTCGATCAGGTCCAGCAATGTGGGTGCGAGCTGATCGGGCGCGGTGACCAGTTCCTCCAGCGCCTCCGCTCCGCCGCTCTCCAGCCCCCGGAAAAAGGCGGCCGCGTCGGAGGTGAGCGTCGGGTCCGCGGTGAGCAGGCCAAAGTCGGTATACAGCCGCGCGGTGCCGTCATGGTAGTTGCCGGTGCCCAGGTGCACCTCGCGGCGCGTCTGTCCGTCCACCTCGCGTTCAAACAGGGTGATCTTGCTGTGCGTCTTGAGGCCCGGCAGGCCGTACATCACGCGGCAGCCCGCGCGCGCGAGCCGCTCGCCCCAGTAAAGGTTGTTTTCCTCGTCAAAGCGCGCATGCGCCTCGAAGAGCACCTGCACCTCCTTGCCGTTTTCGGCGGCCTGGGCCAGCGCCGCCACGATGGGGCTGTTGCCGCTGACGCGGTAGAGCGTCTGACGGATGGCGCGGACCGTCGGGTCCTGCGCGGCCAGCTTCATCAGATGCACCACCGGAGCAAAGCTGTGGTAGGGATGGTAGAGCAGCCAGTCCCGCCGGTCGATCTGCTCAAACGCGTCCTGCCCCATCAGGGGGGCCACCTCCACAGGCTGGGCCGGCGGATACTTCAGCCCGGGCCGCTTGACCAGCGCGTAGAGGTTCATCAGCATTCTATTCAAATCCAGCGGCCCCGTGACGCGGTAGCGCCGCTCACGCTCCAGCCCGAACTGCCGCATCAGAAGCGTGAGCATCTCCTCGCTCATGCGCTCCTCGGCCTCCAGACGCATCACCTCGCCCCCCAGTCGATGGGCGAGCATCTCGCGCACAGCTGGCACAATATCGTCCCCCGTGCGCTCTTCGACGGGGAAATTCTGGTTGCGAATGATGCGGAACACCGCCACATGCTCCACCTGATCCTTGGGAAACAGACGGTGCAGGTAATGCTTGACCACATCCTCCACGCGGATGAGGCACTGCTCCTCCTTGGCCTTGGACAGGTCAAACAGCCGGGGCAGCGCCGTGGGCAGCCCCACCAGACAGAACGCCCCCCCCTTATGCCGGGAGCGCGTAAGCTTGACCAGCAGGTAGAGCTGCTTCTGGCGGGGACGGCTGCCCTGGAGCGGCTCCACCTTCAGAAAGGGCCGTATTTCCTTTTCAAACAGCGCTTTTTCGCGCCGGATATGATCCTCGTCCAGCGAAAAGGTGGGATAGAGCTTCACGCCCTGCAAATAGAGCTCGCTGCGGATGCCCTCATAGAGCAGGTACTGGGCGTTGTTCTGATGCAGAAGCTCACGGTTGACGCGGCGGTAGAGCGCACGCCCGCCAACGCCGCCGAACTTCTTTCCCACCTGCGCGGCCTGGTAGATGCGCTGATAGCGCACCTGAACGAACTCATCCAGGTTGGAGGTGACGATGGCGAGAAACTTGGCGCGCTCCAGAAGCGGATTGTCGGGATTGTCCGCTTCTTCCTGTACTCTCCGGTTAAACGCAAGCCAACTCAATTCGCGGTTCTCGATGGCGTGCCGCTCTGCTTTGCGTTTGTGCGCCGTACCCATATTTCCCCGTCCTTCCATGCCCCTTGCAAATCTGTCATCTATCATTATAGCACATCAAAGAAGCGGCTGTCTACGCTTGACGCTCATCGCACTGCTTTCTCTTCGTTCCTATCCGCCACCGGAAAGGCATGCATGCCTGAGACAGGCACGGACCGGTCGCGGCGCGCGCCTCGCCGCGGCTGCCGCGGCCTGCGCACCGGGTTGATCCGGCGGGTCTTTATGCCTGCTGCCCCCGGCGCGAAAGCATCTATCCCGCTTCGCCCTGCGCACCGTTGATCCCCGGTCGTTCCCTGATTTTAGCAAGGGCTGCGCCGCACAGTCAACCTGCCCCCCGCCCGCTCCCCGGCACCGGAGAAACGGAAAAAAAGCCTTGACGGACACGGGTTTTCCCGCTATCATATTAGATTGCCGGTTCCCGTGCAGGGGCCGTCTTTCACTGTTCGTTACCTTATAAAAAAAAGAAACCTAGCGCTTAAGGAGAAACGTCATGGAACAGCAGGAACGTTCAAAAATGCTCGGGACCATGCCCATGGGGCGGCTGGTACCCAAGGTGTCCGTCCCCATCATGGTAAGTATGCTGGTGCAGGCCCTCTACAACATCGTGGACGGCATCTTTGTGGCGCGCTACAGCTCGAATGCTCTCACCGCCGTATCGTTGGCCTTTCCCGTCCAGCTGCTCATGATCGCCGTCTCTACGGGCTTGGGCGTGGGCATCAACAGCCTGATCAGCCGCAAGCTGGGGCAGAAGCGGGTCGAAGAGGCGCGCGAAGCGGCCCGCTGCGGCATGCTGCTGGAGCTGTGCGGATTCGTTGTGTTCCTGCTGTTCGGCCTGCTGGGGTCGCACAGTTTCTTCCATGTATTTACGCCGGACCCGGAATTGCAGCAGATGGCGGGCGACTATCTGCGCATTGTGACGGTGTTCAGCTTTGGCCTGTTCCTGTCCATTTCCTTTGAGCGGATGATGCAGGCCACGGGCAACACCATGCTGTCGATGACCACGCAGCTGACCGGCGCGGTCATCAACATCATTCTGGACCCGATCATGATCTTCGGCCTGCTGGGCACGCCGCAGATGGGCGTGGCGGGCGCGGCGGCGGCCACGGTGATCGGTCAGATCGGCGGCATGCTGCTGGGCTTTGTGCTCAACCAGCTGAAGAACCACGAGCTCAAGGTGGTCTGGCGTGGGTTCCGGCCTGAAGCCTCCGTATTCAGGAGCATTCTGGCCGTTGGCTTCCCCAGCATTATCATGCAGTCCATCAGTTCGTTCATGAACGTATTGATGAACCTGATCCTCATCGCCTACGGCAACACCGCCGTCAGCGTGCTGGGCGTATACTTCAAGCTCCAGTCCTTCGTGTTCATGCCTGTTTTCGGCCTGAGCAACGGGCTGGTGGCCATCGTGGGCTATAACTACGGCGCACGCCTGCGCCAGCGCGTGTATGACGCCATCCGCGTAGCGGTGAAGCTGGCGGTGGTGATCATGGCGGTGGGCACGGCCGCCTTCCTTTTGATTCCCGAACTACTGCTGAGCCTGTTTGAGGCCGAGGGCGCCAGCGACCTGACCGCCATGGGTGTGGTAGCGCTGCGCATCATCAGCAGCCACTTCATTCTGGCGGCAATCGGCATCACGCTGAGCACGGTGTTCCAGGCCATCGGCAAGGGATTCTACAGCCTGTTGATGAGCCTGTGCCGCCAGCTGATCGTGCTGTTGCCCGCAGCGTGGATTCTGAGCCGGCTCGGCGGGCTCAACGCCGTATGGTGGTGCTTCCCCGTGGCGGAGGCGGTGTCGCTGGCGCTGTGCCTGGCGCTGTTCCGCAAGGTGGATGTCCGGATGCTCAGGCCTCTGGGGCAGGAGGAAGCGTAAGCGCGTCATCCCGCCGCACATTTGCGCGGCGGTACTCCCTTGGCGTACAGTGATAAAACCGTTTAAATATTCTGGCGAAATTGCTGGGGCTGTCAAAGCCACAGCGCGACGCCGCCTCCGAAACGCTGCTGGCCGGATCGGTCAGCAGCGTTTCCGCTCCCCGCATCACGCGGTATTTCAGCAGGTACTGAAAGGGCGAAAGCCGGATGGTCCTCTCAAAGCAGCGAAGGCATTCCCGTTCGCTGATGCCCGCCGCGCCCGCCACATCCCTCAGCGACAGATTGTCGGCGAAGTTTTCATGGATGCAGCCGAGCATTTTTTTCACGCGCAGGTCATCCCGATCCATGGCGGAAGCCCTTTCGTCTATCTGCCCCGCAAAACGCTCGCACAGGCGCAGGCAGATGCGGGAAAGGTTTTCGCGGACGGTAAATTCAAACCCCGGCGCGTCCTGCGCCAGTGCGTCATGGGCGGCTGCGAACCAGCGGGATACGCATTCCTCCTCCAGCAAAACACCTGAAAAGGCCTTGCACGCGGCCAGCGGCCGCATATACTTTCTGGCAAAAACAGAATCGTCGCTTCCGCAGATCAGAGCCGGGCTGAACACCATAGAGCGCAGGCCGCATTCCCCCATCGCCGAGGCGGCGTGCGGGACGCCGGAGTTGATGGCGACCAGCCTGCCCTTTTCCAGCAGAAAGGACGCTGACGGCGTGCTGACGTTCATTTGGCCCTCCGCAAGCGAGATGAGCTCAATCTCGTCGTGCCAGTGCCACGGAATGTCATCCTCCTGCCGCTGCGTATGGCGCGAGGCGTATCCCGCGCAGGGAAACCCGGTGCTTCCGTGCGGCTGGAGCTCCCTTGATGTGCCGCTCAGGTTCAGTCCGCATTGTTGAAGAGCCATGTTGGTTGGTATACCTCCTCCGCCGTTTGGCGGTTTTCTGCTATTATACGGCCAGATATGCGTTGAATCAAGCGGCGTTTGGCTGTATTCTTACATATAACAATCCACATGGGAGGACGAGCGCATGCTTCATCTGCTGCTTGGCATCATCTATCTGGCGTTTATCAGTCTGGGCCTTCCCGATTCCCTGCTGGGATCGGCGTGGCCGGCGATGTATCGTGAGTTCGCCGTCCCCGTTTCCTATGCGGGCGGCATTTCCGCAATCATCTCCATCGGCACGGTGATCTCCAGCCTGCAAAGTGACCGGCTCACCAAGCGGCTGGGCACGGGCAGGGTGACGGCGCTCAGCGTGCTGACCACAGCCGTGGCCCTGTTTGGTTTTTCCGTCAGCCATTCCTTCGCGGCGCTGTGCCTGTGGGCCATCCCCTACGGCCTCGGCGCCGGGAGCGTGGACGCCTCGCTGAACAACTACGTGGCGCTACACTACGCCAGCCGCCACATGAGCTGGCTGCACTGCATGTGGGGGCTGGGCGCTTCTCTGGGACCGTACATCATGGGCTACGCCCTGACGGGCGGCGGCTGGAGCACAGGCTATCGCATCATCGCCCTCCTTCAGTTCGCGCTGGCCGCCGCGCTGCTTCTGACCCTTCCCCTGTGGAAGACAAGGGCGGCAGACGCCGCCGGCGCGGAGCGTCCGCAGCCGCTCCCGCTGAAAAAGGTCATCCGCATTCCGGGCGCAAAGGAGGTCATGGCGGCATTCTTCTGCTATTGCGCCGTAGAACAGACCGCCATTCTGTGGGCGAGCAGCTATCTGGCCCTTCGCTGGGGTCTGTCCGCGCAGGAGGCGGCGAGCCATGCCAGCCTGTTCTTCGTGGGCATCACCGCCGGGCGGGCGTTGTCGGGCTTTCTGACGCTGAAATTCAGCGATACGCAGATGATCCGTCTGGGGCAGGCCGTCTTGCTGGCGGGCGTGCTGTGCCTTCTGCTTCCCTTTGGCACGTCCTCGGCGCTGACGGGCCTTGTGCTGGTTGGCCTTGGCTGCGCGCCGGTCTATCCCTCCATCATTCATTCCACGCCAGACCGTTTCGGCGCGGATCAGTCGCAGGCCATTATCGGCATACAGATGGCCTCCGCCTATGTGGGCACCTGCCTCATGCCGCCTCTGTTTGGCCTGATTGCCAACCATATCAGCGTTTCGCTGCTGCCGCCGTATCTGCTTGTGCTTCTTGCAATGATGGCGCTGATGCATGAGCGGCTGCTGAAGGCGACGGGAAAGAAAGCGTGATGGACGGTTTCAGCGGCCCGCTTTCGCTTGACATGCCTGGCGGCATTGGGTACAATCGGCATAGCAAAACGGAGGGGAGGCGCGCGGGATGGAGCCCATGGTCAGCATCTGCTGCGCGGCATACAACCACGCGCCCTACATTGCAGAGGCGCTGGAGAGCTTTCTTGCGCAGGACGTTCCCATCGAGATTCTGGCGCACGACGACGCCTCCACCGACGGCACGCAGGACATTTTGCGCGATTACGCGCGAAGGTATCCCGACGTGGTCAGGCCCCTGTTTGAAACCGAGAACCAGTATTCCAGAGGCGTGGCCATCGACCCCACGTTCAACTATCCCCGCGCGCGGGGCAAGTACATCGCCCTGTGCGAGGGGGATGACTGCTGGTGTGACCCGCATAAGCTGCGCCGCCAGGTGGCCTACATGGAGGAGCACCCGGACTGCACCTTCTGCTTCACCAACGGCGTGATCCGCGACGCGGACGGCCGCGCGCCGGACCGTCCCTTCCTCCCCTACAGCGAGAAGGACGCGCCCGGCTATTTCGCCTCCGACCACACCTACACGCTGGGCGATTTCTGTGCCCTCAACTTCGTGCCCACGGCCACGTTCCTCTTTCCGCGATCGGCGCTGGACCGGCTGCCGCCCTCCTTTTGGGACAAGCCCTGCCCCCACGGCGACCTCAAGCTGCGCATGTATCTGACCGCGGCGGGCTACGCCGCCTACCTGCACGCCTTTACCTGTGTGTACCGCGAAAACGTGCGCACCGGGGCCATGAGCCAGTGGTCGCGCGAGTCCGGGCGGCGCGTGTACGAGCGCAGCCGCAGCGTGGCCGAGATGCTCGGGGATGTGGACGAATTTTCCCAAAAGCGGTATACTGAACAGGTCGGCCGGTTCCGCGACTGGTATCTCTACGTGATGCTGTGGAACGCGCCCAGCGCGCGCGTGCTCAGGGAGCCGGACGCGCGGCGCGTCTATCGCGCCCTGCCGCTCTCACGCCGGCTGACCTACCGCCTGAAGCGCCTGCTCGCCCCCCTGCGGGGCTGACCGTCCACCAAGGAAGGACTGCTGCTATGCGCATCAACGTCACCCGCTCCTCCATGCCCGATTTCGAGGAATTTTGCCGGGAAATCCGCCCCTTGTGGGATTCCCACTGGCTGACCAACAACGGTGAAAAACTGCTCGAGCTGCAAAGCCGCCTGGAAGCCTATCTGGATGTGGGCCATCTCTCGCTGTTCACCAACGGCCACCTGGCGCTGGAGGCGCTTCTGGAGGCGCTGGACCTGCGGGGCGATGTCATCACCACGCCCTTCACCTTTGCCTCCACCACGCACGCCCTCGTGCGCAAGGGGCTTACGCCCGTTTTCTGTGATATTCGCCAGAGCGATTACACGCTGGACCCAACGCTGCTGGAGGGCCTGATTACCGAGCGGACCTGCGCCATTCTGCCCGTGCACGTCTATGGCTGCCTGTGCGACGCGGACGCCATCCAGACCATCGCGGACCGGCACGGTCTCAAGGTGATCTACGACGCGGCGCACGCCTTCGGCGTCAGCCGGAACGGCGTGTCCGCGGCGCGGCTGGGCCTTGCGTCCATGTTCAGCTTCCACGCCACGAAGGTCTATCACACCATCGAGGGCGGGGCGGTTGCCACGGAGTGCGCGGAGCTGTATGACAGGCTGGCGCTTGTGCGCAACTTCGGCATCACCGGGCCCGACGACGTGGTATCCGTGGGCGGAAACGCCAAGATGAACGAGTTTCAGGCCGCGATGGGCCTGTGCAACCTGCGCCATGTGGACGATGAAATCGCCGCGCGCCGCCATGTCCACGACCGCTACATGGACCGGCTGGACGGCGTGCGCGGCCTGCGTCTGCCGCCCACGCAGCCGGGGGTCAGGAGCAACTACGCCTATTTCCCGGTGGTGTTCGCGGGCGGGCGGACCGTGCGCGACGCCGTATGCGAGGCGCTGGACCGGGAGGGCGTCTACGCACGCAAATATTTCTATCCCCTCGTGACCAACTTTGAATGCTACCGCGGCCGCGCCGGCTTTGACACCTCGCGCGTGCCCGTTGCCCGCCGCGTCTCCGACGGCGTGGTGACCCTGCCGCTCTACCCGGCGCTTACCGATGCGCAGGTTGATCTCATCTGCCGCGTGGTCAGGGAGGTACTCCGTCATGCGTGAGCAGCGCGGCAAGCGGGCCGCCGCCTCCTTTCTGTTCAAGCTGGCCGAAAGCGTGGGCACGCAGGGCATCTCCTTCGTGGTCAGCGTGGTGCTGGCGCGCCTGCTGGACCCGTCTGATTACGGCGTACTGACGATGCTGACGGTGTTCATCGCGGTGTCGCAGGTGTTTGTGCAAAGCGGGCTCAACACCGCCCTGATCCAGAAAAAGGACGTGGACGAGACCGACCTGTCCTCTGTGTTCTACGTCAGCCTGGGCATCGCGGCGGTGCTGTATGGGCTGCTGTTTTTGCTGTCTCCGGCCATCGGAGCCTTTTTCGCCATGGAGGCGCTGGCGCCGGTGCTGCGTGTGCTAGCGCTGATTCTGCTGCCCGGCGCGCTCGTCTCGGTGCAAAACGCCGTGATCGCCCGGGAAATGGCCTTCCGCCGGCTGATGACCGCCAGCCTGATCTGCACGGCGCTTTCCGGCGTGGCAGGCATCGCCATGGCGGCCGCGGGCGCTGGCTACTGGGCGCTGGTGGCGCAGCAGCTCACCAGCCAGCTCAGCCTGGCGTTGGTGCTGCTGCGGCTGGTGAAATGGCGGCCCCGGGCGCTGTTTTCCTGGGCGCGCGTGCGGGGGCTGATCCGCTTCGGCTGGAAGCTGCTGGCCTCCAGCCTGCTGGAAACCGGCTACAACAACCTGCGCACCGCCGTGATCGGGAAGAAGTACGCTCAGGAGACTTTGGGCTTCTACAACCGGGGCAAGCAGTTTCCCGAGCTGGTGATGAACGCGGTCAACGGCTCCATTCAGAGCGTGATGCTCCCCGTGCTGGCCGATGAGCAGGACAACGTATCCCGCATGAAGCAGATGATGCGCCGCTCGGTGATGGTATCGAGCTTTCTGGTGCTGCCGATGATGGCGGGGCTGGCGGCGGTGGCCGAGCCGCTGGTGCGCCTGCTGCTGACGGACAAATGGCTGCCCTGCGTGCCGTTTTTGCAGATCTGCTGCATCGACTTCGCGTTCTATCCCATTCATACGGCCAATTTGCAGGCCATCAACGCCATGGGCCGAAGCGACGTATTTCTGCGGCTGGAGCTGATCAAAAAGAGCTACGGCCTGCTCATCCTGGCGGCGACGGTTTTTCTGTTTGACAGCGTATACGCCATCGCGTGGGGCGCGGCGGCCAGCACGCTGCTGGCCGCCGTGGTCAACGCCTCGCCCAACCGCCGCCTGCTGGGCTACGGGTACCTGGAGCAGATGCGCGACGTGCTGCCGGCGATGGGCCTTGCGGCGGTGATGTTCGCGGCGGTATGGGCGCTGGGGCGGCTGCCGCTTGCGCCGTTTCCCCTGCTGGTTTTGCAGGTTTTGGCGGGCGCTGCGATTTACGGCGGTCTCGCGCTGCTGCTGCGGCTGGAGAGCATGCGCTATCTCATGGACATGCTGCGCGGGCTGGCGGCCCGGCGGCACGGGGAGGCGAAGGCATGAAAACGGCGCTGCTGACGGCTGTAGGCTCGGCCTCTGCCGGCATCGTCATCGAGCGGCTGCACGCGCTGGGCTTGCGCGTGGTGGGCTGCGACATCTATCCCAGGGCATGGAACGTTGCCTCCGGCGAGGTGGACGTCTTTTTCCAGGCGGTCTACGCCACGGATGCGGACGCCTATGTGCGCCAGATGGAGGAAGCCGTGCGGCGCGAGCACGCGGACTTTCTCATTCCCCTGACGGACGTGGAGGTGGACGCGCTATGCGCCCACAAGACGCGCTTTTCGGCTCTGGGATGCGTGCTTTGCGTGCCCGACGAGCCCAGCGCCCGCCTGTGCCGGGACAAGCAGGCCATGGCCGCGCTGCTGGCCCGCGAGGGTGCGTGCCGGATCATTCCCACCCGTTCCCCCTACGGCTGGGAGCCGGAGGCAGCGGACTATCCCCTGATGCTCAAGCCCCTGCACGGCCGCAGCAGCCAGGGGCAGGTGATCGTCCGCACGCCGCAGGCGTATCACGCGGCGCTGGACGCTCGTGGGGATTACATCGCCCAGCCCTATCTGGACGGCAACATCTACACCGTGGACGTGGCCCGCGACCGTTTCGGCCACGTGCAGGCACTGACGCGGCATGAGCTGCTGCGCACCCCCAACGGGCTGGGCACCGCCGTGCGCGTCCTGCCCGGTCACCCGCTGGAGGCCCTCTGTGCGCAGGTAGCGGCATGTGCGGGCGTGGTGGGCGTGGTGAATATGGAATTTATCGTAAACGACAGCGGCGCCTGGTTTCTGGAGGTCAATCCCCGTTTTTCGGGCGGCGTGGGCTTCAGCGTGCTGGCAGGCGTGGATTTTCCCGCGCTCAACCTGCTTTGCCATGCCGGGGAGGCTATCGGTTCCCGTGCTCCGGTTCGGGAGATGACGCTGGCGCGCAGGTCCAGCCCGGTCATCACGGAAATCTGACCGGTCCTCCCGGTGACCGGCAGCCGGAAGAAGCGCGGATTTGCTCAGCGCCTGATGCGGGGAGTTTCTCCCCCGCGTATTTTGCCGTCCCCCCTTATCAGGACATGCATACGTCAGCCAAACCCGGCGCTCCGCGCGGACAGCGCGCACAGCGCCGGGATTGGCGCAGGAGGAGCTTTGAGGATTTCCCGCCGCCCGCACATGCCGCCGGATTCGGGTTTCACCCGGAGCATCCCGGCCCTCCAAAACGCTTAAAATGCTTTTTTGATAAACTGAGGGGCTGCTTTCTTTGGGAAGCAGCCCCTAAACGCATAAGGCAAGACGGAAAAA
>UQEF01000048.1 GCA_900540045.1 uncultured Eubacteriales bacterium | reverse complement strand
GCCATCCATAGCAACGACGACCTTCCCCGCGCCGCAAAGGCTTTCTTTGACTTGGGGCTGGAGAATGTGTTCATCTCGCTGGGTGCCGGGGGCGTCTATTTCGACGATGGGCGCGAGCGCGGTATTCTGCCGTGCTTCCCCAGTCCGGTCCTCAACACCACCGGCTGCGGTGACGCATTTCTTGCCGCCGCCGCCTGCGCGTGGCAGGAGGGCTGTTCACTGCGCGAAATGGCGCTGCATGGGCTGGCCGCCTCTGCGATCTGCGCCCGCTCGGACAGCGCCGTAAGTCCCCTCATCACCCCTGATGCCATTGCAGGCATTGTGCAGAACGCATAAGGAGGAACCAGGCATGAACCTTGAAAAGTATCTCAACGTATCGCCAGAAGTGAAGGCCGCCATCGACGCGGGCAAGCCGGTCGTCGCGCTGGAATCCACCATCATTTCACATGGCATGCCCTACCCGCAGAATGTGGAAACTGCCCTGAACGTGGAGAGGATCGTGCGTGAAAACGGCGCGGTACCCGCGACGATTGCCATCATTCAAGGCAAGATCACCGTGGGCTGCACCCGTGAACAAATCGAGCATCTGGGCAAAAAGGGCCTGGCGGTGGCCAAGGCCAGCCGCCGTGACCTGCCGGTCCTGCTCTCCCGCGGCGAGGATGGCGCCACCACCGTGACCACCACCATGATCGGCGCCGCACTGGCGGGCATCCGCGTCTTTGCCACGGGCGGCGTAGGCGGCGTTCATCGCGGTGCGGAAACCACCATGGACATCTCCGCCGACCTGGAGGAGCTGGCGCAGACCCAGGTGCTGGTGGTATGCGCGGGGGCCAAGAGCATTCTGGACCTGGGCCTGACGCTGGAATACCTGGAAACCAAGGGCGTCCCCGTCATCGGCTACCGCACCAAGGAACTGCCCGCCTTCTATACCACGCATTCCGGATTCCAGGTGGACTACCGGCTGGACACCCCCAAGGAGATTGCGGACGCCTTTGCCGTCAAGCTGGACATGGGACTGGCGGGCGGCATGCTGGTGACCAACCCCATCCCTGACGAATATGCCATGGACCTGGATTATATCAATCGCAATATCGACGCCGCCATTGCCGAGGCCAAGTCGCTGGGCATTCACGGCAAGGATACCACGCCCTTCCTGCTTGACAAGATTCAGAAGCTCACCGGGGGCGACAGCCTGAAGGCCAATATCCAGCTGGTCTACAACAACGCGCGCCTGGGTGCGCAGATCGCGTCGGAGCTGGCGGGAAAGTGACCCGCCGTTCCCCCAGTACAGAAAACCCGGACGGCAATGGCCGTCCGGGAAATTTTGTTACCTGGTATATGCACTTTTCCTGCCTGCTCGATCCGAAAAACCAACCGTCTATATCTACGGCCTTACGACCGCTGGTAGGAAAATCCGATCCGGTGAAAAAATCACGTACAGGAAACCACCCATACGGTGGTATTACTCGTCGTCCAGTTCTTCGTCAGCTTCAAAATCCGCTTGAACCACTTCGATAAGTTTCTCGAGCAGGTCTTCGTCTTCCACGGGAAGGAATTCCTCGATTTCCTCGCCGTCCTCTTCCGATTCGACAACCTTCATGATATAGAGATTGACGGCTTCTTCTTCCTCGTGGTGGTCACAATGCTCGCATTCACAGTCGCATTCGCCATCATGGGCTTCGCCCAGTACAACGTATTCTTCACCGTTGTAGAAGAAATAGCGCACGACTTCCAGCAGCACATTGTTTCCATCCTCATCGACACCTTCGATGAGGTCCCTGGTTTCTTCTTCGGCGGCACCTACGCCGCCCAACGGCTGATCGTCGCAGTACAACGGTATCGCCCCACTTTCTCTGCCTGAATTTCATCGCCGCTCCCGGTCATTTCCAACGCCGTGTCATCACAGCCTGCGGCGGAACGCCGGATTGCCGCGATGGGAGTGGCATTTCCTTTTCCTGATTCCTCTTGGTTCGGTTTTATTATAACCCAAAGGCTTCGGAGAAACAAGGCTTTTTGCGAAAATTTTATGGTTGATTTTTGTAAACTATTTTGATAAAATCAGAGTGTTGGGGCAGGCGGTCAATGCTTGTCCTCTTTCTTTTTCTGCGGCTCCAACGTGCCATCCGGCCTTTTCAGGCGCACGTTTTCCAGTACGGCCCGCGCGTTCTGCCGGAAACCATCGAGGTACTCGCGGCGCAGGGCCTCGCGCTCGACAAGCTCCTCGTGCGTCAGTTCCCGCTCGCGGCTCAGGCGCGTAAGCTCGTTAATGCGTTCGATTTTTTCATGTTCCATGCTATCATCCTTTCGGGAGGTACTCCGCATGATACAGGGTAAGTGGTTTCCCACGGGCAGCGATGTTTCCCAGCCCCTCGCCATCCGGCGTGCGGTATTTGGCCGCGGCCGCGACGCATTGGACGACTGGGCGCAGCAGGTAACGGTTTATGCCGGGGAGGAGCCCGTGGGCGCCGGCCGCCTGTGGTGGCGGGACGGGGCCTTTTGGCTGGGCGATGTCGGCGTGCTGTCCGGTTTCCGCGGCATGGGCTACGGCGATCTGCTGGTGCGCCTGCTTTTGTTCAAGGCGCTCAGCCACGGCGCGCATTTTCTCCGCCTGGAGACGCCTGAAGAGGCCGTTGCGTTTTTCGCGCGCTACGGCTTTTGTGAGGAGTGCCGCCAGGGCGGTCGGGCCGTCATGGGCCTCGCTGCCGCCGACGTGCGCCTGGACCGCTGCGGGGGCGGCTGCGTCGGATGCGGGCTTTGTCCCCCGGACGCGGCGCGCTAGGGCTTGTATCCCTGCCCGATCAGCCCGCCTTCGCGGGCTTTTTTTGAAATACCCAGCGGCGCTGCAGGTGGTAGCTGACAAAAAACAGCACGATGTCCACCGGAATCTTGGCGGTGTTATCGCTCCAGCCCAGCCACAGATGCAGGCTGCTGGTCAGCAAAGCGGAGAGCAGCATCACCAGGAAAAACACGCCCAGATAGCGCAGGAACGCCTGACTCACCTTGCCCTTATCGGTAAAAACGAAGCTGCGGTTCAAAAAGAAATTGGTAACTCCCGACAACAGGCGCGCGGCCACGGTGGCGATCAGGATATGGGGCACCACCCGGATGAACAGCACGCCGACTTCCTGGTCCAGGGAGGTGCCGAAGTATTTGATCAGGTTGTTAAACAACAGATAGAGGCCATAGTCGACCAAAAAGCTGACCATCGACGTGCCCACAAAGCGGAAGAATCCGCTGAAGATCACGCGATAAATGCGCGCGCTGTCGCGGAAGGCGCGGAAATGGCTTCCCTCATTGTTGTTTTCATACACGGTTTCGATGGGCAGGGGGCGCATGGGCACCTTCATGGCTGCGCACTCGATGAGCACGTTCATTTCATACTCGTAGCGATCACCGGGCACGGCGATCATGGCGGGCAGCAGATCGCGGTGGAAGCCGCGCAGGCCCGTCTGCGTATCGCCCACCCAGCATCCGTAGAGCAGCTTGAACACCACCGAGGTGATGCGGTTGCCCATCCGGCTCTTGGGAGGCACATGCTCCTGGGAAAAGTCCCGGCTGCCCAGGAGCAGCCCGGAGGGGTCGCGCGCCAGGTCCTGGGCCATGCGCAGCACATCCTCCACGGTGTGCTGCCCATCGCTGTCGGCCGTCACGATGATGTCCTGATCGGGGCTGTTGTCCATAAGCCAGGCCATACCGCGCTTGAGCGCCACCCCTTTGCCACAGTTGGGCCGGTAGCTGATGACATGGCTCACCCCGTCCCGGGGAATTTGATCAAAGAACCGTTGGTAGTCCTGACCGCTGCCATCGTCCACGACAACGATCCTGCCGATGCCAGCGTCCTTCAGCGCTTGTACATAGGGGGGCAGGCGGTCATCCGGCTTGTAGGCGGGGATGACCACGGCCGTGCGCCCTGCGCAGGTCTGTGCCATTGATTCGTTCATTCCTTTCGTGAATCGCCTGTGTCAATTCAGGATATAGGTATCCAGGTAATCGCGTATCAAGGGGGTCAGGTCCTCGCCGGTCGTTTCCGCCAGCAGGCTTTCAAAATTCTCGCGCGTGGCGCGCCCAAAGGCATAACGTTCGTAGTAGGCCCGAAGAAAATCATCCAGTCCGCCGTCGAGCATGCGGTCCAGGGCACAAAACATCGCGGCTCCACGATCATAGACCACCAAGGCATATTCGGACATGCTGGAAAACCGGTCCAGCGGCGCACCCGGCGTAACGCCCCGCGGCACCGTGACGCGCAGCGCGCTCTCCAGCTCCCGCTGCTCGTACTCTTCGCGCCGCGCAAGGCCATGGCGGTCCTCCAGGTATTCCAGCATGCTGAACTGGCTCAGCGCCTCATCCTGCCAGGCCTGGTTGACCGGGTCGCTGCCCACTACGGCGTACCACCACTGATGCGCCACCTCGTGTGCCACAACGGTTTCCAGCGACTCGCCCCCCGCGTCCAGCAGATCGGCGGCGATCATCGCCATGGCGGGGTATTCCATGCCGCCCATGGGGAAGTTGATCTCGCAAAGCGTATAGCTCTGGTAGGGATACGCGCCATATCGTGCTGAGAAGCACGCCAGCGCCTGCTTTCCATAGTCCAGCAGCTCTCGCGCGCGGGATGCGTCGGTGGCGTAGGCGCTGACGAGTACGCCGTCCTGCTCTGCCTGCGCGGTGTAAAAACGGTCGCTCACCACCAGCGCGAAATCCCGCATGGCAGGGGAAACAAAGTCATAGCGGGTGCGTCCGTCCGCCGTCTCCGCCGTGGGATACCCGCTCCCGGCGCACAAAAAGCCCTCCGGCACAGATACGCTTACGGTCCAGTTCATGCAGTCGCTCAGGAAGGGATCGCCGACGGGAGCGTATTCATCCGTGCGCCAGGCTCCCTCTTCCCACACGGCGGGAATGGCAAAGGCGTTTCCCAGCGCCCAGATGCCGCTGTCCTCACCGAAGCGGTACGCCATATGCGGGATCTGCACCGTATAGGTCAGGGTGATTTCGATCCATTCCTCCGCCTGCCAGCCATCGGCTATTGGGACGGAGAGCACAGTCTTTGCGTCATCGGTATAGCGATAGGCTACCGCCTTGGATTCCCCGCCGGCGCGGGCGGCCCTCGCGCCGCTCATCACCAGCGCCCCGATGGAAAAGCCGTCCGGATAGCAGCCTTCATACAGCGCTTCCTCAGCCGCGGCGGGCGAGGTATCCGGGCTTTGGAACGCGTTGGGCCACGTGCGCAGCACCGCCGCCTCCTGCGCCTGACCGGTGCGGTTTTTCAGCGTAAGCGTCTGCGAAACGGACAGCTCCGACGCCTCCGTGTCCAAAGACGCCTCGATCAGCACCGCGTCCAGCCCATCCCGCGCTTCGATCAGCGCCTGGGAGGGCGCTGGCAGCTCCACGGCGGGCGCAAAAACCCCGCACAGCCACAGCACCGCCAGCACCACAGCCACCAGAGCGCCGGCCGCCAGCCCGATTCGCACGGAGCGCCGCTTCATCCATTCCTTCTTCAAATCAAGGACCCCACACTATTGAGCAGCACCATCACGCGCTGCGTAACGCCGCGCATCAAAAGGCCGCCCACAAGGCCGCCCACAATCAGCGTCAGCGCCAGGGCCAGGGCCACCAGCAGCATTTTGACCGACAGCAGCTGTGCGTCCGACCTTCCCGTGACGGCGCTTAACAGGCCGCACGCCTGCGTATAGCTCACCGCCATGCCGCACAGCGCCACCAGCAGCGCCAGCCAGGGGGACAGCAATGACAGCACCATCGCCAGCAGCGCCACCGCCGCCGTGGGCAGCGTGGTCACCGCCACAAAACCCAGCAGCAGCTCCCAGGAAAAATGCACCTTGGCGACCCCGCAAAGGTAAACCAGAAACACCAGAGCCGGCACCGCCATGCCGATGAGCTGGCACAGCACCGCCGCCCCGCCCACCGACGGAGCGATGCGCCCGGCGATATAGCTGATGCCCTGATTCATGGAGGCGGCATCGCTGGCCAGGCTGACTCCGGTCAGGGCCGAAATGGCCGAAAGCAGCACGCCCACAAAGCTGCGCATCACCACCATGCCGCACAGGAATGTGAGCAGCAGCGTCAGTCCCGCCACGATGGGGCCTGTGAGCAGATCCCGCTTTTCCAGCATGCCGCGCAGCACCTCCTGGGGCCGCGTAAAGCTGTCCAGAAAGGTACGCGGCAGCGCACTGAGGGCCGTGAGCAGCGGATTGGCCTCCCGCGCGGCGGGCTGGCCGTAACTGTAGGGCTGCTGGAATCCCGGCGGATAGGTTCCCTGCTGATACTGCGCATAGGACTGCCGGTACAGGTTCTGCTGCTGCGGATAGGGCTGCTGCTGCGCGCCCATATACGGCTGCTGTGCCGCGGGCGGCGGCTGCATGCCCTGCGCCCCGCTCATGGGCGGTTGCACACCCACGCCGGGACCCGGCGGCGGATATCCCTGGGGCATGCCCTGAGCATAACCCGGCATGTAACCCGGCTGGACATAGGCGGAAAGAGGCTCGTTGCAGACGGGGCAAAACGCCGCGCCCTGCGGGATCGGGGTTCCGCACTTGGGACAGTTCATATCGTCCCTCCTTCAAAAAGGTCCATGGGAATACGGTCCATCATAGCACGGGCCGGAGCGCGCGTCAATCCTTTGCCGCAAGGGCATAGGGGATGAGCGAGCGGTCCAGCAGATAGAGGCGCATATCCTCGGTTTCCACAATCTGGTCTGCCGGCAGCGCCTCCAGATAGTCTGCCAGCGTTGACAGCGGATAGTACCGTTCGTCCCAGAAATCGGGTTCGGTCGCCAGCATGGCTACGTTCATTTTCGCCAGCTCCTCCCCCACCTCCTCCAGCGGCAGGTTCATCAGCGGCACGATGGGATTGGTTGTAAGCACGTAGCCGCGCCCCCTGAGCGGGTACTGATAGCCGACCCTCGTAATCAGGATTTTCTGATCCTCTTTCACATGCTCCGCGACCGCCATGAGCATGCCGTAGCGCTCGCGGAAGCCGTTGTCCAGCAAAATGCGCTCGCTCTCCATCACGTCGCGGCTGTAGCGGTAAAAGGTATTGGTGTAGCCGGTCTGGTTGGTGCCCTTGACCACGCCCAGCAGGCACAGGAGCACGCACAGGCAGGCGGGCAGTTTGAGCAGGGCCGGGCGTATGGAGGCGGCGGCCTGCCTTAGCGACTTCATGCGGGTACTCAGCGCGCCCTGCATGCGGTCCACGAGCGGCGGCCAGAGCGTCTCCAGCGCCGAAAGCGCGCCGCAGATCATGCCGCAGGCCAGCAGAAACCATTGTATCGTATAGCGCGGCAGTTTGAGAAACGAACCGGAGAAGCTGTACAGCGGGCTGTCCAGCACCCCGGTCATGGGCGCGAGCGTAAGCAGCGTGTACAGCGCCCACAACCCGACCACGGACGCTACCGCAGCACCCGTGGACTGGTTGAGCACGGCGCTGGGACCGTCCAACTGTTCCAGCTGCGCCCTGCGGCGCATCCTGACCCGGCTGACCAAGGCATACGCGATCACGCACACCAGCGCGATCAGCGCCAGCCGAAGCCCCCATTCCCCCACCGGCGTGGCGTAGGACTGCAAAATGGAATCCTTGGCCTCAAAGAAATGGAGGTGGGTGGTGGTTTCCTCCAGCTTGTACTCGATGTCCATGTACATATCGTACCACGGGGCGTCGGTATAGGTGGTCATCAGCCGCCAGGGCGACATCTCGCCCCATTTGAAGTAGCACCACAGGTTGCCCGAAAACGCCAGCAGCGTGCCCGCCGCGCCTGCCAGCGCCAGTCCAACCGAGCGCAGAAGCACGCCCGCCGTGCCCTTGAGATCCGTCATGCGGGCTTCCAGCCACCGCCAGATCACCCAGGCTGCCACAATGAAGGGCAGGACCACGAAGCACACCACATGCGTGCTCATCACCGTAAAGCACACGGCAAAGCTCAGTACCAGCTTGCCCAGATAGGCCTTGCGCGAGCCCCGCGGCTCAAGTCCCGCGAAAAACAGCATCGCCCACAGAAGCGCCAGAATGCGCCAGATGTCCCTGGGCGCGCTTTCCACGGAGAAGAACAGATCCGGCACGAGGTTGAACAGCACCACGCCCAGCAACACCCAGCGCCTGCGCCCCCGGCACGCCACAATCAGCAGCGCCAGATAGGCCGCCGCCATGTAGAACGTGTTCAGCCCCAGCCCGGTAAAGACAGCCTTGTCGTTGGGGTAGCCCACCTGACCGCCGGTATGGAACAGGCCGTAGCTCATGTACAGTTCCAGCGAGGGAAAGTGGCTGTGGCCGCGAAAATGGCCGGTGGTGTCGTCCTTTTCCAGGAGGTTTCCCAGTTCGCGGTCCTCACAGTAGCGCTGGGCGAGGGCCAGGTATTCGCCCGCGTCGCCCCCGCGCACGCTCTCCATGCTGGACATGTAGCGCACGCACACCGGCGCAAGCAGAATGACCACGCAAGCCGCAAAGCACGCCGCGGCCACCGTGGCCCGATCCATGCGCAAAAAGGCCCGCAGCCGCTGTGCGGCGGCATGCGCGGGCGCGCCTCCGCGCAAAAAGGCCCGCAGCCGAGTAAGGCGGCTGAGCCCCATCCATGCAAGGCCTGCCGCCGCCAGCACCGGAGGCACACCGATATAGACCCACCTTGGGGCCTGGGGCCACACCAGCGCCAGCAGCAGCATCCACAGATACTGGCACAGGGGCGTGGCGGCCACGCCCGTGAGAAAGCAGGCCACCCGATGCCGGGGGCTGAACCAGCCCCGCAGGCAGAACCACAGGCCCAGCGCCGCCGCCTGAAGCCCGCAGGAGAGCAGAAACAGGTTGCGCCAGCCATTGCCGATGTCAAGCCACGTCATCAGCCCTTCCTCCCCGCCTTGGCCAGCCTGTCCATCTCGGCCATGTAATAGCCGTTGATATCCACCTTTTCACTCAGGAGCTTCTTCTGCTTTTCCAGCCCGATTTCCTTGAGGCCCGGCGTGGTCAGCAGCTCCTCGGCCCGCGCGGCGGCCCGCTCGTAGCGGTCCTCTTCCTCGTTGAAGCAGTCCATCAGATGGAAGCGCTCGCTCTGCTCGCGCGTGCTGCCGGATACAATGGTGTTGACATACAGGGCGTGCGTGCCCAGCACCGCCGCCTCGCTGGCCATGGTCGCGCCTTCGCTGAATACCATCTGTGCAAACGCCAGCACATGATGAATCAGCTCATAGGGGGTTTTGAGCAGCCTGGGCCGGAGTTCCTCCGGCACGTCGCCCTCGGCGCTCACATATACGCGGCCATAGCGCTCCAGCCGCTTCACCAGCCGGATCTTGCCCTCGTCGTCCAGGCCGTGCTTGCCGATGTCGTGGCTTGCGTTCCAGGCCACGAAGCGCACCAGAATATACTTTTCGTCCGGGTTGAAGCCGCAGTCGCGCAGCACCTGCCTGTCCGGCGTGAATACGGAGGGGTGCAGGTAAAACAGCTCCTTGTAGGTATCCAGCCGCTCCTGCCGCGGGCCCAGATCGGTCAGGAAGGTTCGGGGGGTCAGGATCTTGGTGGACAGGCGCTTGCAGATGCGAAGCGCGAACCTGCTCACCTCAGTATCCTCATAAATAAGGTGCGGCTTTCCGCTCACCCACGCAGCCACCGCCAGCATAGGTGCGGCCCTGCCGATCATGATATCCGGCTTCCACTTGAGCGCCGCCAGGGAAAACTGGGCGGACAGCTTCAAAAACAGCAGCGCCTTTTCCACGGGGTTTTTGCCGGTGGATTTGGCACAGCGCACATAGGGAATGCCATAGCGCTCCAGAAGTGTGGAGTTGCCGTCCTTTTCGGCCACAAAGCACAGCACCTCGTCGCCGCGCTCGCGCATGCGCCAGATGATATGATGGAACTGGTGCACCCAGGCCGGGTGGGTAAAGCAGATCATGGCCTTCATTGCTTGTTTTCCTCCCCCGCGCGGTCGATCTCCATCTTGCGCACGCGGTACTGCACGTCCTCCAGGAGCTTTCGGTTATCGCTGATCAGGTCGGCCTGCACGCCGGCGACGATCACCTGCACGCCGATCATCAAAAGCGCGGCGCACAGGATGAGGGACTGGATGTGCCCGCTGCCGGACCCTGTGCTGAAAAAGATGATGAGGAACCTGACGCCCAGCAGCACGCCCAGCCCGAAGAACGCCCCGCCGATGATTCCGAAGAACCGAAGCGGCTTATACATGGCAAACGCCCGCAGGATCACCGACGAGGAGCGCTTCATATAGCGCCACATGCTCTTGAACAGGCGCGAGGGGCGCAGCTCCGGATTGGTGCGCACGGGCACGCTGGTCATGGGAATGCGGTTCCAGCCCGCCTGGATGATGGTCTCCAGCGTGTAGGAATAATCGTTGACCACGTTGAGGCGCAGCGCGCCCTCACGGCTGTAGGCGCGGAACCCGCTGGGCGCGTCGGGAATCTCGGTATTGGAGGCCACGCGCACCACCCAGCTGCCCAGGTGCTGAAACATCTTTTTCTTTTTGGAGAAGTGCTCCGTCTCGTCGATGGGGCGCTCGCCGATGACGATATCGGCCTTCTTTTCCAGAATAGGCCGCACCAGACGCTCGATATCCTCGCCCCGGTACTGGTCGTCGGCGTCGGTATTGACGATGATATCGGCTCCCAGGTGCAGGCAGGCGTCGATGCCGGCCATGAACCCGCGCGCAAGGCCCCTGTTCTGCTTAAAGGATACGATATGCTGAACGCCCCATTCGCGGGCGACCTCTACCGTGCGGTCGGTGGAACCGTCGTTGATAATCAGGATTTCGATCTCATCAACCCCGTCGATATGACGGGGCAGGTGGTCCAGCGCCACGCGGAGCGTTTCCGCCTCATTATAGCAGGGAATCTGAATAATCAGCTTCATTGGCAGGCCCTTCCTTACGTCTGGTGTGCATATCAAACCAACGATATCATACCGTTTTTCCCGCCTCCTGTCAACGACGCATACCGACGCCAAAAGCCCGAAGGTGCAAAACCTTCGGGCTCAGGCTGCTGACAAAGTGTGGGGTGCAGGGGGATCATCCCCCTGACGGGGTTTGGGGCAGAGCCCCAAAGCCTTATGCCGCAGCATTTTTCGTGAGCGTTGCGAGCGTCCGAAGGACGCAAGAAACGCGGCTCTTTCCAAAACCATGGGTTTTTCAACGGTCTGAGCCCGAAGGTGCAAAACCTTCGGGCTTTTGTCATAGCCGGTCAGTCGGCTCGGTACAGGTCGCGGGTATAGACCTTTTCCGCCACGTCGGAAAGTTCATCGGCATAGCGATTGGCCACGATCACGTCGCACTCGCGCTTGAAGCGCGCCAGGTCGCGCTCCACGCGGCTGTTGAAAAAGGTATCCTCCTTCAGCGCAGGCTCGTACACCGCCACCCGCACGCCGTGGGCCTTGATGCGCTTCATCACGCCCTGAATGCTGGACTGGCGGAAGTTATCGCTGCCGCTTTTCATCGTCAGGCGGTAGATGCCCACCAGCGGGTCCGGGTTGGCCGGATAGCCCGCCAGTTCCAGCACCCGGTCGGCAATATAGTCCTTTCGGGTACGGTTGGCGTCCACGATGGCGCCGATGATGTTGTTGGGCACCTGATCGTAATTGGCCAATAGCTGCTTGGTATCCTTGGGCAGGCAGTAGCCGCCGTATCCGAAGGAAGGGTTGTTGTAATGACGGCCGATACGGGGGTCCAGACATACGCCGTCGATGATGGAGCGGGAATCCAGCCCGCGCGCCTCGGCGTAGGTGTCCAGCTCGTTAAAGAAGCTCACGCGCAGGGCCAGGTAGGTATTGGCGAAGAGCTTGACGGCCTCCGCCTCGGTGGGGCGCATGAGAAGCACGGGCGCGTCCGGATCCAGCGACCCTTCCTTGAGCAGCGCCGCAAAGACTTCGCCCGCATGCCACAGCTCCGGCTCCTCCGGCGCGCCCACGATGATGCGGCTGGGGTGGAGGTTGTCGCTGAGGGCATGCCCCTCGCGCAAAAATTCCGGGCTGAACACCAGCCGTGCGCCGGGATGCTTTTCCAGCATGCGCTGGGTGAATCCCACCGGCACGGTGGATTTGACGGCCATGTACGCGCGGGGATTGACGGCCAGAACCTCCTCGATCACACTCTCGACGGAGGAAGTGTCGAAATAATTGAGATGCGGGTCATAGTTGGTCGGTGTGGAGATGACCACCCAGTCCGCCTGCCGGTAGGCCTCCGCCGCATCGAGCGTGGCGGTGAGGTCCAGCTCGTGCCCGGAGAGATACGCCTCGATATCCGCGTCCTGAATCGGCGCCTGACGGCGGCTGAGCCTTTTCACCCTTGCGGCGTCGATATCCACGGCGGTCACATGATGCCGCTGCGACAGCAGCACCGCCATGGCAAGTCCCACGTATCCGATGCCGACGACTGCGATGTTCATCTTTCGTTCCTCCTTCCGCCATGGTTATCATACCCTGTTTCCCGCCGGCTGTCAACGCGCGGCGCTCCACAGGGCGTAGGCCAGAAATCCCGCGCAGGTGGCGAAAGCCGCGCCGGTTTCGCATTCGCCCGTGTCCTCGTTGACGCTTTCGCAGGCCAGGCCGTTGTCCATGCGGGTGCGGGCCAAGTGCGCCAGCGCCGTGTCCGCATGGCCGCAAAGCAGGCTGTTGCAGATGGACAGCACCCACGGGTGCGGCGCGTGGCGGCAGCCGATCTCCGCGATGGGCCTGCCCGCGAAGGACAGCGGATACGCCTCCGAACGGATGGCGCGTACGGTGCTTTGCCACACGGGATCGTCCATGGCGCAGAAGCCGTAATGGGGCAGGAGCTGCAGGCTGCCCGGCGGTTCGTCATAGATGTCGAAATGCCCTTGGAGGTCCGTGGACCAGACAAACTGCCCCTCCCTGACACAATAGCGGTAGACGGCTGCCTTTACGCCGCCGGCGCGGCGGGCCAGGTCCGGGCGCTCCAGCCATTCTGAAAGCAGCAGAAGCACACGCCACACCAGCGCGTTGTCATACGTCAGGTAGGGATAGACGATCTCGTCGTCGGTGGGCTGCAAAAAGGTCTCATAGAGTTCGATTTCGGGGTGGCGCTTGGTTTCCAGCACCGACAGGATGCGAAGAAGGCCGCTTTTCACGCAGGGTTCCTGAAGCAGCGCCCGCTCGCCCGTGCGCGCGAGGTAGCCCTCCAGCGCGATCACCGGCGCACACAGCTCGTCCAGCTCAAACCCCGGCTCCAGAAGCGTGCCGTCGATATAGCGGCTGTGCTGGCCCACGTTGCGGATCTGCCGGGTGAACATGTGCATGAGAATCTCCCGCGCGTAGGCCGCATCCGTGAGCACAATCGCCGGAAAGCTCCACAGCAGGCTGTCGCGGTCCCAGTAGGCCGCCGAGACATAGTAGCGCGGGCTGCGCGAAGTCATCAGGCACAGCTCCTCCGTGTCCAGCGTGCGCCCGCTGGCAAAGAAGAATGAAAAGAACAGATTTTCGTTCATCATTCGCGCAACCGTAGCGTCCTGCGCCGGAAGCATGCGTTTCTTAAGCCATCCCAGCGTCTGGCGCAGGCAGCGCTCATAGCCCAGGCGCAAAAGATGCTTGGCCGACGTAGCCGCCGCCACCGTCTCCACGCCCACGCCGAAGATCAGCTCTACGCATGCGTGCCCGCCCGGCGCAAGGGAAACCCCGCAACCGCCCTCAAAGGCCATATCTCCCCACTTCCATTTTACCCCCGCTTCCGCGATGGGCGCGAAGGCGCACAGCGGCAGGCCCGCCACCTCCTGCATCACGAAAGCATTGTTCCAGCCGCTGGCCTCCTGCGTGCGGCGGCCGTCCAGCACGAGGGTTTCGTTCACCTCGTGCAGCGTGCGCGTCCATTGTCCCCGCACGCCCAGCCACACCTCCAGCGGCGCGTCGCAGCGGTTTTCCGCCTCCAGACGCACAAAGAAGGCCCGCTCGCCCAGGGGGCACAGATAGGTCAGCGTCACGCCCACGCCCCGCGCCTCTCCCTGCGCCACGGGCACCCAGGCATTTTCCCGCCGCCAGCGGAGTTTCGCGGGCATGGCCTCCTGCCCCGCCACCCGCACCACAGGCGCAATGAGCGGCGCGTCGCCGCCGCACAGCTCCAGCAGGCCCTTGGCCCCCATGTGCAGCACCGTCACCCCCTGGACGGCCCCCGTATCCTCACGGATGGCCGGCAGGGACACATATTCGTTTCCCGTCACCTGATAGGCGGGCATGCCATTCCCTCCCGTCTTTCCCTAAACCCAAGAAGGGGGGAGGCGCATTGCGGGCGCGCCTCCCCATGCGTATGGAAAAGAAGATTCGCTTACAGCAGGTCCGCTTCCTCCAGCTGGGCCTGAATTTCGTCCAGCGCCTCCTGGGCGGTCATGTCGTTGGTTTCCAGGGTTCCAAGGACGTTGCCGATGATCTCGCTCGCCGCGCCCTGTTCCAGCAGCGCGGGCGGCGCTACGGCATAGTCCATGCTGTCAAACACGGCCTCGCGGTTGTCGGGCGGGGTCACCTCCAGGTACTGGGTCAGCTTGGTCTGATCGGCGATGGTGGGCAGTTCCCAGCTGGCGTCCAGGCGCAGCTGTACGATATCGGGGTCGGAACCCATGGCGTCCACGAAGCGCGCGGCGGCTTCCTGCTTGTCGCTTTCGGTCGATACGCAGTTGACGTTGGCAAAGAAGAAGGTGCTCTTATCCTTGAAGCCGGGCTCCACGGTGATATCCCAGTCAAAGTCGCACTGATCGGTGAAGGTCTGGAATCCCCAGATGCCGCTGACCAGCATGCCCAGCTTGCCCTCGCTGAACAGGTCCCAGTCGCCGCGGCCCGCCATGTCCTCGGCGTTGGGCATCACGCGGTCCTCGCCGCGCACGCGGGCGAGCATGGCCTCCAGCACGGCCACGTTTTCGGGCGTATTGACGGTGAAGGCGGTGTAGTCCTCATTGAGCAGGCTCCCGCCATTGCCCTTGACGGACTTGTAGAACTCGTTGTAGGAGATGGGCTGATAATAGCCCCAGATGTCGTCGCCCAGCGCGCGGATCTTTTCAGCAGCCGCCTGCGCCTCGGTCCAGGTCCAGGTATCGTCCGGATAGTCGATGCCCGCCTGATCGAACAGCGCCTTGTTGTAGAACAGCACACAGGTGGAGAAGCTCATGGGTACGGCATAGAGCTTGCCGTCCGAGCTCACGGCGGACAGCGTGCCCTCGCTGTAGCTGGCGGGGTCCACCAGGCCGGTGAGATCCGCGCACGCGCCGCGCAGCATGTAGGCCAGGAAGTTTTCCATGTTCATCTCGAACACGTCGGGTGCATTGCCGCCGCCCACGGTGGTGGCCAGCTTGGTGAAGTAGTCGTCGTAGCCGGTGAGCTGCACGTCCACCTTGATGTCCGGGTTCTTTTCCTCAAAGACCTCGACCATCTTTTTCAGCGTCTCTTCCTGCGCGCCGGAGGCGGAGAAGGTGGCGTAGGTGATGGTGACCGGCTCCTCGGCGAAGGCCGCGCCCGTCAGGGACAGCGCCACCGCGAGCGCAAGGATGAGGGATACGAGTTTTTTCATGTGAGATACCTCCGTTCGTTTTCTTTATTGCAAACGCGCCTTGGCGCGCCGGCGTACAGGGGATCATTTCAGCCCGCCCAGGCTGATGCCCTGGTCCACATAGCGCTGCGTGGCCAGATATACCGCCAGGATGGGAAGGATCGTGAGCACCGCGCCCGCCATGAGCACGTGCTCGTTGTTTTTGTACATGCCCTTCATGTTGCCCATGACCACCTGCAGCGTCTGCTTGTCGGTGGAGGTGAGCACGATGAGGGGCCAGAGGTAGCTGTTCCAGCTGCCCATGAAGGAAATGAGGGTAAGCGTGGCCAGCGTGGGCGTGACCATGGGCAGCATGATCTTCCAGAACACGCGGTAGAGGGACGCGCCGTCCAGGAAGGCCGATTCGAGGTAGGCGTCGTTCACGCCCAGCATGCTCTGGCGCATCAGAAACACGCTGAATGCCTTGCCCAGATACGGCAGGATGAGTCCCGTGTAGGTGTCCAGCAGCCCCAGCGATCGCAGGATGATGTAGTTGGGCACCATGGTGACGGTGTTGGGAATCATCATCGTAGCCAGGTAGATGCCAAACACCTTGCCTGAGCCCTTGAAGGGGAGCTTTGCGAACACGAACGCCGCCATGGCCGAGGACGCCACCTCCGCCGCCGTGCAGCCCACGGCCAGCAGGAGGCTGTTGAGGCTGGCGCGCGTGAAGGAGAAGCCCTGCATGTTGAACACGCGTTCGTAGCCCTCCAGCGTGGGGCGCTCGGGAATCCAGCGGATGGGGATGGTGCGGATGGCCTCCTGCCCCTTGAAGGAGGAGGACAGCATCCACAGAAACGGCAGGATCGTGATCAGCAGAATGACCGCCAGCATCAGGTAAAACAGCGTTCCGCGGACGAGGCGCATGCGGGAGGATCTACGCATCATAATTCACCCACCTTTTCTGCATCCAGAACTGCACGGCCGTAAACAGCAGCAGCACCACGAACAGGATGCAGGCGTAGGTACTGGCCATGCCCATTTTGTACTGCACGAAGGCGTATTTGTAGATGCGCTCCAGAAACACCGTCGTCGCGCCGCCGGGCCCGCCGTCGGTCATGATGAGCACGGAGTCGAACACCTGCAGGCCGTAGATGATGTTGATGACGATCAAAAGAAACAGCGTCGGCGAGATGAGCGGCAGGGTGATGGAAAAGAACTTCCTGGCGCCGCTGGCGCCGTCCAGGTCAGCGGCCTCATAGTAGCCGGGATCGATGGACTTGAGGGCGGCCAGCACCATCAGGGCATAATAGCCGGTATCCTTCCATACGGAGGCCAGCACGATGCCGGGCATGGCCCACGTGGCGCTGGACAGCCAGGCCGGGCCCTGAATACCCACCGCCGCGAGCATCTGGTTGAGCAGGCCGTACTTCCCGCTGAGTACCCACTGCCACACCACCGCAGCCGCCACCCAGGAGGTGATGACCGGCGTGTAGCACACCGTGCGGAACAGCCCGTGTCCTCGAAAGGATTTGTTGAGAATCAGCGCCTCGCCCACAGAGGCGGCCATGATCAGCGGCAGGTACAGGCCCAGATAGGTGAAGGTGTGCGCCAGCACGCCGCGGAACTCCCGTCCCGTGAGAACGCGCACAAAGTTTTTCAGCCCTACAAAGGTCATGCTATCCATGGGCCTGAGCAGGTCATAGTCCATGAGGCTAAAGAACAGCGACCCGGCGATGGGCAGGAGGCAAAAGCCTATAATGCCCACCAGAGACGGCAGCAAAAAGATCGCTGTGGCGCGCCTCCGTCCCGCTTTGTCGGGTAGGTACATCCCTCATTCCTCCTTCTCGATTCGTCCCTGTCCGTCCTTGATGGTCAGACGCAGACGCCTGCCCCGGTGGTACACGCACAGGGATGCGCCGCGAATCTCAGGCGGCAGCCTGGGGGACAGGCGAAGCTGCCCTCCGTCACTCCACAGACCCAGCGCGCCATAGACCAGCGCCTGCCAGCTCGCGCCCAGTGCCGCCATGTGAATGCCCTCGCGGCCGGTGTTGCCCAGTTCGTCGGACAGATCGAAGCACAGCGAGCGCTCAAAGTAGCGCCATCCCACCTTTTCAAGCCCCAGCCGGAAGGCCAGCAGCGCGTGGATGCCAAAGCTCAGCGAGCTGTCGTGCACGGTCAGGGGTTCGTAGCGGTCCCATACGGCACGCTTTTCCCCGTCGCTGAAATCATCCGGGAACATCGTCATCAGCTGCACCAGGTCGGCCTGCTTGAGCGCACGGTAGCGCTGCATGCGGTCAAAGCATACGCTCTTGTACAGCGGCTCGCCCTGCGCGTGCCTGTCCGGCATGGGCTCCAGCCGGTCAAACAGCTCATCCTGGAGGTACAGGTGCCTTTGCGGGTCATAGAGCAGCGTAACATGCTCGCAGAAATGCTGCAGGCGTTCGCGCTCCGCTTCGTCCATGGCCGCATGGTTCAGCGCCAGCCGCGCGTTATGCCGCGCAAGGTAGTTGGTAAAGGTGTTGTTGACCGCCGCGCCGCAGTATTCGTCCGGACCTTTTACAAAGAAGCTGGAATACCGGTTCCTGTCCGGCTCCCAGGTAAAGCGGCTGAGCCAGTAGCGCGCCGTTTCCAGATACAGCTGCGACAGCTCCCCGTCCAGCGTGCCGTCGCCGGTAATCTCGCGGTAGCGGTCCGCCGCGTAGGCCACATCGGCGGTGATGTGCGTTTCGCACAGGCCGATATCCCAGCTTTCGCACTGCTCGCTCCCGTCCTCGCCGCTCATCCACGGATAGCGCGCGCCGCACAGGTTCTGCCGCCGGGCCAGCGCGCGCGCCGCGTCCAGTCGGTCCAGCCGGTAGCGCACGAGACTCCGCGCCGCATCCGGCCTGTGCCAGCAGAAGAAGGGGAACAAAAACACGTCGGTATCCCAAAAGACATTGCCCTTGTAGCGCCCATGCGTCAGCCCCCGCGCTCCGATGGACACACCGGGGTCATCCGGCGCGTTTGCGCACAGCATCTGAAACACGTTGTAGCGCAGCGCGCCCTGAATCCGCTCGTCCGCATCCAGCCGGATGTCGCAGTCCCGCCACAGGGCCTCCCACGCCGCGGCATTTTCGCCCCATGGGTCCGGTGCGTCAGGGTTGGCCGCTTCTGCGTCCAGCAGCACGCGCACGCGCTTTTCCACCGTGATCCGCTCGCCCGCACGCAGGCCGGCGTTCATCTCCTCCGGTCCGTCGCAGAGGATGCGCAGCTCACGTCCCGTATGTACCGCACGCATCACCAGCTCCCGACCGCTCTGGCGCACGGGTTCCAGCAGGCGCACCGTCTGCGTTTCCTCCACCATCTGATCGTCGTGGACGGGCAGGTTGCACACCTGCGTATCCATGGCGCTTTGCACCCGGACCTGCGTATCCTCAAGGGCCGTGAGCGTCAGGCGCACACAGAGCAGCTGCCGGTCCGCCATGCTGGCCATGCGTTGCGTCTCCACGGCCACGGTCCGCCCGCGCCAGCGTTGGGTGAATACCCCCGTGCGCAGGTCCAGTTCCTGCGAAACCTGTGCGGGTTCCTCCCCCACCACGCGCAGCCCCAGCGCGTCGGGCAGCTGCACCATGTCCGTCACGCCGGGACGAATGGGCTCGAAGAACCCCGCGCGGAACACGGCATGATCGTACGGGCAACGCTTGGGCGTCTGCAGGCTGAAGCCCCGCATGCCCAGACAACCGTTGCCCACCGCGAAAAGCGACTCCGAATACTCGCTCACCGGGCCGTCCAGCGAAATGTGCCACGGCTTGATGCGCACATCAGCCATCGGTCCTCATCCTTTCGTATACGGGAATGCGCTCCAGCGGGCATTCGGCGCAGCGTTCCCGGCCGCCCGAAAGGGTTTCGCCGGTGAAGAAATCGCGCCATGTGCCTGCCGGCAGCCATACGGCGCGTCCCTTCGCGCCCGGCTCCACGATGGGCGCCACCAGCAGGTCCCGCCCCAGCATGTATGCATCCTCGCAGGCGATCGCCCGTTCATCATCGGGAAAATCCAGGCACAGATGCGCCATCATGGGGCGCCGGGCTTTTACGCAGTTGGCGGCTTCCCTCACCAGATAGGGCCTGAGCCGCCGCCTCAGGCGCGCATAGGCGGCCGCGATGTCCATCAGCTCGGGGGCGTCCAGCTTTTCCGCCAGATTCCAGGGGCTGCGGTCGTTGTTGAAGCCGTCCTCATGCGTGGCATAAAACTGACCGGAGCGCGGTTCGGCATGCCACTGCATCACGGGGCAGAAGCAGGCCATGGCCGTGGCGCGCAGGTACAGCTCCGCCGTGGGCAATTCCCCGGCAAAGCCGCCGATATCGAACCCCCAGAACAAAATCCCCGACAGCCCGGCGCTCAGGCCCGCCGCAAGCTGTGCTTTCAGCTCGGGCCACAGGCTCAGCTGGTCGCCTGCCCAGTGCAGGGGACGCGTTTGCGCGCCGGTGAAGTCCGCGCGGCTGAAAGTCACGCCCGCAACGCCGTTTGCACGCAGGAAGTCATGATATGCGCCCACATAGCGCGCCGGATAGCGGTTATGTCCGCTCAAGCCTTCCGTGCCGTCGTAAAGCCGCGCGTCCTTAGGAAAGAGAAACTCCCCGCCGTCGGTCTTGAAGCCCTCCACGCCCATATCCAGCAGGTATTTGCGCTTGTCAAACCACCAGCGCACGGCGTCGGGATTGGTAAAGTCCATCAGCAGGCTGTGATGAAACCAGTTTTCCGTAATGCGGTACGGCGTTCCGTCCGCATTTTTCACGCAGTACCCCTTTGCGATGGCCTCGCGTTCATCCGCTTGAAGGACCTCGCAGGGCGCGCCGTTCCATTCATATTTGATGACGGGAATCTGCCACAGCACCAGGTGAAGCCCGCTCTCCCGGATACGGCGCACGGTTGCGGCGGGGTCCTGCCAGCTTCCGTCCCCGTTCCAGCGGTAGAAGGTCTGCTCGTCGCTCCACGCCTCCAGCACCATCACGTCGGCGGGATAGTCGTGCGCTTTCAGGGCCTCCAGCTGCGCGTCCACCTCGCGGTCGCAGTTCCAGCCGTTGGCGCTGATCCACAGGCCGAAGGCCCAGTCCGGCGGCAACACCGGTTCGCCGGTCAGCTCGATGAAGCGCCGGAGCAGCCGCGCGGGCGCGCCGAAAAACAGCCGGTCGCAACCGAGCGTTTCGCCCTGCGTCTGCCGGGCGATGGACAGGCCGCCGGCAAAGTGCAGTTCCGAGGGGATATCGCCCTCGCAATACCAGCCCAGGCCGGTTTCCGTCATGAAGAAAGGCATGGGCA
>UQEF01000047.1 GCA_900540045.1 uncultured Eubacteriales bacterium | reverse complement strand
TGCGGTTCCTTACCTCGTCTTTTTTTGTTGGGGTGTTTTGCAACACGCCCTTTTTGTATTTGGCCCCCTCGTCAGGCGTGGCGGTCTGATTCTCGGCTCCGCCGGAGCATCGTTATCACGGGACTTTTTTAAAACGGAGGCGTTTTCAAGGTATTGCAAGCCCTTTCGCAGCAGGATTACATATTCCCCGCACAGCATTACAAATTGTCTGCGCAGCTTCAATCTGCTATCATCTGGGGAAGAGAGAGACAGAGGAGGTCTGCCTGGTGGAACTATACGTAAAAGATGGGGCCTATTGCTGGAGCCGGGAGCGCAGTCGGGATGCCATTGCCTCTTTGGCGCCCATGCTGGTGGAAGAATATGATGAGCTGCATACGGCGCACGATGCCGGATTCTTATCCCGGGATCACATTGACGACTTGGGAAACGGCCTGTTTCGGGTCTGTCGCAGGGTGACCAATCAAAGCGGGCGCACCCGCCGCGTCAAACTCGTTGCGCAGCTCGAAACCCGTTTCAAACCCCAGGATTATCTTATGCCCTGCATTCTGTATAACGGCAACCAGTGGGGCAGCGGCAATTCCCCCAAGGGACTGACCTATGATGGGAAACCATGGATCTTTGCCTATGACCGCATGGGCATTCCGTCCTGCACGCTTACGGAGAACCGCGACGTCGGACTTGCGCTCTTTGCCTCGGATCAGGATAAGGAAAGCCTTAGAACCTCCGCAAGCCTGGTCAGGCAGGAGGACGGCACATTCCTTCACCGCATTTATTATCCGGTAACCGAAGCCCCTGTAACCTATAGCGGAAAAAACAAAATGACGCAGCGTTATGACGAGTATTTCACCCTGACTCCGGGCGAAAACCTTTCGATCGCCTTCTATATCTTTGCCTGCGTACCCAAATGGGAACATTTTGCCTCCGCAAATCTGCTGGACCGAATGCCTGAAGTATTTCCCTATCGCAAGGGCCCTCGCTTCACTCCCGAAAGAGTGTGGGAACTGGGAATGAGCTATTTGAAAAGGCTCATCTATCCATGGCAGGGGAAAAAGCTGATTATCGCCGGCATCGACACAAAGCTGTCCCATTTGCAGGCGGGACATATGGGGTCAAAGCTCACCCCGGAAGAGATGCGGCGCCTGATGGGACTTCGGGAATACAACACATACGGCTTTCACCGCATCATTTTTGAAATGGGCTGGGCAGGACAAGGCTTTCTTACGGCCCGGCTGATGATGATTGAAGCAATCCGGCGAAACGACCGGGATCTGCTGGATACGGCCGTTGACATTCAGGAAACCTGGGCGGCGCAACAGCAGGAAAACGGTATGATCCTGCCTCACTTTGAGCGCTATGCCGAATGCCCGCGGCCTGATCAGGAAGCGGCGCTCTGTCAGGGATGGCAGCCGGAAACCTGCAATCTTGGCTGGGGCGCGTCAGAAATGGCCAAGATCTATGCGCTGCTTAAGGAAAATGGCTTGGAGAAGCCGGAGTTTCTGCGCTTTGCCACCCGCATTTGCGACTTTTTTGTGGCCCACTACAGCGCGGAATGGGGCTTTGGCAAGCTGTGGAGCATGCAGGGTGAGGCCCTTGACACTACGGGATCGGTCGGAGGGTTCATCCTGAACGCCCTTATCGACACCTGGCGGGTGACAAAGCGGCAGGAATACCTGAAAACCGCCGCCACGGCGCTGGATTTTTACATGGAGCGCGATGTGAACCATTTTCGATGCATGGCAGGGGCTATCGACTGTGAGGCCGTGGACAAGGAAACCGCCTTTCCCTTTGTGGTCTCAGCGCTGGACCTGTATGAAATCACCGGGGATGAAAAATATCTGGAATATGCGCAGAAAGCCGCGTATTACTTTTTCTCCTGGGCGTTTCAGTACGATGCGCTGTATCCGGACACAAGTGATTTTTCCCGCTACGGATACAGCACGCAGGGCGGAACCGCAATTTCTGCGGAGCATCATGCCATAGATCCCTGGGGCGCCCTGCTGACGCCGGAATTTGTCCGCCTGTGGAAACATACGGGACAGCAGCGCTGGCTTTTATGGGCGCGGATGATGTGGGATCAATCCCTGCTGGGCATTACGGCACAGGAGGGAGAGAAGGTCCATAGCCTGCCCAGACCTCTTGGCAGCCAGAACGAAGGGTTTTTCCAATGCCGGTGGACCAAATACCGGCCTGACTGCGAGGAACGGGGGCATTTTAACGACTGGCTGGTATCCTGGTTATCCGCATACCGGCTGACAGCGCTGGACCGCCTTGTGGCGGTGGTGGGGGAAGAGGACTGGAGCCTGCTGGCATAAAAGCAGGATTTCAGGACGGGAAGGGGGAAAGAACTGCCTGTGGCATTGTGCCGACGCGGCTTATGGCTGTTTCCTGTGCAGCTGTCGGTATTGCCCGGGCGTCATTCCCTCGAGAAATTTGAACTTGCGCAGGAAATTGGGCACGTCATTATAGCCCACGTACAAAACCAGCTCGCGAATGGTCAGATCGCTCTGCTCCAGCATGCGCTTGAATTCGTTGAGTCTAAGGTAGGAAACATACTGCACAAAACCCTGTCCGGTTTCTTCCTTGAGCAGCGTGCTGATTTCTCCCCGGGGAATGCCAGTGCCTTCCGCCACGCGCTGAATGGATAGATCCTGGCTTTTGAAATTGGTCAGGATATAATCGATAAGACGGCGCTTAAGACAGGAATCCTCCTCGCTGATGCGCCGGCGCATAATTTCGCACAGCTCGGAGACGATTTGGGTAGCCTGCTGGGAAAACTCCTCTGGCGAGGTAATGGTGATCAGATGCTGGATGGAGGTTTTGGACAGGGGAAGGTGCAGGCTGTTTGCCTGACGAATCAGCGTGGCGAGCAGCTCGGAACAGCAAAAGCGGAAAAAGGCCAGCGAGTGGGTTACGGCAGCGATATTCTGAAGCATGTCATTGAGCGCGCGAAGCGCAATGGCGCAATCTCCGCGGTGCAGTCCTTCGCTCAGCAGCGAAACGGACAGGGGAGACAGGCCGTGAAAGCTGTCTTCGGGCAAGGCGCCGCTGTCCGGCTCCACGTCGCCATAGCGCCACAGCCTTTTGTCAGGCGGCATCAGCTGTACGGCCGCACAAGCCTCCGCAAACGATTCGTTCATCTGCAGCGGACTGTGATAGGCGGAGCCAATGCCGATGACATTGGGAGCAACGCCGCTTTCCTGCATGTAGGCATAAAGCTGCCGGGCATATTCCCAAACCTGTCGGGCAACAGCGTCCTCGCTTGCGTCAAAGCTGATCAAAACGCAAAGGGCGTTTTCACCGGGCAGCTCACCCAGCGCGGCAAAGGCCCCCATGGGAGAAAAGCGCGACGCGGTCAGCGCCGCCTGCTCCATTTGCGTCTCTGCTTCCTTGCCCGAGAAGGAAAGGTACATCGCCAGCACCCACTCGTGATGAAAATCCATGTCCGCCCGGCTGGCTAATGCCGCGCATTCCTCCGGACTTTTGATGCGGCCAAAAATCAGCCGCCGGACAAACTGCTGCGCAATCAGCGGGGTCATTTCGTTAAGCTGCTCGGACAGCGCCTGCGCCTCATCCACCGTCTGGTCATAGGTGGAGCGGATCAGGTCCAGCTCGTTTTCCCGCTGCCTGGTCCATTTCCGGCCTGTCACGTGCTGCAGCAATTCCTGAATGGGCTTGTAATTGAAAAAGGCAATCCATACGATCAGGCCGCAGGTGAGCACGATCAGCGTAAGAATCAGCACCAGCATCAGGTTCTGCGAAGGTTTCATGGAGCTGTAAAATACGTCGGAAGCGCTGGACAGAACCCAGAACAGGCCCAGATTGCTGTCGCTTACGCGCATGCTTACCATATCCCTGCCATTTTTCCGCGTGTTTACAATTCCCATGCCCCGAATCCGCATGGCGTCGCTCACTGAAAGCGTCTCCCCGGCTGTGGACCATTCATACAGCAGCGTATACTTGCTGTCATACAGGTACAGGCTTTCGCCCATGGTACCCAGATAGTTTTCAAACTCGGATGCGATCACGTCGTCCGAAAGCACAAAGAGCATAACGCCCTTGCTGGCCATGCCCGTAGGAAAGGGCAGCGCATAGACCAGCCCGCTCAGCTTGCGCGCCTCGCTGTCCAGCAGCGGCAGCAGCTCGGGGGATTCGATGCCTTGAATCTGCGTATACAGCGAGGACGAGGTCGGGTCGTAGACGGCCAGGACCTGGCGTTCATAATCCCCGTAGAGCATTTTCCCCTGCGACGAATAAATGTTCTTGTCTCCCTTGATATAGAACAGCACCGTTACATCCGGTACAATGCGTTCTTCCAGAGCCATGAGCGCGGCGCAAAGCCCGCTTTCCGAGATGAGGGTGACGCGCCCCCGTTCATCGGTGCCGATTTCGCTTTCCACACCGAAAGCAGTGGTTGCCGTATATTGCAGGCGGTCTACAATATTGGAAATGTTTTCTGTGGCTGAGGTGAACCTTTGCAAAGACTGATCGTTGATATACTGAATGCTTCTTTCAGTAGTGCTTGTGTACAGTACCACGGAAAAAATCAATATGGGTACCATGACCAAAAGCAGCGAGGCAATATACCGAATGCGCAGATTGTTGTTTCGCAGCATGGAAGAATCACGGTCTCCTGTTCATTATAAAGATGAAAAAGTAAAGTTTCCCTTTTTATTATCTTAGGGGGATGTGGGCATAAAAGCAATTTGTTTATGATAACGGGCGCGAAAAATGAATTACATATCGTCTGCAACGGCAAAACATACGCGCGGGAACGAACAACAACTTGCGCAGCAGCGCAGGGCGATGTTAGGCTCGAATTGCACAAGAGAATCCGGAGAAAACAAAAAACATTAAAAAGAGGAGGCTTGGCCTTGAGCAGTGTTCAGCTATCCGTAAAAGCAAAAAGAAAGGTCATCAAACGCCTTGGACAGGACTTTGCCAGGAATAAATACGTATATCTGATGGTTATTCCTGTGCTTGTCTTTTATATTCTGTTCAAGTATGGCCCCATGACCAAAATGATCATCGCCTTTCAGGATTACAACCTGTACAAGGGCATCGCCGGGAGCAAATGGGTTGGGCTTGAAAACTTCATTGACTTCTTTCAGATGAAGGACTGCTGGAGGCTGTTGCGCAACACGCTGCTTCTGAGCCTGTATTCCATCGTGTTTGCGTTTCCGGCTCCCATTCTGCTGGCGCTCATGATTAACGAAATTAAAAGCCGCGCCGGCCGAAAGCTGGTGCAGACCGTCAGCTACATGCCCCACTTCATCTCTCTGGTCGTGGTGTGCGGCATTTTGCGAAACTTCTGCGCCTCCACCGGTATTATCAATCAAATCATTCAATTTGTAAACCCCTCATGGGCGTCGCCCAATCTGCTGGGCGTGCCGGAATACTACCGCACCATTCATATTTCCTCATCCATCTGGCAGGAATGCGGGTGGGATTCCATCATCTATCTGGCCACTCTTTCCACCATTGATCCGCAGCTTTACGAGGCCGCCTACATAGACGGCGCAAGCAAACTCAAACGCATCCTTCACATTACGCTGCCCTCGCTGATGCCGGTCATTACCATCCAGCTGATCATGCGCGTGGGCCGGGTGCTTTCGGTGAACTACGAAAAAATCCTGCTGCTTTATAATCCCCTCACGTATGAAACCGCCGATGTGATTTCCACCTATATGTATCGCTACGGCCTGCTGAACGGCAAGTACAGCATGGGCGCTGCGGTGGGCGTTTTCAATTCGATTCTGAGCATTTTGATTTTGGCAACGGTCAACGGCATCTTCCGTCGTTCGTCCGAAACCAGCCTGTGGTAAGGGGGAGAGCATATGGCTGTTGTAGACCGCTCAACCAGGGGAGAGAAAACGCTTCACGGCATAAATCTGTTCGTGCTGGCGCTGCTTACGGTCATCTTTTTCTATCCGCTGTGGCACTGTCTGATGGCCTCCTTTTCGGACCCTACCAGTCTGATCGGCTACAAGGGGTTGATCAGCCTGCCGATGGGTTTTAGTCTGGAAGGCTATAAAATGGTGCTGCAAAATAAAAATATCCTCACGGGCTATATGAACACGTTGTTTTACCTTGTGGTAGGCACGGCCATCAACATGGTGCTGACCATTTTGGGCGCCTATGTGCTTTCGCGCAGGCGCATGATGCTCAAAGGGCCGCTGACGCTGCTGATCGTGTTTACCATGTACATGGACTTCGGGCTTATTCCCGCGTTTCTCAACGTTCGGGACCTGGGACTGTACGACAGCCGGTGGGCGATTCTGCTGCCCGTGGCGATCAACACCTACAACCTGATCGTCATGCGCACGGCCTTTGTCAGCGTGCCCGCCGCGCTGGAGGAATCGGCCATGATCGATGGGGCCAACGACTTCACCATTCTGTTCAAAATCATTCTTCCGCTGAGCAAGGCGACGCTGGCGGTGGTGGTGCTGTTCTATGTGGTGGAGCATTGGAACAGCTGGTTCAGCGCATCCATTTATCTGAGGGACCGGGACCGGTTTCCGTTGCAGCTGTTCCTCAGAGAAATCCTCATTTCCAGCTCGGCCAGCACGGCGGCGGGCGAGGCCAGCTCTGTGGATGGCGTGATGTATCTGGAGGAGCTGATCAAATATTGCAGCATCGTCATCTCCACTCTTCCCATTCTGTGCGTCTATCCCTTTGTGCAGAAGTATTTTATTTCCGGTGTTATGCTGGGTTCGGTCAAGGAATGACCCCAGGCATCCGGCAGCATGATATTGGCGCGCTCGTGCGTCCATATAGAATCCGTATGAAAAATGAAAGGAGAGAAACCCCACATGTTGAAACGAATCCTCACCCTGACACTGGCCCTTGCACTCCTTTGCGGTTCTGCGCTTGCGGCTGAGCACCTTGAAGGATACTATACGCCCCCGCCCATGAACGAGGGTCAGTACCCCATTGATGAGGAAGGCGTAACCCTGACCTACTGGATGCCCATCAACTCGGGTGCCGCAAACTTCATTTCGAGCTATGATGAAAATCCATCCTATCAGGCCGTTCAGGCCAATACGGGCGTGGACATCGAGTTTATCCATCCTGCCGCCGGCACCGAGACGGAAAGCCTGCAGCTGCTTCTGGCCTCCGGCGAGCTGCCCGACATGATTCAGCTCCAGCGGGAGGACTGGTATTCCGGCAGACTGAAGGCTCTGTATGAGGATGGCGCCATCATTGATATCGCGCCCTATCTTGACGAGTACGCGCCGCAGTACAAGGAAGTCATCAACCATGACGAGGTCGCCCAGCGCCAGATCATCGACGACGGCAAGGTATATGGCTTTTACAAGATCACCTATGCCGACCCCATGCCTTATGTGCGCTTTAACGTCAACAAGGACTGGCTGGATGAATTTGGCATGACGGAGCCAAAAACCATCGCGGAATACGAAGCGTTCTTCCAGGCTGTGCTGGATAACAAGCCCGGCGTTGTGCCGCTGTTCATCTCGCGTAAATCCGCTGAGCAGATCAACCTGCTCATGGGCGCCTTTGACATGCTTAACGACTGGTACCTGGCCGACGACTCCACTGCGGGCTATTGGGCCAACGCGCCTCAGTACAAGGATTTCCTTACCCTGATGCACAGCTGGTATGAAAAGGGCTATCTGATGAAGGATTTCGCTCCCTGACGCAGAGCGAGGCCCAGGCCATGTTTGACGTGGGCCAGCTTGCCTGCATCGGCGACAGCGTGGACGCCACTTACAGCCGCGTGGCTGATAAGTTCACCGTGACCAACCTGCCCTATATGCGCAAGGAAGCAGACTCCGTGATTGGCAGCAACCTGCCCAACTGGCCCGTGGACGAGATGAACGCATGGGTCACTGTGATTACCTCCGCCTGCGAAAACGTAGAGGCTGCCGTGCAGTATCTCAACTATGGCTATACCTACGAGGGCAGCCTGTACTTCTCCTTCGGCCTGGAGGGTGAGCACTGGAACTGGGGCGACGACGGCCTGCCGAAGTTTACGGATGTCATTCTCAATAACGCCGACGGCATGACCATTTCCAACGTCTCCTACGCGCTCAAGATTCATTTTGGAAGCCGCTACTGCTATCCCGACAGCATCGGCCATCCGGGCACCGCGTCCAACGAGGAGGCCCTGCGGATCCGCACCATGTGGAAGGACGATACCAACGAACAGTCCTACCTGCGTATGCCGCCGATCTCCCTGACGACGGAGGAGTCTGAGGAACGGGCGGATATCATGATTCAGGTGGATACCTATGCGCAGGAGATGATGCTCAAGTTCATCACCGGCGCCGAGAGCCTGGACTACTACGATACCTATCTGCAGGAGCTGGACGCCCGCGGCATGCAGCGCGCCATTGAGATTACCCAGAACGCGCTGGACCGTTATCTGGCTCAATAACATTTTCTCTTTCACCGCCCGCCGCACAAAGAGGCGGCGGGCGGCTTCTTTTCACTTGCTGACAGGAGGAAATGCGATGGGAATTGCGTTTCAGCAGGCGACGGCGATTCGGCAGATGCCCGAACTTCGCGAGGCCCCCGAGACGTTTGAATATTCGGCGGAAATCTGCTTCCATCACCCGCAGGGAAGGGCCGGGCTGCTGCTTGGCATAAATGGCGGCGGGAACGGCTATGCGCTGATTGCCAGCGCCGAAAAACAATGCGTGTATTTTATGGAATGTAAAAGCCGCGCGGTTCTGATCGACCGCGGCATGCGCAGGCTGCCCATAAAGCAGGAAACATGGTATCCGCTGCGCGCACGCTATGACGGTTCCGTTCTTCGGCTGTGGCTGAATGAAAACCCGCTGGACGGGGAGCCGTGGCCCAAGTTTGAGTTTGCGCTGGAGCTTCCGGGCCGCAGCGCGGGACTGTACCTGGAAAACGGGACGGCGGAGGTGCGGGGCGAGCGGCTTGTTCGGTGGACGGACGATAAGCCGAAGGTTCCCATGTTTACCAACCCGGTGCTGACCGGAGCGGACCCGGATATTCTGCTCCACGAAGGCCGGTACTACATCTACAACCGTGTGCCCAACGACCCTGACAGCCGGGAGGATGCCTACCTGCTTCAAAACGGCGAGCATGCCGGACTGGACCGCTTGGGGGACGCCAACGCCATTTTCCGCGCGGCCTGGTCGGATGATCTGGTTAACTGGAGCCCTTATCAGCCCGTGCTGTACCGTGACAAAAGCCTGCTGGGCGCCTTTTGCATGAGTCCCAATGTGTTTGAATACAAGGGATACTTTTATCTGCTCTTTGCGGCGGGGCGCTTCAGGGGCGAGGAGAACTTCCACGTGTATTATGCGGTGGCGCGTTCGCCCATGGGGCCCTTTGAAATGCGTACCACCCGGCCGCTGCATCCGGATACGGAGGAAATTGGCGGAATGCCCTTTGTGGATACGGACGGGCAGTGCTACATCACCTATGTGCGCTTCGATCGGGGCAATCACATTTACCTGCAGCGCCTGACGGTGTCCGAAGGGGTGATTACGCCCCAGGACGATACGCTGGTACATGTGCTCAGTCCGCAGGAGGACTACGAGGCGGACGAATATGGCCGCATTGTGGAAGGCGGCGTGATCATTCCCCATGGGGGATGGTATTACATGATCTATGCCGACGGGCATTATCTGGGCCACTATGGTGAGTCCTACGCGGTGGCCGATAATGTATTCGGCCCTTACCGGCGCTACGGACACAATCCCATCCTGCACCATCATTTTCAGGCGGATGGCGTGGGAGACGGCATCGTAATCTACAACCGCGACCGCTCGCGGATGTACATGGGGTATCACCGGCATGTCTCTCCCACGGAGGTGGAGCCGCGGATGACCTGCCTGGACCCCATGAAATTTGTGCCGGATCCGGACGGCGGCCCGGACATTTTAACGGTTCGCGGCCCGTCGACCGTGCCGCAGCCTTTTCCCTTTACCAATGCATAGCATAGGCGCAGGAGGTTTTTTACATGGCGTTTCAATGGATTGCCGATGAACAGGAACACCGTTTGATGTGGGATCAGGATAAGGTGATCGTCATTCCCCGTGAGGGAAATTGTGAAGATACCTTTGAACCGTTGGAGGAGGGGGCGTGGCGCTGGACCCGGCGCAGCCCGGTTCCCGTCGATGCGATGCGCATGACGCTGGTCCAGCAGGAGCCGCTCGCATACTGGCAGGTTCCCGCGGTCAACTATAACGGAAACGGTTGGGGCAGCGGCGCGCAGTATTCCGGCTATGAATGCGGAGGGAAGCCCTGGACCTACGCCTGGCACCGCGTGGCGATTCCCGCGTGTACCTATGCAGAAGGTGCTCATTGGACGGTGGGGTTGTTTGGCGGGGAAGAGGGCGGCATGAGCGGCTGCCTTGCCAAAGAGGGAGACGCGGCGTGCCAGAGCCTGCTCTGGCCGGAGCAGGAGGGACCGAAGGTACTGTTTAAGCGCTGCTGGGAACCCTCGTTTCAGGGAACCATGACGCCCCGACAGAGCTTTCAGGCAATTTTGAAGGTCTCGGCGGTTCGTCAGCCCCGACAGGGCTATCATGAGCTGCTGGATTTTGCATGGCGTTATTTCGAGCGACCCCTGCAAATGGAGAAGACGCCGGAACAGCTGGTGAAGCTGGACACGTTGTATTTCAGACAGCTGTGGCGAAAGAATTTTGACGGCGTTACCGGATTTGCCTCCGGCATGCACTGGGATGACGCGAAAGCCGCCTTTGTTCAGTCAGGAACCTTTGAAATCGGATGGGTAGGCCAAAATGCGTCTGTTGCGTGCGGGCTTTTGAGAGAATACATCAAAACCGGAGACGCGGACCTGCGTGACAAGGCGCTGAGTGTGCTGGATTCATGGGTCAGATACGCGGCGCTGCCCAATGGGCTCATGCTGGTAAAGCTTCAGGCGGACCCAGCCCATTTGGATTCCATCATCAACGGAGACATACCGGTGGATCTGGACGCCTGCAATTTGGGCACTGCGGCGACCTACTTTTTTAAGGCGGCCAGGCTGGCAGAACAGGCGGGAACTCCCCGTCCGGAATATGAAAAGCTGGCTCTGGGCATTTGCGATTTTGCCCTGCGCGCGCAGCTGGACAGCGGCGAATTTGCCAAGAGCTGGTTTATGGATGGCACGATCAACGCCGCCCATGGCAGCGTCGGCGCTTTCATGATCCTTCCTCTTCTGGACGCGCATACCCTTACCGGCGAACAGAAATATGCTGATTGCGCGCTAAGGGCCTTTGCCTTCTATTATGGGGAATTTGCGAAAAACGGCTTTACCACCGCCGGAGCGCTGGACAGCTATTGCATTGACAAGGAATCCGCGGCGCCGCTGCTGCGCGCGGCGCTGGAATGCTACCATCTGACCAGGGACCGCGCTTATGTGGATGCGGCTGAGGAAGTGGCCTATTACCTGGCAACCTGGCAGTGGCATTACTCCGTATGCTTCCCGGAGGATTCCATGGCCAAAAAAATCGGCTATGACACGTATGGCGGCACCTCTGTCTCGGCTGCGCATAACGCGCAGGACCCCTATGGCCTGTATTATGTGCCGGAATACCTTGAACTGGCGCAGCTTACAGGCAAGGATATCTGGCTGAAGCGCGCGCGTGCCCTGTGGTATAACGGAATCCAGCTGATTTCTGACGGCACGCTGGTTATCCATAACCGTGTGCGTCCCGCGGGCAGTCAGGATGAATCCGTGCGGCACACGCGTTGGGGAAGACCTGACAAACGCATATTTGTATCGTCGGAATGGCTGGTCAACTGGCCTGGCACCTTCCGTCAGGTTGCGCTGGACCGAATTGAATCCTGGGATGCGTTGCGCTGAGCGCGGCAGCGGGCGGCGGGTCGTTGAAAAACGACCTGCCCCCGTGTGATTTGTCAGACTGGCTGAATCCTGTTATCTGAGAGGAGGAGAACCGCGTTGCATACCATTCCGCGCTCCGAGTTTCCAAGGCCTGATTTTGAACGGGAAAACTGGCTGCCGCTCAATGGCGACTGGCAGTTTTCAATTGATTCGCCTACGTTTGACCGCGTTATCAGGGTCCCTTTTGCTTGTGAAACACGGCTTTCCGGCATAGAAGAACGTGGCTTTCACGACCGCGTGTATTACCGCCGCACGGTCGAACTGCCTGAAAGAATGAGAGAGCATAATCTTCTGCTGCATTTTGGCGCAGTAGATTACAGCTGCCGCGTCTTTGTGGACGGCCGGCTGGCAGTCGCGCACATGGGCGGACAAACGCCGTTTTCCGCGGATATTACGCCCCTTCTGCGTTCAAAGGAACGCTTCGTGATTGAAGTGGAGGTGGAGGACGACCCGTTTGACCTGGAAATGCCGCGGGGGAAACAGTATTGGAAGGAAAAACCCGGCGGTATCTTTTATGACAGAACAACGGGAATCTGGCAGAGCGTATGGCTGGAAGCCGTGGAGCCGCTTTATCTGAAAAACTGCATCATTACGCCGCTGTTTGACCGGCGCGCGGTTCGCTTCGACTACACCCTCAGCCAGGGAACCGGTTGCACGTTGGAAACCGTTATTACACTCGACCGGCGGGAGGTTGTCCGCCTTTCTCATAACGCCTCCGGCCGGACGGGGTCTTTTGCCGTTCCGCTGGATTCGGCGGATACGCTCATACAATGTGATTTCTTTGAGGAGCTGTGCTGGACGCCGGAAAGGCCTCGCCTGTTTGATGTGCTGTTTACCGTAAAGCGGGAAGGAGAGACTTTGGACCGGGTGCGCTCCTACTTTGGAATGCGCAAGGTATCTGTAGAGGACGGTGTTTTTCTGCTCAACAACCGTCCGTATTATCAAAAGCTGGTGCTGGATCAGGGTTACTGGCCGGATTCCCTGCTGACTGCGCCGGATGACGAAGCCTTTATCAAGGACATTCAGCTCATCAAGCAAATGGGCTTCAACGGCGTCAGAAAGCATCAAAAGGTAGAGGACCCGCGTTTTCTCTATCATGCCGACCGGATGGGACTGCTGGTCTGGGGCGAGATAGGATCGGCATACGTTTATTCCCCCAATGCCGCATGCCGTCTGTACCGGGAATGGCAGGAGGCGGTACTCAGGGATATCAACCACCCCTGTATTGTGGCATGGACTCCCCTGAACGAATCCTGGGGTGTGCCCGCCATTCATACGGACCCGGCGCAGCAGGCCCATTGCCAGGCGCTGTACCACCTGACGCGTTCGCTTGACCCCACGCGGCCCGTGATTTGCAATGACGGCTGGGAACACACCGGCGGGGATCTTCTGACCCTACACGATTATACAGCGGATGCAGAGCTGCTGGCTGCCCGTTACAGGAACATGGAACAGATTCTGATGCTGCATCCCGGCAAGCACAGCTTGTATGCTCAAGGCTTTTCCTATCAGGGTGAACCGGTGCTTGTATCGGAGTACGGCGGCATCAAATATGCAGCCGGACCTGTGGCAGATAATGCTTGGGGCTACTGCGAGACAACCGATGCCAAAGCGTTTGAGGACAAGTACCGCGCGCTGACTACCGCGTTGCTCAACTCTCCCGACGTGCAGGGGTACTGCTATACACAGCTTACGGATGTGGGCACGGAAACCAACGGCCTTCTGACGCAGGCAAGAGAAGCCAAAATCCCACTTGAGACCATCCGCAGAATCAACAGGGGATAAATGCCGGATAGAAATCAGAAATGCGGTTGCTTTTGAGGAAGAGAGTGCGGACAGGAGGTTGGACAAGTTATGCCGCAAAACCAGGGTGCTATCTATATTCCAAAGGACTGAGACAGCCTAAGGGCAGCCTGGTACGCTTGCGGTTATACCTATTGATATAGCCATCAAGTTCCTAGGCAAAATCATCAAAGGATCATTCAAAACTATCCCAAGTTTTGTGTAAACCTCCTGAGAGGTGTAGAATAGAAGCACCGCACAGGAGGTTTTATATATGGCCAGAAAGAATCGCACCCCAGAAGAAAATGCCCGTCGAGAGAAGATCCGAGAGCTACTGCAGATGGCAAGCATCGGCAGCATGGATGATATCCAGAATCTGTTCAAGGAGACCATTGCCGAATTCATGGAGAATGGCCTTGAAGCTGAACTGGACGATAAGTTGGGCAATATCAAGTATGACTACAAGAATAAGGACACAGACAACAGCCGAAACGGCCACAGCAGCAAAAGACCGCGCACCGGTTTCGGAGATGTGGAGGTATCGGTTCCCCGAGACCGCAAAGGAGAATTTGAGCCCCAGGTGCTGAAAAAGAACCAAACCAGTATCAGTCAGGACATGAGGATAAAATCCTGCCCATGTACGCCAAGGGCATGACCACTGGCGATAGTGAGGCCCATATTCAGGACATCTACAGCATTTTCGTCTCAGACAGCACAGTCAGCCGAATTACGGACAAGATCTTGCCCATCGCCAAGGAGTGGCAACAGCGGCCTCTGGAATCCATCTACGCCGTGGTATTTCTGGATGCCATCCACTACCATGTCCGCAGCAAAGGACAGATCGTGAAGAAAGCGGTGTACATTGCCATTGGGGTCAATCTGGGTGGCAGGAAAGATATTCTGGGCATGTGGGCAGGCGAAAACGAGAGCGCTAAGTTCTGGACGACTGTGCTCAACGGTCTGAAAAACCGGGGCGTAGAGGATATTTTTATCACCTGCACGGACAATTTGACGGGATTTGATGCGGCCATCCACGCCACCCTCCCACAGACCGAGATCCAGAACTGCATCATCCACCAGCTGCGCAGTTTCAGCAAGTATGTGTCCTACAAAGATCTGAAGGCACTTATGGCTGATTTGAAGGCGGTCTATGCCGCTGTAGACGAGCAGGCAGCCCTGGATGCTTTGGACGCCTTTGGGGTACGCTGGGACAAGAAATACCCGAAAATCTCCCAATCCTGGCGGGTGAACTGGGCCAATCTCAGTACCTATTTCAAGCACCCCCCAGGAGGTGCGCAGACTAATCTACACCACTAATGCGATTGAGGGTTTTAATCGCCAGCTGCGCAAGGTAACCAAGGCAAAGCCCGTCTTTCCTACCGATGACAGCCTGCTGAAAATGCTGTATTTGGCTATGATGGATAGTACGAAAAAGTGGAGCGGATGGCGACAGGACTGGAGCCTGATCCACGCTCAGTTGGCAATCTATTTTGTCGATCGTATGCCCGAGTAACACCGCTGTGGCTGGATGTCAAGGGCAAGATGAACGGCTTCGCCGCCCTTGACATCCACCCCCACCGGCGTTATGATGCAAACAAGACGGCAGCCGGTTTAACCTGCTGCCGCACTGTTATCACTTCGCTCTATTCCCACCCCGACGGAGTTTATACAGAATTTGGGGTTGACCCATCCGCCCTGGGCCTGGACAGTCACTACCATCTGTTGAAGCCGGAATTCGGCTGTTCCCGCAAGCGTGTCCACCGGCAGATGCGGCTTTCAGGGATCGCCTCTGTGAGACGCTGGGCCTACAAAGTCACCACCAACTCCCGGCACAGCCATCCCGTCGCCTCCAATCTTCTCTTTTTTGAGCAACCAAATCAGGCCTGAGGGCGATATTACCTGCATTCCCACCGGAGAGGGCTGGCTCTATCCGGCCATCATCAAGGGCTTGTGTACCTACAAAAGGGTGGGCTATGCCTTTTCCAGTGCTATTGATACCGTGATGACCCTGGAAGCGCTGGACATGGCAGTCCGCCGCTGCAGCCCGCCCAAGGGACTCATCTTTCACAGTGAACGGGGCGTCCAATGCGCCGCGTTCGCCTTCCGGGAACGGCTGGAGTTCTATGGAATCCGGTAGAGCATCTCCCGCAAGGGCGATCCCTACGACAATGCCGTGGCAGAGCATTTCTTCAGCCGCCTCAAGCGCGAGCTGATCCATCTCAAGCACTATCCCACCAGAGCCAGCCGCACAGACCGACGTATTGGCCTATCTGGAGGCCTTCTACAACTCAGTACGGCCACCTTCCGCATTAGGATGGCAAGCTCTTGCACAGTTTGAGGCCACCCTTCCGCCGCCTCAGGCAGCATGAACGAGCGTCTTCCTGAATGTCAAAGATTCACCCCCGCTTTTTTACGTGCTTTCGTGTCCGTTTTTCCGGAAAGGGCTCATCCGAAACGATGCCCGCGTCTGTGAACATTCCCACCTCATCCGAACCGGGATCACGCACGAAAACAGCCAGAGCCGAGGTTTCCTCCGCGCCGTCCCGCCATCTCATGAAATTGGTAAGATACGGGATGTCAAGATCCTGATATACGGACCGGGCGTAATAATACGTCAGCATGTCGCCGTTGAGGCCGTTTGCCTCGCAATTGGCGCAGGAACCGCCTGTCGCATATTCGCCGCAGACCGGGCACTGCCACATTTCCCCCTCCGGTTTTGCGGCGCCGCAATTCGAGCAGAAATTTCCCTGGTTTTCCCTGCCACAGTTGATACAAGTCCACGTTTCATCTGGCCTGCTGCTGCCGCAATTCGAGCAGAAATTTCCCAGCGCCTCGCTGCCACAGTTTTCACACGTCCATTCATCTTCCGCCATTGCGGCACTGAAGCTGCAAACCATGCAGAGTATCAAGATCCAACAGCAAAACCTTTTCATCATATTCCCTACTCTCTCAAACAATAGAATTGATTCGAGCTGGCACCAGTCAAGGCGAAAAGGACTCTCCACCGGCTTTCCAGGTATACGCCTGAACAGCGCGGGATTCCATTTGTTTGCAAATTCTTCCGATCACCTGATCAGGCATGAGGGGTTTTCCTTACAGTCGTGATCACCACAGCTGACCTCACAAAGAATGTGGGGCGATATGCAAACTTTTATCAGTATATTAATATTGTTTTCTTCTAATGTCAATATTTTGATTTTAAAATCATTGGATTGAAGAAAAACCTTGGCTACTGGAGCAAACAACCCTCCTGTTTTTTGGGCTAATGCAATTTTCTGTTGTGGTCTCTTAGCGCCTGCGCTGCATAACCGAGATGGGGTGTTTTCATTGCGGACTGACTTCATTCTTATCAGAGGCCGCAAACCAGTTTGTGAAAAACCAAAACTACGGGAACGGTGACAATCACCGATCCTTGCGGTAATCATGCTGTTTTCCAGCCCGGACACTGCTGCTGCTTCTTCCTCCGTTTTTCTTGACATGAGAAAAAGCCGGAGCCTGGTTGGCCCGGCTTTTTCGGTTATGATGAAGTTCTGTTCTGCTTCGTGTTTACGCAGGATCGCTGGAAAGCAGAGGGGAGCATGCTCTCACGCGCGATACGTCCGCCTTTAGATCGCAGTTATCACCAGGTTGCCCTGCCGCTTCCTGGAGAGCGGCAACCCTCCTCCTGCTATCCCGGTCCCGGCCGGATTTGCATGGCAAATCAACGTTTTTTCAGAAGATTTTCCACGGCTGCTACCCAAGCATGGTCCGGATCGTTGGAGCGATAGAATCCCTGATGCTCGCCGGCCATAAGCCACAGAAAGTAGGTGTTGTATCCCGGCGCGCCCACGGTGGTATGGTAGCCGCGGGGAAACTCTACCAGCTCATCGTTTTTTACGCGATACGCCTCGTCGATTTCACCATCGGAGGTGTAAAGGCATTGCACGCCAAACCCCTGTTGGGGATCAAAGAGGAAATAGTAGATTTCTTCCAGAATTCCCTCCGAAGGCATATTGTCCACATCGTGTTTGTGTGGCGGAAAGCCGGCCCAGTTGCCCGGCGTAATGTAGGCTTCTCCAATGGTCAGCTTTTTTGCGTTGGTCGAGCCATCTACAATAAAGCTGGTATCGCGTTCCCAGGGCTTTTCTCCCAGGCGCACCACCCGCACGGCATCCTGATGAATAACCTGCGGCTCGGTTTTTTCGGCAACCGGCGTGGCGCATACGGCAATTCTCACATTCCACGGGCTGTGGATCTGCACCTTGCAGTCCCGCGGAGCATAAAAGCATTCGGCTTTGGGGCTTTCAAACACATTGCGGCGGCTTCCTACGCTACCATACCCCACGCCATTGGCCTGAAAGTCCGCCTTGCCGCTCAGGATGATGAAAGCGGTTTCCCGGTCGCGGGTATCGAAGTCAAGGGTTTCACCGTCGGACAGTTCAATGATCCCGAATTCGAGCTCTTTGAGTGAGCATTTTCCAATTTCGCACAGCGGGGTATAGCCCTTTTTAGGTACATAGGTCTTTTTGTAATTCACGGTTTCTCCTTCCTTTCCTTAAGGCGTTTTATCATCTGGTCTGCAACAGCTTCCCAATCGCCTACAAAGCCATAGTCAGCGCAGCGGAAGATGGGCGCGCTGCGGTCTGAATTGACGGCGATCACCTTCTTTGCCGCGCTCATGCCGGCCACATGCTGTATCATGCCGCTCACCCCAAAACACAGATACCATTCAGGGCGAACGGTGACGCCGGTCTGACCGATCTGGTGTGAATAGGATATCCATCCTGCATCAACGGCTCCCCGCGTCGCGCCAACCATGCCGCCTAACAGCCTGGCCAGCTCTTGCAGCTTTTCAAAGCCCCGTTTGCCGCCGACCCCTTTTCCGCCCGTTACAATCACCCGTGCCGATTGCAGCGCGATGCCGCTCTCGGATGGAAGAAAGCGAAGGGGCGTGAGCAGGCCAACCGTTTCGGGCAAATCCATACGCACCGCCTCGGGCCTTTCGCCGGGCGGCGGCTGGCCAAATACGCCGGGGCGCACGCTCGCCAGCTGGGGGCGGTGCACGGCGCACACAATATCCGCCGTCAGGCTGCCTCCGAATGCGGGCCGTGTCTGCAAGAGCCTCCCCTCCGGTGTGAGGGCCAGTTCCGTGCAGTCGGCGGTCAAGCCCGTCTCCAGCTTTGCCGCAACCCACGCTGAGAGAAACCGGCCCCGGATCGTTGCCGGAAACAGGCCGATATCAGGTTGAATCACCTTCAATGCCTGCGCGATGCGGGTACCCTGCGCACAATCGTCCGCAACCCTGCCGATCCGCACGATGCGATCTTCACCGGCGCACGGACAGGAATCGTCCTCACACAGCGCTGTCACGCACGCTTTCGCCGACAGGGTCCTGGCCTTGGCAACCAGTTCCGCCGCCGAATCCGCAACACACACGACCACAATCGTCATGGCATCACCTCCAGCAGCTCCTCGACCGTTTTCAGTTGACGGCACGGGCGCGCACCCACAGGCCGCGCGCTAACGTGGATCACCCGCGTCGGCGATCCCTGTGCGCCGCATTTTTCCCGGGGCAGACCGATCTCCTCCGGACCCATTGTTTGAATCTCCGCACGAGCCGCCGCGCTCAAGCCAACCAATCCCGGCAGCCGCAGCCGGTGGCTCCATTCGCATAGCGTAACAACCAGCGGCAGATCGCCCCTCCATATCTGAACGCCGTTTTCCAAAAGCTGCGTAACCTCGGCAGAGCCATCCGCCATTTGCATATCCAGCGCATTGCTCACGCACGCGATATTGAGCATCGAGGCCAGCATGGGACCCACCTGCCCCGTTTCGCCATCCGACGCGCGCCTGCCGCAGAGAATAAGGTCAAAGCCGCCCAGGGTTTCCGCGGCAGCTTTCAGAGCGCGTGCCGTGGCCAGCGTATCGCTGCCCGCAAAGGCGGGGCTGTTCAAAAGCAGCGTGCTGTCCGCGCCGCGGGAGATGGTTTCGCGCAGCATCCCCGCCGCCTGCGCGGGGCCCATTGTCAGCACCGTAACCCTTCCCCCGTGCGTACCCCGAAGGGAGAGGCCCAGTTCCAGTGCGCTTTCGTCCGCCGGGTTCATCCTATGTGCGGCTCCCTCGCGCTGAATCGTAAAATCCTCATTGAGACGGACTTCAGCCGCATCCGGCACCTGTTTGACGCACACCAGAATGCGCATGTATTTCTCCCCTTACATCTCATGATAAACCGGCGCAAGGGCCCGTTGAATGTCCCGGTAAATTTGGAAACCCCGCTGGTAAAACGCCTGACCTTCCGGATCTGGCAAGGTCATGCCCGTTACACGCACGCAGTGCGCAACCGCGTCCTTGTGGTCGCAGAAAACGCCTGCCGCAACGCCTGCCAGCATCGCGCTGCCCAATGAGCTGTCCACGTTTTCCACGGTTGCAAGCGGAATTCCCAGCATATCGGCCAAAATCTGCCGCCAGAGCGCGCTTTTGATTCCTCCCCCGATGGCTACGGCTTCGCTGGGGGCCGCGTTGAGTTCGCGAAGGGTTTCGTAGCAGTCCTTCATTGAATACGCTACGCCCTCCAGCACAGCCCGGTTGAAATGCGCCCGGGTATGCGCGCCTGATGCGCCGACGAAGCTGGCGCGCAGCTTATCATCCAGATACGGCGTAATTTCCCCCTGAAGATACGGATGGAAAAACAGCCCCTCGCATCCGCGCGGCACGGATGCAGCCTCCGCGCTCAAGGTGTTGAAATCACCCCCAAAGGTGTCACGGAACCAGCGATTGCTTGCGGCGCAGCTTTTGGTCGCTGTACCGGGATACCATAGGCCGTTGATCACATGGCGGTAGGTGACCAGCCGCGGATCTACCAATGCATGGTCCGTAATGGGGCATATGCGGCCGGCGGTTGCCAGTTTCACCGTGGCCTGGCCGGGATGGATTGCCCCTGCCGCATAGACCTCCATGGAGGTATCCGTTGCGCCGGCAATCACGAGGGTTGCGTCCGTCAGGCCGGTATCGGCCTGGGCCTGCCTGCACAGAGGAGAAAGGCTGGTCATCGGGTCTACGATAGGCGGCAGAATATCGGGATCAATGCCTGCCAGGCTGCACAGCAGCGGCGACCATTTGTTCTGTTTTGCATCCAGCAGAAGAAAACCCATGGCTTCAATGCCGTCGGTCACATAATCGCCGGTCATCCGAAAGCGCACATAGTCCTTCACGGCCATGAGTTTCCTGGTTTTCTTGAGCGTGTCCGGTTCGTTTTGCGCAAGCCAGCGCAGCTGCGGCAGCGTCCACAGGCTTGATACGCTGTTATAGCTTTCCCGGATGATTTCCTCGCCATAGGTTTCCTTCAGCTCTT
>UQEF01000046.1 GCA_900540045.1 uncultured Eubacteriales bacterium | reverse complement strand
GCATCCACCACACCATGGGCGGCCTGAAGATCAACACCGCCACCGAAGTCCTCAATGAGGCGGGCGAGGCCATCCCCGGCCTGTTCGCGGCGGGCGAGGTCACCGGTGGCGTGCATGGCGCCAACCGCCTGGGCGGCAACGCTGTGGCTGACTTCATCGTGTTCGGCCGCATCGCGGGCGCCAGTGCGGCGGAATATGCCCAGTAAACCTGATACCACATGTCCTGCGGGACGGCCTGGACGCAAGTCCTTGCCGTCCCGCTCTCTTTTTCAGGCAAGGGCGGAGAGGACAGGCGCCGGCGATTGTGCTACAATGTCCATACATAAGGGAGGAATCAGCCGGATGGAATGGATCGAACGCTGGAACCGGGCCATGGACGAAATCGAGCTCAGCCTGACGGGGGAGATCGACTGTGAGCGGCTGGGGCGTATTGCCTGCTGCTCGGCCTATCACTTCCAGCGGATGTTTACCTATCTGGCGGGCGTACCTCTTGGGGAATATGTGCGGCGGCGCAGAATGTCCCTTGCGGCGGCAGATTTGCAGGCCGGGCGGGATAAGGTCATCGACATCGCGGCGCGCTATGGCTACGAGTCGCCCACGGCGTTCAACCGGGCATTTCGGGCGGTGCATGGGATTGCGCCCTCGGCAGTCCGCATGGGAGGCGTGCCGGTCAAATGCTACCCCAGAATGGTTTTTAGCCTGAACGTACAGGGAGGGGAAGAAATGCAGTACCGCATCGAAACCAGAGACGCTTTCCGCGTGGTGGGCATCTCCCGACCGCTGGATCGCGAGATCGAAAACAACTTCCGGGAAGTTCCCCTGATGTGGGACGCCGCCGCGCGCGACGGCACCGTGGCCGCTCTGGCCGCGCGGATGGACGGGGAACCCAAAGGGCTACTGGGCATCAGCGCGTGCACCGGAGGAGAAGCATGGCGATACCTCATTGCCGTGGCTTCGCAGGCCGATCCCGACCCGTTTGAGACGTATACCGTGCCCGCCGCCACCTGGGCCGTATTTTCCGGCGAGGGCACGGGCCGCTCTATTCAGGCGCTGGAGAAACGCATCGTGACCGAATGGCTGCCCGGCTCCGGCTATGAGTATGCCGACGGGCCGGACATCGAGGTATATCTGGAACCGGACCCGGTTCGCACACGGTATGAGGTATGGGTGCCGGTGACCCGGCGGATGGAATGACGGCAGGACGCCCAGGTGTCGAGGAAGTCGGGTAAAGTGTATGGGGTGGCGAATCGAAAAGCGATACCGGGAACATCGTCCTTCCGGACTGGGTGCCCATCGGTCCCCCTATTTTCTTTGCCGGTTGCACCCTTCGCTAGGGCATGTTATACTCGGTATAGGCCGTTTGAGACGCGCATAGGCTCGTCTGAACAGAAAGGGGAAAGGCGGCGGTGCGCAATGCGGCGGCAGGGTGGCTTTTGGAAAAATGTGCTGGCAGGGCTGCTGATGGGAATCGGCTGCGTGCTTCCGGGCGTGAGCGGCGGGGTGATGGCGGTCAGCTTTGGGCTCTACCGGCCCATGCTGGACGCGGTGCTGGGCATTTTCCACGATACGCGCAGGAAGCTCGTGTTTCTGGCGCCACTGGCAGTGGGCGGCGCGGCGGGGCTGCTGCTGGGTGCCAGAGGTCTGGGCGCGGCCATGCGGCTGTATGAAAAGCCCATGCTGTGCCTGTTCACGGGCTTTATTCTGGGCGGCGTGCCCGACCTGCTGGCCGAGGCTGAGGAGGACGGGCGCTTTCGCAGGCGGTGGCTGGGGGCGCTGGCGGGCGGCGTGCTGCTCGCGCTGCCCATGGCGCTTTTGAGGGCGCAGGGCATGGAGCGGGCGCTGTCGCTCACGCCGCTGCGAGCGCTGGCGGTGGGGCTGGTGGAGGGCGTGGGCACGGTGGTGCCGGGGCTGTCCACGTCGTTTATCCTCATCAATCTGGGGTGGTATCAGGCCTATCTCGACGCGCTGGCACACCCGCAGGCAGGCCTGCTGGCGCTGGTTGCACTGGGATTTGCGGCATCGGCGCTGGTTTCGATGAAAGCGGTTCAATGGCTGTTTGACCATGCGCGGGGATATACCTGCTACGCGGTGCTGGGCTTTTTGCTGGTGTCGGTAGCGCTGGTGTTTCCCGGCTTTGGAAGCGGGTGGACGCTCTGGGCGCAGCTTGCCGCGCTGCTGGCCGGCCTGCTGGTGGCGCGGTGGATGGGCGGCCTGGGCGAACCCGTAGCGACAACGTCAAAGGGGTGAAGCAATGCGTGCTGGAAATCAACGACGACTGAAAGGAAGGCTGGATCGGATGCGCCATGCGCGCCATCGCGGCGCGCTGATTGAAAAATGGAAGGAGTCACTGCGTTCGGTCCTGCCGATCACGGCTATCGTGATTGCGCTGGGCCTGCTGGCGGTGCCTGCGCCCTCGGGCGCGATGCTGGCGTTTTTGGCGGGCGCGGTGCTGCTGGTGGTGGGCATGGGATTGTTCACGCTGGGCACGGACCTGGCCATGATCCCCATCGGCGAGCACGTGGGCGCAGCCATGACCCGCAGCAAAAAGCTGTGGGTGGTGCTTTTGTGCTCCTTTCTGGTCGGCGTGATCGTGACCATATCGGAGCCGGATTTGCAGGTGCTGGCCCATCAGGTGCCCGGCGTGCCGGACCTGACGCTGATTGTATCGGTAGCGCTGGGCGTGGGCGTGTTTCTGGTGCTGGCGCTTCTGCGCATTTTGCTGCGCATCCGCATGGCGTGGCTGCTGCTGGGGTGCTATGCGCTGGTGTTTGTGCTGGCGCAGTTTGTGCCGGGGGCGTTTCTGGCCGTGGCCTTTGACGCCGGCGGCGTGACCACGGGCCCCATGACGGTGCCTTTCATTCTGTCGCTGGGCGTGGGCGTGAGCGCCATCCGCAGCGACCCCAATGCGGAAAACGACAGCTTCGGCCTGGTGGCGCTCAGCTCCGTAGGTCCCATTCTGGCGGTAATGCTGCTGGGCCTGATCTACCGGCCGGACGGCGCGGCCTATGGGCCGGACGCCGCCCTGCTCGACGCGGCGGACACGCTGGAGCTGTCCCGCCAGTTCGCCCATGCCCTGCCTGAATATCTGGGCGAGGTGGCCATCGCCCTTGCGCCTATCGCGGCGTTCTTTGCCGGGAGCCAGCTGATGATTCTGCACCTGCCCAGGCGCGAGGTGCTGCGCATCGCGGCGGGGCTTTTATACACGTATGTGGGCCTGGCGCTGTTTCTGACGGGGGTGAACGTGGGGTTCATGCCCATGGGCAACTACCTGGGACAGGCCCTCGCGGGCATGGAGCGGCGCTGGCTGCTGGTGCCGCTGGGGATGCTGATGGGATACTTCGTGGTATCGGCCGAGCCCGCGGTGCATGTGCTGAGCCGGCAGGTGTACGAGCTGACCGCGGGCGCCATTCCTCCGCGCGCGCTGGGATTGAGCCTGTCGGTGGGCGTATCGGTGTCGGTGGGGCTGGCGATGCTGCGCATCCTGACCGGCGTGCCCATTCTGTGGCTGCTGGCGCCGGGCTATGCCGTGGCGCTTGTGCTGATGCCCTTCGTGCCGCCGATTTTTACCTCCATCGCCTTTGACTCCGGCGGCGTGGCCTCCGGCCCGATGACGGCCACCTTCCTCTTGCCCATGGCCATGGGCGCGTGCGCCGCCGTGGGCGGGGATATGGCGACGGACGCCTTTGGCGTGGTGGCTATGGTGGCCATGACGCCCCTGATTACGCTTCAGGTGCTGGGGCTGGTGTTCAAGCGCAAACAGCGCGCGCTGAAGGCGACCGCGCCGCAGGCGGAGGCGGAGGAGATCATCGAATGAGCGGCGCGTTCCATTGCCGCATGGGGGAGGATGCATTATGCATGACCTATGTCTGATAAATCTGATCGTCGGGCGCGGGGACGGAGAGGCGTTTCTGGACTTTCTCGGGGATCAGGGAATAAAAACGGCCCACAGCCTGCCTTGCCGGGGAACGGCAGGCAAAAAGCTGCTGGATCTTTTGGGCCTGGAAGAGAGCGAAAAGACGCTGCTGTGGGCCATGACCTCGCGTGCGAGGGCCGGGCGGCTGCTGGCCCGCCTGGTACGCGAGATGGGGCTGGATATGCCCGGCGCGGGCATTGCCTTCACAACCCCGGTGGGCAGCGTGGCGGGCGCAAGCAGCCTGCGCAGTCTCACGGAGGGACAGGACATCATCATGGGAGAGGTGACGGATATGCCTGCTTCGTTTCTGTATGAACTGATCATCGCCATTGTCAACTGTGGCCATGCGGATACCGTGATGGACGCGGCGCGCGCGGCGGGCGCCGCAGGGGGCACGGTGCTGCATGCCAAGGGCACGCAGCCGGGCGAAAGCAGTCAGTTTTTCGGCCTGTCCATCGCCGAGGAAAAGGAGATGCTGCTGATTTTGACCGCGGCAGGCGACCGCAGCCGCATCATGCGGGCTGTGATGGATCACGCCGGGGTGCAGAGTCCCGCGCACACGGTGATGTTTTCCCTGCCGGTGGAAAGCGTGGCGGGCCTGCGCAGCGTGATGGCGGCCGCGGGACAGCGGGAGGAATAAAAAAATCGCAAAAATACAGGATGCAAGGTGCGCACCCGGCATCTCAGACTGACAAAAAACCTGGTCCGGGAGGGCCGGAGGGCCCCGGCTCTCCAAGTGAAATCCGAAGCCGGCGAACGTTTTCCCGGCCGCACAACAGGAGCAGGGGAAACGCGCCCTGGCGGAAGGGACCGCCGGAGACGAGCTTTTTTGGCACGCCTGAATGCAGGGCCCGCGCCTTGCATCTTTGCATGCTTGCGTGCTATAATACGCGAAAGTGCCCAGATGGGGCAAAAAGGAGGCGCACCCGTTATGTCCGATCCCGTAAAGCAAGTGGCCATGAGAATTCTGGACCTGCGAGAGATTTCGGACTACACCGTTGACAAGATGGCCGAAGTGCTCAATGTGCCTGTCGAAGAATACCGCAAATATGAAAGCGGCGAGGTCGATATGCCCATCAGCTTTCTGGTTAAGATCGGCGAGGTATTTCATGTGGATATGACAGAGCTCCTGACCGGTGAGGCGCCGCGCCTCAACGTGCTCAGCGTCACGCGCGCGGGCAGGGGACAGGAGGAAACCAGCTGTCATGATCAGTATGTCTACCGCAACCTGGCCTATAATTTCGTTGGCCGCAAGATCGAGCCGATGTATGTGGTCGTGGACCCGGAGGACAACAAGACGTTGACCCCCAACAGCCACGACGGACAGGAGTTTGATTACATCCTCTCCGGCACCATGCACATCGTGATCGGCAAAAACGACTTGGTCCTGCATCCCGGCGACAGCGTGTACTATGATTCGCGCACGCCGCATGCCATGGAGGCCGTCGGCGGCGAGGCGGTGCATTTTCTGGCCATCGTGATCCCGTAAGCGTCCGGGCGATCGCATCCCCCCGTTCCGAAGGAGTTTGAAACCGTATGCTGGCTGACCGATATATTCGTACCGACCTGACGTCTCAGGAGGATTTTGAAAAAAACTTTACCCTCAAGGTGCCCGAACATTTCCATTTCGCCTACGATGTGGTGGACGAATATGCGCGCATTTCGCCCGATAAGCGGGCGCTGATCTGGTGCGACCTCAAGGGGCATGAGCGCACCTTCACCTTTGGCCAAATCAGCCGCATGAGCAACCAGGCGGCCAATGTGTTCAAGGCGCACGGCCTCAAAAAGGGCGACCCCGTGATTCTGATGCTCAAGCGCCGCTGGCAGTTCTGGGTGGCGGCGGTGGGCCTGCTCAAGCTGGGCTGCGTGCTGATTCCCGCCACGGCGCAGCTGCAAAAGAAGGACATCGTCTACCGCGTTCAGGCTTCCAGCGCCCGCGCCATTCTGTGCGTGGAGGAGCCGGAGGTGCGCGAACACGTGCTGGCCTCCGCGCCGGAGTGCGATACGCTGACCGCGCTGTTCACGCTGGGCGACGAACCGGGCTTTTTGGATTTTGACGCGGAGATGGCCGCCGCCTCCGAGCAGTGGGACAAGCCCGCCGAGCTGCCGAAGAACGACGATATCATGCTCATCTACTTCACCAGCGGCACCACCGGCATGCCCAAGATGGCCGCGCACAGCTGGACCTACCCCATCGCGCAGACGGTCACGGCCTACTACTGGCACAACGTGGGGGATGAGTCCATCCACATGGCCGTGGCCGACACCGGCTGGGCCAAAGCCGGCTGGGGCAAGCTCTACGGCCAGTGGATCTGCGGCGCCACGCTGTTTGTGTACGACTTTGACCGCTTCATCGCCGCCGATTTGCTCAAAATGCTGGAAAAGCACCGCGTGACCAGCTTTTGCGCGCCGCCCACGGTGTACCGCTTCCTCATCAAGGAGGACCTTTCGAGCTATGATCTGAGCGCCCTGAAATGGGCCAACTGCGCGGGCGAGCCCCTCAACCCCGAAGTGTATGACCAGTTCCTCCGGCTCACGGGCGTGAAGATTCACGAGGGCTTCGGCCAGAGCGAGACCACGCCGCTGCTGATGACCAGCAAGTGGATGGAGCCCAAGACCGGCAGCACCGGCCGTCCCTCGCCCGCCTACGACATCGCGCTGGTGGACGAAAACGGCCAGGACGTGGATGACGGCGTGGAGGGCGAAATCGTCATCCGGCTGGACAAGGGCCATCCGGCGGGCCTGTTTCTGGGCTACTACCGCAATCAGGAGCAGACCGACGCGGTCTTTTACAACGGCATGTACCACACCGGCGACATGGCCTGGCGCGATGTGGACGGCTATTACAACTTCATCGGCCGCAGCGACGACGTCATCAAGTCCAGCGGCTACCGCATCGGGCCCTTCGAGGTGGAGAGCGCGCTGCTCACCCACCCGGCGGTGCTGGAATGCGCCGTGACGGCCGTTCCGCATCCCGACCGCGGGCAGGTGGTCAAGGCGACGGTGGTGCTGGTCAAAAACCGCGGCTACGAGCCCACCGACGCGCTCAAGAAGGAACTGCAAAACCACGTTAAGCAGGTTACGGCCCCCTACAAATACCCCCGCATCGTGGAATTTGTGGACGAGCTGCCCAAGACCGTCAGCGGCAAGATCCAGCGCAAGCTCATCCGGCGCACGGACGCCGATACCGGCGCGGACCGCCTGACCGTGCGCCCCGCCACCCCGGATGACGCCGAAATGACGCTTTCCTACCTTGCGCAGATCGCGGGCGAATCGGACAACCTGTCCTTCGGCGCCGAGGGCCTGGACATGAACGTGGAGCAGGAGCGCGGCTACATCGAGGGCATCACCGGCCGCAGCCTGCTGCTTTTGGGCTTCATCGGCGATGAGCTGGCCGCCATGGGCGCTCTCAAGTGCATGCGCCGCGAGCGGGCCCGGCACCGCGCCTCCCTGTCGGTTACGGTACGCAAGAAGTACTGGCACCGCGGCATCGGCACGCAGATGGTGAGCCGTCTGATCGAGCACGCCAGGCAGGGCGGCATATCGGTCATCGAGCTGGAGGTGCGTTCGGATAACGTGAGCGCCATCTCCCTGTGTCAGAAGATGGGCTTTGAGCGCATCGGCGTGTATCCGAAGTTCTTCCGCATCAACGGACGGGATTACGACGCGGATCTGATGAACCTGTATCTGTAATGGAACAGGCCAGACACAAAGAGGACGCACCGCAGAAAAGGGCGCGTCCTCTTTCTTTTTTTCGTTTCGGACTTATGATTCCCGGCTCGCCGCCTCCAGCGCGGCCACCTCGTCCTGCGTGAGGCGGAAGGTGAGCGCCACGGCGTTGGCCTCGGCCTGGGCGGGGTTTTTCATGCCCGCGATGACCACGCTCTGGGGTAGATGATCCAGAATCCAGCGCACCGCCACGGCTGCCACGGATACGCTGTGCGCCTCCGCGATGGGGCGCATCACATCCACAATGTGCAGGTTGCGGCGCAGCTTGTCGCCGTAGAAGTTGTCATAAACGGCACGGCTGCGGCGGTCGTCCTTTTCAAAATGCACGTCTGCCCCGTATTTGCCGGTCAGGATGCCCTGCCCCAGACTGCCCCAGGTGAGCGGCGCGGCACCCAACAGGCGCGCGGTTTCGAGCATGGCGGCCTCGTCGTTGCGGTGGGCCAGGCTGTAGTGATTCTGAAACGAAGCTACTTCGTCCCGGTAGGGGGAAAAGGCGGCGGCCTGCGCGGGGGTCACGTTGCTCAGCCCGACCGCGCGGATGCGTCCGGCACGCTTGTGCCTGAGCAGCGCCTCCATCATTTCATCGACGGGGGTCACGCCGTCCAGATAATGCACCTGATAAAGATCGATATAGTCCGTATTCAGGCGCTTCAGGCTCGCGGCCAGCGCCCGGTCGATATAGGCGGGGCTGTTGTCGTAAAAGGTGCGGCCGTTTTCCACGCGCACCCCAAACTTGCTTGCGATGACCACACGATCGCGCACGTCGCGCAATGCCTGGCCGATGTTGCTCTCCGACCGGCCCAGACCGTAGGTATCGGCGGTGTCAAAGAAGTTGACGCCGCATTCAAAGGCGCGGCGAAGCGCCCCCTCGATCTGATCGTGGTCCACCTGCCCCCAGCCGTATTCCCCGGCGGGGCAGCCGCCTGCGCACAGGCGGGATACGGGCAGGTCAATGCCTTTCAAGCGAATGGTTTCCATGTGGTGCTCCTTTGGTTCACGGCCTGCGCAGGCCCTTTGGATAGTGATTCTTGAACTGCCCGCCGCTGGCCTTGCCAAAGCCCAGCACGAGACCCTCGTATACGGCCAGTGCCCAGCCGCTCATGTCCTCCGGCGCGGGAAGGGCCTCCCCGCTCTGGTAGCGCAGCGCCCCGGCGCGGTCCAGCGCAAGCACCGGCAGGCCGCAGGCGGGGGAAAGGCACATGGCCAGCGCGTGGTCCGGCGCAAAGATTTTGCCCTTCATCACGCCCAGCTGCACGCCCGCGCGCAGCACGCGAATCCCGTCCAGCGGCGGCAGATCGGGCGCGGAGAGCAGCGCGTCGCCCAGCTGCGCGTTGGCGGCCGGCAGGCCGCAAAGAGGCGCGGCGAAAGCCGAATAAGCGGCGCGCACGGCGGGCGCGGGCGGCGAGAGCCGCTCCGCCGCAGGCTTCATCAGGTCCGCCGCGGGCGCGTCTCCGGCGCGGCGCAGGCAGGCCACGAAGTGCCCTTCGCCGCGCACGCGGTGGGGATACAGGCGCAGCATGCCCTCCGGAGCGTCCAATGTACCATAGTCGCCCGACAGGGAAAAGGGCTGCGCCGAAAAGTCGGGATGCTCCCGGAGAAACCAGCGCACGGTTTCTTCGTTTTCCTCGGGGGAGAGGGTGCAGGTGCTGTACACCAGCCGTCCGCCGGGGCGCAGCATAGCGGCCGCACAGCCCAGGATACGCCGCTGCCGCTCGGCACAGCCCATGGGCGAGGCGGGGTTCCATTCGGCGCGGGTTTCGGGGTGGCGGCGGAACATGCCCTCGCCGCTGCAGGGGGCGTCTACCAGCACGGCGTCAAACAGGACGCCCCAGCGCGCGGCCAGCGCCTCCGGCTGGGCGCTCACCACCAGCGCGTTGGGTACGCCCATACGCTCGATGTTGCGGCTCAGGATTTTTGCACGGGAAGGCACCGGTTCGTTGGATACCAGCAGCCCTTCGCCCGCCAGCGCCGCGGCGATCTGCGTGCTCTTGCCGCCGGGTGCGGCGCACAGGTCCAAAACGCATTCGCCGGGCCGGGGCGAAAGCACGCTCACCGGAGCCATGGCGCTGGGTTCCTGAAGATAATACGCGCCCGCTTCATGCAGCGGGTCGGCCCCGGCAGGGCTGTCGTTACGCAGATAGCGCCCCAGCGCAGGGTACCACGGCACCGGTTCCTCCACGCCGCCCACGGCTTCCAGCGCCGCATCGGACACGGGCTTTTGCGGGTTCAGGCGCAGGCTGCGCAGACAGGGCATCTCCATTGCGGCGAAGTAGGCGTCCGCCTCTTCTCCCAGCTGCGCGCGCATGCGGGACACAAAGGCGGGCGGCAGCGCAGGGCTCATTCGCTGTCCACCAGCCAATCCGGCTTCATGATGGGTTCAAAGGCAAAGAACAGAGGCTTGAGCGCATCGGGCAAAGATTCCTTCAAATGCGCGCGCCCGGCGATCATGCTCACTGGGCGGTCCAGCTGCGCGGCGGCCTGCTTGAGCAGCTCCTGACCGGCGAGCAGCACCTCCGGGGTGGTGTGTTCCTGCAAATTGGCGTTGTTGACCAGGTGGTCGGGCGTCAGGCGCGCCTGCCGCTCGATCAGGCGGTACAGCCCGGTGATATCCTCCACCGACGAGCTGAAAGGACGGCAGGGGTTGACCACGTAGAGCACGTTCATCTCATCCCGCAGGGCACGCGTGTAGGGCGCATAGCGGCCCAGGGCGGTGGCTCCGGTATCGTCGCCGCCCACGTCGATCACCACATGCGCGTAGGGCTGCTCGAACACCGCCTGGATTTGAGCTGGCAGGGCCGGAATATCTACGGTGGACATGGCAAAGGAGGGCATGAACACCTCGATGCCCTCCGCCTCCAGCAGTGCGTGTTGCTCAGCGCTGCGAAAATAGGGGTTGACGATATCCAGGTCCACCAGCGCGATGCGGCCTTCCGGCTCACGCGCACGCTGCGTGCGCGCGATGGCGACGGCCAGCTCGGTTTTGCCGCTGCCGTAATTGCCCACCAGCACGGTGTAGCGTTTGTCCATGGGCAGCATTATTTCTCACCGCCTTGCTGATCTCTGGGCCGGGGATAGACGGGCTCATGAAACGCCTGCGTCACATCTACGGTGGATTGCAGGTCATGAATGGTGGGACGGTGATCCTCGTCGTCCACACCGACCAGATCGCGCGCCTTTTTGGCCAGCCGCCTGAGGGCGCTCCCGCCAGAGGCGGGCGCCTGGGCGCCTGCGCGCATGGTAAAGGGATGGAATACCGGCGGCTTCATGGCGGGCTGCGCCTCCGGCGTATCCACGTTTTCCTCCTCCGTGGAAGAAAGGGGCGTCGGCTGCGTCAGGCCCAGACGTTCGCGGAACTCCGCCGCATCCAGGCCGGGATGTACCGGCCGCGCTTCCGCAGCGGGCGGCGGGACGGGTGAGGCGGGCGGCGCGTACAGCTCTTCCGGGGGCCTGGGCGGAGCAAAACCCGCCTGCATGTCGCGGATGGACTGAATGGGTTCAGGCCGGGGCGCGCCAAAGGACGAATCCATTCCCTCGGCGGGGTTGTCCCACAGAGGGCGGACCAGCGCGTCTCCCTCCTCCCAGCGTTCCTCCGTTTCATCAAAGACGGGGTCCAGATCCTGCGGGGGCTGATAGGGCTGGGAATAGGGCGCATACAGCGGCCCCTGCTCCAGCGGCGCGTACTGCACGGTGGCCTGATTCATCGCGGGGGCCTGCGAGCTGGGCGCAAAATCCTGCGCGGGGGCATAGGCCCGCGTGGCGCCGAAGTCCTGGGGATACGCCTGATCGAAGGCGCTGGGTGCATGGGACGCAGAATCATCCGGAAAGGGAACCTCCTGCCCGTCGGGCGAAGAGGAAGGCTCCTCCTCCGGGGGGATGGCGTCCTCCTCCGGGTATACATCCCCGTGCCGGACGGCACGCGCACGCTTGAGGCGGCCCAGCCTGGAAGACCACACGTAATACGGGCGCCAGCGGATCAGATAGATGATACGGTCGATCACAAAGCCGCCTGCGCAGAGAATCAGCACGATCACTTTCCAGTTGGCCGCGAGAAAACGGTAGAACAGACCTGCATCCTCGCTGGACAAAAGGCGCCACAGGTCGTTGACAAGCACGCGCATCCAGCTGAGCAGCAAGGTCAGAATCGCATTGGCAAAGCCGTTCATTCACCGGCTCCTTTCCATGGGCTATTTCACCGTCACCAAAACAGTGGAGGGCGTGGCGGTGAAGGTCATGCCAGTCATGTCGGTATCCTCCACATGCAGCTCCACGGGCAATTCATAGGAGCCTGGCTCCAGGCCCGATACGTCCACATAGGCCACCACGCTGGCAGCGCGCAGGCCGTCCATGATGAGCTGAGGCCCCCTGAGCACGATGCCGAGCGTCTTGAGGCTGAGGCTGACCGAAACATCGCCGGTCGCGCCGCGTGAAAACAGCTTGACACTTTCAAAGGTACGCGATACCATCACCGGCTCGATTTCCACAGTCAGGGTCACGGTGTCGGCGCTGAGGTAGACCGAATCGGCGGGCCATTGCGGCTCGACCTCTACGGAGAAGGTTTCGGTACGGCCGGTGATGTCCACCGGGTCGGAGATGGAGAGATCCTCCAGCAGGTCCAGCGTGGACTGCGGTCCCGCGACGACCACGGTGGAAGGGGTGACGGTGACGCCCGCCACACGGTAGCCATCAGCGGGCTTGCCTTCCGTGAGTCCCTCGCTGGACAGACTCACCGTGCGGGTGGGGTAGAGGTCCTGTTCCACGGTGATGGTGCGCAGCACCACATCCGCGCTGGTGACTTCCAGCAGATCGCTTTCCACGGGGTCGCCGTCAGCATTGACAAACCGCATGGGAAGCGCCGTGCGCACCGTGCCGGCCTTCGCGGCCAGGCGGGAAACATCAAAGTCCACATAAACACGCGAAATCTGGTCCACCAGGCTTTTGGGGCCGCTGAGGGTGACGGCGGAGGGGTCCAGCGAAATCGGAGTGCCGTAGAACCCTTCCGGATACTCGCCGATGATGTTGACGGATACGGGGACGCGATAGTTGGTCACAAACTGATCCACCACCACGGTGATGGTTTCCGGCGATATGCCCCGCACGGTGCCATAGGTGGAGGTGGAGGTGGTATTGATGCGCAGGGTCTGCTCGCCGGCCTCGGTGATGCGCGTAAGGTCCACGCGGGGGTTGTAGTTGGAGGCGGTCACGGTGTTGTATTCGCGCTGGGGCACGTCCACGCGCAGGCGCGCGGTCAGGTTTTCATCCTCCAGGCCGGAGAGGACGATCAGCCCGCTGTTGCGGCGGAGCGTGTCGGCCCCCACCACGCTGACCGTAACATCGGTGAATACGCGCTCGCGCGTGAGGGTGGGGTCCTGGGTAATCAGCCCTGCCCACAGGCACAGCGCCAGAAACAGCGCCAGCAGCTTCCAGGGCCAGTTGTGATAAATCAGGCGCCAGAGGCGCTGCGGAGCACCCTTGAGCGCCTTGCGCAGGCTGGGACGCGGCTGCTCGGCAGCCTTTTTGGGCTCGGCGTTCATTCGGCGCCTCCTTTCCGGCGCTTGGTTTTTTCCATTAAGGTGGACCATAGCCCCGTTTCTTTCTGATGATAGATGGACAAAAGCAGATTCTCCAGCGCCGCGCGGTCCAGATGGCGGGTCAGCCGCCCGTTGCGCGCCACGGAGATGGTGCCGGTTTCCTCGCTGACAATGAGGGAAATAGCGTCCGTCGTTTCGGTCACGCCCAGGGCAGCGCGGTGCCGGGTGCCCAGTTCACGGCTGATGCCCTTGCCGTCGCTGAGGCTCAGGATGCAGGCGGCCGCCATGATGCGCGGCCCGCGGATGACCACCGCGCCGTCGTGCAGGGGGGTATTGGGCTCGAAGATGTTTTCCAGAAGCGCGGCGGAGATCTGCGAGTTGAGCGAGGTGCCGGTCTCAATGATGTCCTTGAGGCCGATGCGCTGTTCGATGACGATCAGCGCACCCACGCGGCGGCGGCTGAGGGTGAGCAGGCAGCTGGTGATCTCGTTGACGATGTGGCTGCTTTCCTCCAGATCGGCGGATACGGAGGTTTTGTGAATGGCCCCGCGTCCGAGCTGCTCCAGCGCCTTGCGCAGCTCCGGCTGAAACAGAATCACCAGCACCACAGCGCCGTTATTGACCACGTTGAGCAGCACCCAGTTGAGCGCCGTCAGGCCCAGAAGATCGCTTACCCAGCTGGCCACCACCAGTGTGACCAGACCCTTGAGAACGGCGCTGGCGCGCGTTTCCTTGGTGAGCATGAGCAGCTCATAGAGCAAAAAGGCCACGATGAGGATATCCAGCACGTCGGCGATGGTGGGGCGGTTGAACACGTTCCAAAGCACGGTCTGGATTTGTGCCCACAAGGTCTCCATCGATTCCCCTCCCTGCCGCGATGAATGCGTATACTACCATCTATTATACAACATGCTTCAAGCGGATTAAACCCCCTTCGGCCGTTTTTTTGCCCCGGTTACGGTTCGCGGGGCAGTTGTTACAAAACGATGCCGGAGCGTTTGTACAAAGGAGCGGTTTTATGCTATACTATGCCATAAGCGGGTGGAGGAGGGGGCTGTATGGCTGGAGAGCATGCCGGGCACAGGCAGCGAATGAGGGAGCGGTTCCGCGCCGGAGGGCTGGAGGGCTTCGCAGACCACGAGGTGCTGGAGCTGATGTTGTTTTACGCCATTCCCCAGCGCAACGTAAATCCCCTGGCGCATCGTCTGCTGGACCGGTTCGGAACCCTGCATGCCGTGCTGGAAGCGCCCGTGGAAGAGCTGATGAAGGTCGAAGGCGTGGGCCAGTACGCGGCGCTGCTGCTCAGCCTTTTCAGCCATGCCGCCCGGCGGCTGGAGATGAGCCGGGAGAATACCGGCAAGCTGATCTGCAACCGCGGAATGGCGGAAAAGCACGCCGTGCGGCTTTTGCAGGGCCTGCGGACGGAACACTTTTACGCCGTTTGCCTCGATGGCAGGATGCAGCTGATCGCGGATGAGCTCATCGCGCGCGGGTCCATCGACGAGGTGCAGGCGTATCCGCGCGTGGTGGCGGAGGCGGTGCTCAGGCACAATGCGCACTCCGTGGTCCTGTGCCACAATCATCCGGGAGGATCGCCCGTGCCGTCGCACCAGGATGTGGAGGTCACCCGCCAGCTGGCGGCGCTGCTGAGCTCACTGGGCGTGGCGATGGCGGACCACATCATCGTATCCGGCAGGGAGGCGCTGAGCATGGCCGGCTGCGGGCTGATTACGCGCGAGAGGCGCGAGGACAGGCTGCTCACCCGCGTGGCCAATTCGGACGGCGAAACGCTTATCCGGGCCGAACTGATGAAAAAACGAAAGGAAAAGCAAACATAACGCATGGAGAACACAGGGAAAAAATGCCGCTGGGCGGTCAAGGCGCTGCTGGCGCTTGTGTGGCTGGTTGTGGCCGGCGTGGTGTGCTATGCCGCGCTGATCGGTCTGGTGTATTATTGGGAGGTCAACGTGCCTGAGCCTACGGATTACGACAGCATCATCGTGCTGGGCGCGCAGGTGCTGCCATCGGGCGAACCGTCCGTGCAGCTGCGCTGGCGGCTGGATAAGGCCAAGGAATACTATGAAAAGCATCCCTGCTACATGGTCGTCACCGGCGGGCAGGGCGGACAGGAACCCGCCCCGGAGGGGGATGTGATGCGGGCTGTGCTCATCGCGGAGGGCCTGAGCGAGGAGCATGTCATCAGCGACCCGCACAGCGCGGACACGAAGGAAAACATCCGAAACGCCTGGGTCATCCTGCAGGAAAAGGGATGCCAGAAGCCGCTGATCGTCACCAGCGATTATCATCTGCCGCGCGCGCTGGCCATCGCGCGCGACGCGGGGCTTGAGGCGCAGGGCGCGGGCAGCCCGTGCCGCCCGGAATGGAACTACTGGCTCAAAAATCATATGCGCGAGGCGTTGGCATGGGTGAAATACTGGGGCGTGAAATACCTGGGGCTGAAGCTGTAAATCTAGATGCGTGGGAGGCGGAACTGGCGCGGCACCTGGATGGTCTGGGCGCGGACGCCGCCGCGCCGGCGCGCCTTGCCCGCTATCACCGGCTGCTGTGTGAGTGGAACGCTCGCATGAACCTGACCGGCGATACGGACTTTGCGGTGGCGCTCTACCGGCATTATCTGGATTCGCTGGCACCCCTGCGGCTGGAGGGGCTGTTTGCGCATGGCGCGCGGGTGATTGACGTAGGGAGCGGCGCGGGCTTTCCCGGCCTGCCGCTGGCCATCGCCCGGCCGGACCTGCAGGTGACGCTGCTGGATGCGCTTCAGAAGCGGATTTCCTTCCTCACGGCCGTGGTGGAGGAACTGGGACTGACCCATGTACGCCTGGTGCATGCACGGGCCGAGGACGGCGCGCGCAATCCGGAACACCGCGAGCGCTACGACTTGGCCGTGGCGCGGGCGGTGGCTCCGCTGCCGGTGCTGTGCGAGCTGATGCTGCCCTTTGTGGCGGTGGGCGGGCGCATGCTCTGCTACAAGGGTCCCGCCGCGCAGGACGAGCTGGAGGCGGGAGGCCGGGCCGCCCGGATGCTGGGGGGCGGCGCGCTGGAGGTGCTGCCGGCAGACGTTCCGGGGCAGCCGGACTGGCGGCACATCATCGTCGCCTGCCGCAAGAAGGAAAAAACCGTTCGACAATATCCCCGAAAAGCCGGCACACCCGGCCGTGCCCCGCTGGGAATGGGGAATACAAAAAAATAGAATTCGTCAAAAACCGACATGCGGCGCGCTCTTTTTCGGGCGCGCCGCGCTTTTGCTGTCGAACGGTTCCCCTGCTGCCCCGGCAGGAAAGCGCCCGGCTGGGGAGGAATGACATAGACATGGGCGCGCCCGTGAGGCCCCGCATGTCAAGGGGGAGGGCATGTGCGGCCTCTGGGCGCGTCCGATCCGTTGAGCAAAGGAGGCCGTTACATGCAAGCGGCGGCCAATCAGGTACGATGGGTACCCATCGGTGAGATCGTGGAACCCTGGGAAGAAAGCGCGGAGGGCGAGCCCGACGGCGCGGTGGTGTTGTCCCAGCGCCCGGATGGGCGCTATACGCTGGTGAGCGGACTCAACACCCTGCGGCGCATGCGGGATGCGGGTCAGGCCTGTGTGGATGCGGTTACCTGCCCCGCGGAATGTATGGAAAGGCGCGTGGCGCGGCTTTTGGACCAGCTGATGCGCGGCCGTCTGCATTATCTGGACGAGGCGGAGGAATACCGGGCGCTTCTGGCCGCGGGGATGGACCCCAAGGAGCTGGCCGCGCGCATCGGGCGTACGCCCGCCACCATCCGCAAAAAGCTGCGCCTTTTGAATCTGGGCGACGAGGTGATGGGGCTGCTGCGCGAGCATGGCCTGTGCGAGGGCTATGCCCAGGCGCTTTTGCGCGTGCCGGGCATTCAGGGGCGCCTGCGCGTGCTCAGGCATGTGATCGAGGAGAAGCTGAGCGTGACGGATACGGAACGGCTGGTCAGCGACGTGTTGGCGCGCATGCCCGTTCCTCTGGCGGGCGGACGGCATATGAAGCCCCTGATCCGCGATTATCGCCTGTACGTCAACGCGATCCGCGGTGTGGTGGAGCAGATGCGCGATGCGGGGCTGGACGCCCGCATGCAGGTGAACGTGGGGCAGCGGGTGGCTGAGGTTCGCATCGACATGCCCATGCAGACCGCTGCCAGACTGGGCAGAAGGTAACGGACGCCTGGAAGCAGGCAGCCGTTTTTCACAATCGGGCCCGCCGCCTATCGAGCGGCGGGCCCGATTCAGGCTGTCAAAAACTCTTTTGAGAGGTTCGGAGGGCCGCAGCCCTCCGAGCTGTATTCCGAATCCAGCGACGCACGTTTCCCCTGCCGCGCCGCAGGCGCCGAAGGGAAGCGTCAGTCCACAGGACGGCGCTTCCCTTTATTCCCTTCAGGGCTCGTGGGAGGGAAACGGCGAACCTTGCTGCGCAGGACTTCCAAATTTACCGCACATGTCAGCGAAACAGGCTGCCCACAGAGAGAAGGCATCGGGGTTCTGAATGCGCTTGGCTGTACCTCTCAAAAGGGCTTTTGACTCTTCCAGACGCCACTCGCGCCCGTCTCCCTCCATGATGCGCACCCCCTTTCAATATCATAGACGGAGCAGACCACCGCTTTTTTCCAATTATTCATGAAAAAAGCCCCCGCATCTTTCGGCGCGGGGCGCATATAGTGGAAATGAGCGAGGTGACGCCGCATGCCTGTAGAAAAATGCTATCCCTCCGGGAAAAACACGCCGTTGATGATCGCCGGTTACGCGCTGCTGGCGCTGGGCGTTCTGTTGCTGTTTTTATGCATTCCCTGCTGGGCGTGGCTGGCGCTGCTGGGGCTGGGGCTGATCGTTGCGGGAGCGCTGCTTTTGCGGCTTAGCAAGGCTTGGAGGTGAGAAACTTGTCAGTCAGGATGATCTGCGTGCGTGCGCCAAGGTTCTTAAGCGGATTCTTTCGGCTGTTTCTGCGCAGGCGCGCCTAACCGGCGCAGCGGGCGACACCCCGGAAGCGTGGGTGCGCCCTGTGAAATGACCGGCAAATCCCCCATGGCGTTGCCAACCAGCGGCGCGCGCCCTTCCGGGCGGTCCAACGGGGCCGGGGAAGGGTGCGCGCCGCTTTGCGCATGTCAGGGCCTGCGTGCGTCGATGGCGACAAGCCAGGGCATGCCGGTCTGGCCGTGCGAATCCTGCCAGGCGGTGGCGACCAGCCAGGCGGGGAAAAAGGTCACGCCGTCAGCGGTGTGATAGGCGGGGCGGATGTCCAGCACCACGGGCCAGTGGGCGGGCAGGGCGCGCCCACGCTCATCCTCGCGGGGAACGGGCTGGATGCAGTCAAACTGCCGTGCCAGGTCCTCAAGCGCCTCCAGCGGCGTTTTTACCGCGCCGGCATAAGGCGCGGCACTCACCTCGCGCGGGGCATAGGACAAGGTGAAATCACGCATCTCGCCGCTATCGCCCACATAGAGGTTGGCCACGCAGCTGTGGCCAACCCCGTCCGCCCCCGTCCAGGTGCAGGGGGATACGGGCAGGCCGCGCAAGGAGAAGGCAAGCTGTACCCAGGTGTAATCCACCCGGGGGGTAAACCATTCGGCCAGACTGCGCCGCACGAAGGCCTCCCGCGCTTCGGGGGCCTCGTTCATAGCGTAGAGCCGCGCCTCGTCCTCCGGGCGGAGAAGGTGGATCACGTGCCCCTCGCTCAGGCCACAGTCCAAAAGGAAGCTCAGCGCCGTGGCGCGAGCCCGCTCACGCGCGCCGTCTGCGTCCGTGCCGCTTGCGGCGGGGGAGAGGGGAGCGGCGCTTCCGGCCGCAAAGGCGGGGCCAAAGCGTTTCAGCACTCCGTCGCTCCAGTCCGCGCCGGTCGCACGCATGGCTTCGCCCACGGCGGTTTCGTCCGGCACGATCCATTCGGTGGTCAGAACGGCCAGCTGCTCAGGCGTAAACTCCGGGGGTACGGGGCAGTCCACACGCAGGGCCAGCGCTGTTTCGCCGCTTTCCCCGCTCACGCCCACGATGTCGCCCCGAAGCCGCCCGCCGCTCGCGGTTACGCCCGACGCATCGCGCGCCTTTGCGGCATCCGCTGCGCAGGGCAGCAGCAGACACAACACCAGCAGATAAGTCCAGGCGCGCTTCATGGGTCCATCTCCTCCTTTTCAGCTTCGGTGGGGGCCGGTGCGGCGAGCAGCGCGCTTTCGATAGCCACACGGGCCTGAGTGGGATCGTAGACGGTCCATTCCAGACGCAGGGAAATCGCGTCTCCATCCGTGAGGACGGGCAGGTCGGAAGCGGTGATGAAGTCCGCAGGCAGCTGCAGGGCCAGCAGCACGCCATCCCCATCCGGCTGACAGGCAACGGACAGGCCGGTATCCGGCCAGCCGTCCACGCCGCCGGAACGGGTATAGCAGGCGAAGCCGTCCTCCAAAAGCACCGGGCCGGATGCATCCTGCCCGTCCGGGAGGAGGATGCCGTCCTCCTCCGTCAGCCCGACGGTCAGCGGCCGACCGTCTTTCGCCGCCACGCGGAGGGCCAGCGTGAGCCGCCCTTCGATCCACGCCGCGTCCAGCGCGGAGACCTCCGTGAGCCGCAGGCCCGAAGCGTCCGTTACGTCAAGAGGCCGCACGCTGAGCGCCGGCCGGACGCGCTCGCGGTTGTGAAACAGCCGGTACGGGTTTGTTTCCCAAAAGGACAAAAGCCCCAGCTGCGCCGCTATCGCCGTGGCGCAGATCAGCAGCGCCGCGGCCAGCGCGGGGACAAGCCGCCGCCCCATGCGGCGACGGGGTGCCGGCGCGTCCGGCAGCGAGGAAAGCACCTGCGCGAGCCGGGCACCAGCTTCGGGCGGACGTTCCCGTGCGGCCAGCATGCGCATGGCGCGGTCAAATGCTCTGTCATCCATCGTCAAAGTCCCTCTTTCTCAAGGATCTCTCTCAGGCGGCGCCGCCCACGGCTCAGGCGTGAGGCGGCGGTGCCGCGTGGCACGCCCAGCACCGCGGCGATCTCTTCCAGCGGATAGTTTTCAAAATACATCAGTTCCAGCGGCACGCGCTCCTTTTCGTCAAGACGCATCAGAAGCGGCGTGAGCTCCGGGCCGCCGTCCGTGCCGGCAGGCGTATCGGGCCAGTCGCCGCGCAGCTCCACGCGGCCCCGGCGGCGCAGGATGTTGCGCGCTTCGTTGAGGCAGGCACGCATCAGCCACGCGTCGAACGCGTCCTCCCGCCGGAGCGAGGCGAGGCGGCGGTAGCAGTTGAGCACCGCCTGCGCGGCGGCGTCCTCGGCGTCGGCATGGCTGTGCGTAACGCACCGTGCCAGGCGCACCATGCCCGGCCACAGCGCCCGCACCCTCGCCTCGAAGCCGATCTTGTCCATGAGGCTGTCCTCCTTGCCGGTTGGTTCATTTGAAGGCCTTCACCTGATAGACGCGCGGCCGGACGGAAAGTTTGCAAAGTCAGGAAAAAAAGGGCGGCCCCGGAAAAACGGGACCGCCGCAGCGTGTCAGAAAACCTGTTTCAGGAGGTTTGGAGGACCGAAGCCCAAAAGTTTATCGCCGGATCTGAATATCGCCTGGGGCCGCAGACCGAAATCCCGGCCGGGGCACGAATGAGGGGGACGAGCGGGGAGGGACGATGCTGCCTTGCCGGCAGCCGGTATCCAGCCCGGCAAGGCCTGCAAACCCATCCTGCACGTGTTGGCCTCAAAGGAGGGGGCGTCCTGTCAACCGTCCCCCAAAGCCCGGGCCTTCAGAAAAAACGGCTATTTGGCGCGAGGTTTGAAGGCCAGCGCGATCAGCGTTCCGAAGAATACCGCCGCCGCGATTCCGCCCGCCGTGGCGGACA
>UQEF01000045.1 GCA_900540045.1 uncultured Eubacteriales bacterium | reverse complement strand
CATCTGGCCGCGCCCGTTTTCGCATGTCACCGGTCAGCCGGCGGAAGAGAACGAAGCGGGCTTCCGCCTTTTCTGTCAGGGTGGTTTCTTTTGCCGCCTGCGCCCAGCCGCAAGGCGCTGCGGTGCGCCGCAGCGGCCGCTGCTCCCGGGGATCGCAATCCCTGCTTCGGCACAGGAGGCTGTGCAACAGGGCCTTTCCCTTTAAAGACGATTTCAAAGGCCCTTCCGTGGCTGCCGACACCACGGGAGGGCCTTCGTTTATTTTTTCATGAAACCGGGGAATGAGCCACAGGCGAAGCTCAGTCCGTCGCGGCGTGGGTGCCGGCCAGACGGCCAAACACGCAGAAGTCCACGATCGCGTTGCCGCCCAGGCGGTTGCCGCCATGGATACCGCCCACGATTTCGCCGGCGCAGTAGAGGCCCTCAATGATGGAGCCGTCGGCGCGCAGCGCGTGGGTCTCGGTGTCGATGCGCACGCCGCCCATGGTGTGGTGCGCGGCGGGCTTGCGCTGGTAAGCCACATAGTAGGGCCCTTCGATGGTCTCGGCCCAGCTCGTGCGCCCGAACTCGTCCACGTCGCCCGCCTTGGTGTGAGCGTTGAACGCCTCAACCGTCTTTGCCAGCGTATCGGCGGGCACGCCCATCTGCTCGGCCAGACCCTCCAGAGAGGTGTCAATCATGTAGCCGTAGAGATTGTTGTCCAGATAGTACTGGAGCGTCTGCTTGCCCAGGCTGTACACCTCGTTGGGGTCTTCGCAGCTGAAAATGTAGTATACCAGACCCTCGGGCTGGGCGATCAGATGGTCGGAAAGCGCCGAAAGTCAAGCTGCCCATGACTTTTCGCAGCGCATAAAAATACTTCCGATATGCAAATGACCCTATCCGTTGTGAAATCTTCCGCTTTTATTCCAGGAATCGCGGCCATCCTCTGCCGATGCGGGGAGGATACTTCCGGCTTTTTCAACAGGGGGTTGACGGGGGTAAAAGAATGTGCTATAGTGTACTTGTTCAATAAGTACACTATAGAACAAAGGAGGCGCGGCGTGGACATCATCATCAGCAGCAACACCAACATGCCCATCTACGAGCAGATTACCTCGCAGATCAAAGCGATGATCATGTCGGGGACGCTCAACACCGGAGACCCCATCCCCTCCATGCGGGCGCTGGCAAAATCGCTGCACGTGAGCGTCATCACGGTGCAAAAGGCGTATGAGGATCTGCAGCGCGATGGGTTCATCGAAACCACGGTGGGGCGGGGCAGCTTCGTATCGGCCCGCAACAGGGATTTTTATCAGGAGGAGCAGCAGCGCCGGGCCGAGGCGCACCTGGAGGAGGCGGCCGGCATCGGCCGGCAGAGCGGCATACCGCTTGAAAAGCTGGTGGAGCTATTGACACTGTTTTATCAGGAGGGACCATGATGACGGAAATGGCACTGACGGTGCGGGGGCTTTGCAAGGCATATCCCCGCTTTCGGCTGGAGGACGTATCCTTGAACGTACCGCGCGGCACGGTCGTGGGGCTGATCGGCGAAAACGGCGCGGGCAAGAGCACGCTGATCAGCGCGGCCCTGGGCCTGGTGAAAAGGGATGCGGGCGCGGTAAGCGTGCTGGGAAAAGAGACGCTGGACGCGGAAACGCTCGGGCAGGTGGGCGTGGTATTTGACGGGAACAACTTTCCCGACGTGCTTTCGCCCGCGAAGCTGGGGCGTGTCCTCAGTCGGATCTATCCCTCCTGGGACGAACCGGGGTATGCCGCGCTGCTGGAGCGGCTGGGGGTGCCGCCGGATCAGAAACTGAGCGAGATGTCCAAGGGCACGCGCACGAAGCTGTCCATCGTCACGGCGCTTTCGCACGGGTCCCGGCTGCTGGTGCTGGACGAGCCTACCAGCGGGCTGGACCCGGTGGTGAGAGACGATATTCTGGACCTGCTGTGGGACTTCGTGCAGGACGAGCAAAACGCCGTGCTGATCTCCTCTCACATCACCAGCGACCTGGAGAAGGTGGCGGATTACATCGTCTTTCTGAATCAGGGGCGGGTCGTGTTTGAAAAGCCCAAGGACGAGCTGCGCTACCGATGGGGCATGCTGCGCTGCGGAGCCGAGCGCTTCCGCACCCTGGACCCGGCGGATCTCGTGGCCTGGCGACAGCAGGATTACGAATACGAGGCGCTGGTTTATGACCGGGAAGCGGCACACAAAAAATACCCCGACGCGCTGATTGACCCCGCCACCATCGACGAAATCATGCTTATGCACATCAGGGGGGAAAAGCCATGAAGGGCTTGCTGCTCAAGGACTATTATCTCATCCGGGACGGGATAGTGATTCTGCTGCTCACCTTTGTCGCGGTGGGGGCGGGGCTTGCGTTTCTGACCTCGCCGTGGGTGCTGATCGTCGTGGCGGGCGCCACGATGAGCTTTCAGGGGGCGATGACCGTCCAAAGCGACCGCAGCACCCAGTGGGACCGCTTTTCGGCGGTGCTGCCGCTGCCCCGGAGCACGGTGGTTTCGGAAAAATATGTGCTCTACCTGCTCCTGTGCGCGCTGGGCATGGCGCTGGGGCTTGCGGTGGGAGGGATTGCGGCGGTGCTGGGCCGCGCGCCCGACCCGGAGGAGCTCTATCTGTACGCCAGCACGGCCGTCATCGTCTGCCTGATGACGGGCAGCGTGAACCTGCCCTGCACGTTTGTGCTCACGGCGGAAAAAAGCCTGGCCGGCATCATCCTGTGCGATATCCTGGTATCGGCCCTGTTTGCAGGCGGCATTTTTGCGCTGCGGCAGGTGATGGATGTAAAGCTGCACATGCGCACCGTGCTGGGCCTGGGCGCAGCCCTCAGCGCGCTGTGCTACGGGATCTCGTGGATTATTGCGGCCCGGCGGCTGCCGATGCGGGACAGGTAGCCGATTGTCAGCGCGGCGCAAAAGCTCGCCTGCGGCGGCCGGCCTCGCACGAGCACGCGGATGTCTTCTCCCAATCGGAGATTGGAAAAGTCACCGGGAATCCGGATTTCATTTGGAGGGCTGCGGCCCTCCAAATCTCTTAAAAAGGGGTTTTTGACAGCCTGCTACTTGTGATAGCGCTCCCCGGCGTTGATCTTGGCCGCGCGGAAGAGCTGCTCCAGCAGCATGACCCGCGCCAGCTGGTGGGGAAAGGTCATGCGGCTCATGCTCATGCGCTCGTCGGCGCGTTTGAGCACCGATGGGTGCAGGCCCAAAGATCCCCCGATCACAAAGGCGATATGGCTTTTGCCCTGGGTGAACAGGCCGTCCAGCCGCGCGGCCAGCTCAGGGCTTTCATATTGCTTTGCGTCCACGCACAGGGCGATGACATGATCCCGGTCCGTCAGGCGCGCAAGGATGCGCTCGCCCTCGCGGCGCAGCACCACTTCGTTTTGGGCGTCGCCGGGCTGGGCGGGCTCGGGCTCATCGGGCACCTCGATCACGGTTACGGGCATCAGCCGGCGCAGACGCTTGAGGTACTCGGCAGCCGCATCGGCAAAAAAGCGCTCGCGCAGCTTGCCCACACAGACGACGGTTACGGGCATGGCGCATCCTCCACAAGGGTGAACAGCGTCGCATCCACCCGTACGTCGCGGAACAGCCGCTCAAAATAGGCGGCCTCACCCTGCGGCAGGTGGAGCATGCACAGGCCGTCCTGCATGGTCACGGCGGAAACCACATGCCCGCGCCCCCGCGCGTCTATCAGGCGCATGCCGCATCGCAGCGCCCCCGCGTCTTCCGCGGCGCACAAAAGCGCCACGCCGCGTGGGCCCAGGTCCATCACTTCGTCCATCAGCCTCAGCTGCATCGCGCCCGTCCTCCTATGCCATGGTGTAGAGATAGCTTGCGCGGTAACGCGCCGCCACATGGAGCGTCACGTCGCTCCCCACCTGTGCGCCCGCGTCCGTCAGGGCGGCGTGCGTGGTGCGATAGGCCAGGTCGGGGGTGTTGTTCTCGCTGCTCAAGTGGCCCAGCAGCAGGTGGCGGGTGCCGCTTTTCGCCAGACAGACAGCGGCCTGCGCGCCGCTCTGGTTGCTCAGATGGCCTTTTTTGCCCAGAATGCGCGTCTTGAGCCGCTGGGGATAATGCGGGTTCTGCCGGAGCAGGTCGGGGTCATGATTGCTTTCCAGCAGCACCAGGTCCGCGCCGGTTATGGCGTCGCGCACGTCCTGGGAAAAATAGCCCAGATCCGTGGCCACGGCCACGCTGTGGTCGCGCGCAAAGATGCGGTATCCCACGGGGTCGGCCGCATCATGCGGGATGGAAAAGGGGGCAATCTCCAGATCGTTCAGGAAAAAGCTCTCGCCCGCGCGGATGACGATGCGGTGCTGCGGCGCAAGCTCGCCCACGGCGCTGTCCATGCCCTGCCAGGTACCCTCGGTGGCGTAGACGGGCAGGCCCAGCCGGCGGGAAAGCACGCCCACGCCCTTGACGTGATCGCTGTGCTCGTGGGTGATGAGCAGCGCCTTGAGGCCTGCGGGGTCCAGCCCCGCGGCGCACAGCGCGTCCAGCACCTGGCGGCCGCTCATGCCGCAATCCACCAGCAGCGCGCCCTGATCGGTGGCAAAGTAAACGGCGTTGCCGCTGGAACCGCTGAATAAGGTACAGAATGTAATCAAAGCGGAAAGACTCCTTGCTTGGTGTGGGGACGGGGCAAGCCCCGCGCGGGTCCTATTGTACCATTTTTCGCGTGGGAGGGAAAGGGGGAGAGCCGGAATGGAAAGCGATGGGAGCCGCTCCCTTTCGGGCATGCGGCGCAACTCGGCGGCATATCCTTGTTCCACTCCCCCGCAAAAAATCGACAAGGAGGAACGGACGTGACGCTGGCAGAGCTTCGCACCAAAGAGGTGATCGACGTGCATGACGGCAAGCGTCTGGGCCGGGTGATGGATATTGAGTTTTGCACGGCGGACAGCCGCGTGACCGCCCTGGTGGTGCCGGCGGAAACGTCCTTCCTTCAAACCCTGCGCGGCGAAAAATGCGGCCTGGTCATTCCCTGGGAGGATATCCAGCGCATCGGGGACGACGTGATTCTGGTATCCACCAAATGCAGCTGCGCCTGCCGTCAGGACGGAACCCACTGGGAATAGGCGCCCGGATGTGCGCATGCGCCCGGCTTCCCCCGCGAAAGCGAGGGGGCCGGGCGCATTGCTTTTCATGTATAAAAGCATTATAATGGCAGTGCCCAATCAACCAACAGGGAAAGGCAGAGAACAATGGACATTCTGAACTATTTGCAAGGTATGGCCGTGCAGCACGGCCCCAGCGGGCACGAGGCGGAGGTGTCCGGCTGGCTGAAGGCGCGCTTTGAGGCGCTGTGCGACAGCGTGACCATCGATCAGCTCTACAACGTGATTGCCCTGAAAAAGGCCACCGCGCCCACCAAGGACGGATCGCCCGCGCCCCGGGTGATGCTGGCGGCGCATCAGGACGAAATCGCCCTCATGGTGGCGGATATCCTCCCTGACGGCTCGCTGCGCATGGGGCAGGTGGGCGGCGTGGACCCGCGCATCTTGCCGGCCTCCACCGTTACCGTGCACGCTACGGGCGCAGGGAACGGCACGGCAAGGCTGCTGGGCGTGGTGGGGTCCACCCCGCCGCATCTGCTCAGCGCCGCCGACCGCGAGCACAACTACAAGCGGGAAGATCTGTTCGTGGACCTGGGGCTGCCGGTGGATAAGGTGCGCGCGCAGGTGCGCATAGGCGACCTGATTACCCTGCACGGCCCGGCGACGCCCCTGCTCAACGATCGCTGCGCCGCCAAGACCATGGACGACCGCGCCTGTGTGGCCTGTCTTCTGGAGGCGGCCGAGCGGCTGCAAAAAATGAGCCATATCTGCGATATCTACTTTGTAGCCACCTCCCAGGAGGAGGTGGGCTCCAAGGGCGCATCCGTGGCCGCCCACGCCATTAACCCGGACTTGGCCGTAGCGCTGGACGTAACGCACGCCACCATTCCCCAGAGCCGGCCGGATACCACCGTGCCGCTGGACGCGCCCGCCGCGACCTACGGGCCCTTTGTGCAGTACAAGCTGCTGGAGCGCCTCAAAAAGGCCGCCAAGGACCATGGCATCAAGCTCAACACCGAGCATGCCGAGCGCTTTACCTACACCGATCTGGACAATATTCAGATCGCGCGCGAGGGCGTGCCGTGCGTGCTGATCGATCTGCCGTTGAAATACATGCACACCACGGTGGAACTGCTGGATATGAACGTAATCCGCGAATGCGGCAGGCTGCTGGCCCATTTCCTGGGCGACCTGGACGAAGGGTGGAATGAAGCGCTATGGAGCTGAAACAGCTTTGTGAACTGCAGGGCGTCAGCGGCCGCGAGGAGCTGGTGCGCGCCGCCGTCTACGACGAGTGCGTTCGCACTCTGGGCAAGGAAAACGTGACCATCGACCGCATGGGCAACGTGATCGCCCACAAGCGGGGCCGCGACGCGGACGCGCCGCATGTGATGGTATCCGCCCACATGGACGAGGTGGGCCTGATGGTGATTTCCGCCACGGACGAGGGACTTTTGCATGTGCGGCCCATCGGCGGCATCGACCCGCGGGTGCTGGTGTCCAAGCGGGTCAAGGTGGGCTACGCCGTGCCCGCCAGGGACGGCAAGCCTGCTCAGGAGCCGCTCAGCGGCGTCATCGGCGCCATGGCCATCCATCAGCAGACCGCCGAGGACCGCAAGCGCGTGCTGCCCATCGACCAGCTCTATGTGGACATCGGCGCCAGGGACAAGGACGAGGCGCTGGAGAAAGCCCCGGCTGGTACGCCCATCACCTTTGACACCGCTTTCACGCCTTTTGGCGACGGGCGGATTCTGGCGCGTGCTCTGGACGACCGCATCGGCTGCTACAACATGCTTCGCCTGCTCACCTGCGACGCGCATGGCGATGTGGATTTTGTGTTCACCTGCCAGGAGGAGGTCGGCTGCCGCGGCGCGGCGGGCGCGGCCTTCCGCCTGATGCCGGATATCGGGCTGGCGCTGGAGGGGACCACCGCCAACGACATGGGCGATACGCCCGCCGTGCATCACGTATGCCGCGTGGGTCAGGGCACGACGGTCAGCTTCATGGATAACGCGTCGATTGCCAATCCTGAACTGTTCAGGGACATGCTCGCCCTGGCGCAGAAGGAAGGCATTCCCCATCAGGTCAAGATGAGCGTCAGCGGCGGCAACGAGGGCGGAACCATGCAGCGCACCGGCGCGGGCGTGCGCACCTGCGTGCTCAGCGTACCCTGCCGCTACATCCACAGCCCGTCTACCGTATGCGCCGCGTCGGATATCGAGGCGCAGTACCGCCTGGCCAAGGCATTTTTGGAGAAATAAAAGGAGAGGTGCATTTTCGATGTTTGAACTCATCAGGCAGCTGGTGAATCTGTACGGCGCGACCGGGCGCGAGGCCGGCGTGGCCGACGCCGTGGAGGCGCTTGTCAGGGACCATGTCGATTCCATCCGCCGCGATGCACTGGGCAATCTCATTTGCGAAAAGCGCGGCACGGACCCGGACGGCAAGCGCATCATGCTGTCGGCGCATATGGACCATATCGGCTTTATCGTGGTGGCTGTAGAGAAGGAAGGCTACCTGCGGGTGATGCCCGTGGGCGGCGTGGGGCTGGCCGTGAGCCGTACCCGTCACGTCAGCTTCCAAAACGGCGTGCAGGGCGTGATCGTGCAGGAGCCCGTGCGCGAGGGAGAGACCCCCGCCATGAAGCACATGTTCATCGACATCGGCGCGGCGGACGAAACCGAGGCCCTCTCCATGGTCAGCCTGGGCGACGTGGCCGTATATGCCAACGACTGCTTCCGGCTGGGTGAGCATCGCGTGGCCGCGCCCGCCATGGACGACCGCATCGCCTGCGCCCTGCTGGTGAGCGTGATGCAGGCCCTGCCGCAGACCCGAAACACCGTGATCGCCGTGTTCTCCACGCAGGAGGAGGTCGGCTGCCGCGGCGCCAAGACCGCCGCCTACAGCGTGGAGCCGGACATCGGCATCGCGCTGGACGTGACGGCCAATGGCGACACGCCGGAAACCAAGCTGCCCGCTGTGAAGCTGGGCGAGGGAGCGGCGGTCAAGATCATGGACCGCGGCAGCATCTCCAACCCCGATCTGGTGCGTGACCTGCTGGCGGCGGGCGAGCGCGCGGGGGTCAAGACCCAGCGCGAGGTGCTGCCCTTCGGCGGCACGGACGCCATGGCCATTCAGGTTTCGCGCAGCGGCGTGATCGCGGGCACGGTGAGCATTCCCTGCCGCTATGTGCACAGCGCCTGTGAGGTGATCGACCTGCGCGATGTGGAGGCCGCCCGCGCGCTGCTCCTTGAGTACCTCAAGTAAGGCCCTTTCCAGGCCGGCGTGCATGCGCTGCTTACGGCCCTCCGGACGTTTTCCCGGAGGGCTGTATTGGAATGGCGATGGTCCGGCGCCTTGCAGCGCAAGGGACGGAGGCGGCGCCCGGAGAGCGCCGAAGGAAGCGGGCGGAGAAGAGGACGCCCCTTCTGCGCCCCGGATACCCGTCCGCTTGGCCGCATGATGATGAAAGCACTGATGGAGGAACAAAGGATGCCTTTACATTCTCTGGTGAAACGATGGGTTCTGTGCGTGCTTGCGGCTTTCGCCATATGCCTGCCGCACATGGCCTGTGCGCAGGTGTTTTTATCCCAGCAGCCCCCGGAGGATTGGGATATGGAGCACACCCTGCAATGGACGATTTTTGATGTGAACGAGGGAGACGCCATGCTGCTGACCTGCGAGGGCGAAAGCATGATGGTGGACGGCGGCCCCAATCCTTTCCGCGAAGATCTGCAGCAGGCTCTTGATGAGCGCGGCCTGCGCCACATGAAATACTTTCTCAATACCCATTATCACGACGACCATATCGACGGTCTGTATCAGCTGCTGTTAAACGGCTTTACGGCGGATGCCTACCTGCATTCCTACAACGACTGGGCCATACGCAATTCCGAGCTGGGCGAACGTACCGTAAAGGCGGCCCAAAAAGCAAATGTGCCGGTAGAGCGCATTCTGGAGGGCGACACGCTGTCGCTTGGAGGCGCCGCCATCCAGGTGCATCAATGCACGGAATTCACCAATACCAACGCCCGTGCGTTAATGCTGAAGGTTACCTACGGCGAAAGCTCGATTTTGCTTTGCTCCGATATTATCGGCCGGGCGCAGCATTACTTTCTGGAAAATCTGCCGGCTCAGGAGCTCAAGGCCGATTTGATCAAGCTGCCCCACCATGCCATCACCCCTACGGTGCCGGCATTTCTGGACGCCGTGGCTCCCGAAGCCGCCGTTGCCACCAACCGCGAGAAGGATTTGGATGGAAAATCGATCAATCAGCTGAAAAGCCGCGATCTGCCCACGTTTTTCTCCGGCGACGGCACGGTGTATGCGGTAACCGACGGCACGGACTGGTATCTATGGCAGACGGAAGGCACTTTTTAACACGGGTAACCTGGCAACAGGATTTCCCGGCCGGGCAAATCCGCAAGGGCCTGCTGGCCGCCCGCTTCCGCAAGGAAGCCGGGCGGCCGCAGCTTGTCGAAAAAGCTCGCCTGCGGTGATCTTTTCCGACAGAACGCGTTTCCCCTGCGCTTTCGGCACGGCCGGGGAAACGCCCAGGGAAACCTTGCTGCGCAAGGCTTTCGAATTCACCGCACATGTCGCTGGATTCGGAATACAGCTCGGAGAGCTGCGGCCCTCCGAACCTCTCAAAAGGGTTTTTTGACAGTCTGTGGCCGCCCGCTTCCGCAAGGAAGCCGGGAGGCCGTTTTTCGTTTCGGGGATTAGACCGAAGCGCTCAGGGCGTTAGGCAGCGCAAGGCACCGCTCGCGTTCGCTTCCACCCTTGATACTTTGCGGGTACAATGGTCCGGCAAAGAAACGGAGGGATTTGGATATGCAAAGGATGGAAAAGTACGCAAGCGTGGTGCCGGGCCTTCTGATCGCGGTGGCGGTGGCGGCTGCGGCGCGGTTTCTGGAGGGGCTTTTTCCCATTCATCTCATTGGCGCCTCGGTCATTGCGCTGTTCATCGGCATGGGAATCAACGCGCTGCGCAAGCCGTCTGCGCTGGTGGCCGGGGGACTCAAGTTCACCTCCAAGCGGGTGCTCAAGCTGGCGATCATTTTGCTGGGCGCATCGCTGAGTATGAGGGATATCCTCACCGTGGGCAGGCTGTCGCTGATGGTGATGTGCTTTACGCTGCTCACCTGTTTTGGCGGCGGCTATCTGGTGGGGCGAAGCCTGGGGCTCAACTGGAAGCTGAGCAACCTGATCTCTGCGGGCACAGGCATTTGCGGCGGATCGGCCATCGCGCCCGTGATCGACGCGCAGGAACGCGATATCGCCTACGCCATGTCCGCCGCCTTCCTGTTTGACATGGTCATGATTCTGATGTTTCCCTTCCTGGGGCACTGGCTGGGCATGAGCGACATGGCCTATGGCCTGCGGGCGGGCACGGCGGTCAACGATACCTCCGGCGTGGTGGCTTCGGGCTATGCCTTCAGCGAGGCGGCGGGCGATTTTGCCACCATGGTCAAGCTCACGCGCATGCTGTCCATCATTCCTACGGTATTGATCTTCTCCGTCATCAACGTGCGCGAAAAGGGCCGCATGAACGTGGCTGTGGAGGGGGAGCGGGTCAACGTGCTCACGCTCTTCCCGCGGTTTATCCTGGGTTTCCTGGGCCTGGCGCTTTTCAACAGCGTGGGGCTGATTCCCGCCGCGGCTTCCGCCTTCCTCAAGGATCTGAGCAAGTTCCTCATGGTGGCCGCGCTGGCCGCTATCGGCCTTAACACCGATTTTCGTGAAATGCAAAAAGCGGGCCTTCGCCCCATGCTGCACGGATTTATCCTCTCCGCGCTCGTGGTGGTGGCCCTTCTGGTGGAAATGGCGATGGGGCTGGTGTAAGCTCAGCCCTTGACGGCGCCCGCCATGACGCCGCTGACGATATATTTCTGGCACAGGAAGTACAGCACAAGGATCGGCGCGATGGCAAGCACCAGCATGCCCATCATCGCGCCCATATCCACACTGCCGTAGCCGCCCCGGAGATATTGCACGGCGATGGGAATGGTCTTGAAGCGCTTGAGATCCAGAACCAGGTAGGGCAGCAGGTAATCGTTCCAGATCCACATGGCCTGCAGAATGCCGGTGGAGATGAGCGAGGGCTGCAGAATGGGCAGCACGATGCTGAAAAAGGTGCGAAGGGGTGAGCAACCGTCAATGGTGGCGCTCTCCTCAATGGCGATGGGGCAGGCCTTCATGTAGCCGGTAAACAGGAATACCGCCAGCCCCGCGCCAAAGCCCAGATAGATGACCGGGATGGTCCAGGGGGTATTGAGGCCCAGGACGTTGGCCACCTTGGAGAGGGTGAACATCACCATCTGAAAGGGCACCACCATGCTGAAGATGCACAGCAGATAGACGCCGTGGGTGATCCGGTTTCGGACGCGGCTGATGTACCAGGCGCACATGGAGGTGCACAGCAGAATCAGCGCCACGGACAGGACCGTAATGACAAAGCTCCACAGCATGGAGGCCCAGAAGTCCGTCAGGCGGATGCCGTTTCGGTAGTTGTCCAGCCGGACAAACATGTTTCCGGTGGGCAGGGCAAAGGGCGCGCGGCTGATATAGGCCTTGCGTTTGAAGCTGTTGAGGAGCACCATGACCAGCGGGAACACATAGGCCAGCGAGATGAGCGAAAAAACGGCGGTGAGGGCTGCGTCGGCGGCACGCCGCCGTTTTTGTGTTGCCGCCATGCTATTGCTGCACCTCCCTCGTGCGGGTCAGCCGGAGCTGGAGAAGCGCGATCGTCACCACGATCAGGCAGAACACCACCGCCTTGGCCTGGCCCGCGCCCTCCCAGCCGGCACGGCCGTAGAAGGTGTCATAGATGTTCAGCGCCAAAAGCTGCGAACGGTTGGAGGGCATGCCGCCCGTGAGCGCGAGGTTCTGGTCGAAGAGCTTGAATCCATTGGTCAGTGTCAGAAACGTGCAGATGGTGATGGAGGGCATCAGCATGGGCAATTTGACGTAGCGAAGCGTCTGCCAGGCGGAAGCGCCGTCAATGGCGGCGGCCTCGCTCAGCTCTCCGGGAATGGACTGAAGGCCGGAAATGTAGATGATCATCATGTAGCCGGCCTGCTGCCAGAGCATCACCACCATCAGGCCCCAGAACCCGTACCATTCGCTGGTGACCAGCGTAACGCCGTAGCGTGCGAGCACGCCGTAGTTGAGAATGACCTGCCACAGCCATCCCAGCACGATGCCGCCGATCAGGTTGGGCATGAAAAACACCGTGCGGAACAGGTTCGTGCCGCGAAAGCCGCGCACCAGAAGCAGCGCCACCGTCAGTCCGAACAGGTTGATCACAACCGTGGACAGCCCGGCAAACAGCGCCGTGTACCACAGCGCGTGCGTAAAGCCCCCCGAATCCTCAAAGGCGCGCACATAGTTGCCAAAGCCTACAAACGTAGCGTTGGACAGGGTGGTGAAATCACAGAACGAAAGGTACAGCCCCATGGCGAAGGGAATCAGAAAACCGATGGCAAAGGCGGCCGCCGTCGGCAGCAGAAATACCGGCCAGTACCTTGCAAGATCCCTCTCCATCGGCAAATTCCCTCCCGTATGTGAATGGCGTCGTGAAAGGCGCCTTTATTTCTGGGCCGCCGCGTACTCGCCGGCCCAGCCGTCCACAAACGCGGTTTCCACCGCGGACCATTCCTTCGTCCCCTGCGCGTACTCCAGCAGCGCCGCGCCCACGCCGTTTTTCCAGGCCTCCGACGGCATGGTTGGGAAGGTCCAGCTCACGGGCGTATGACCCACAGCCAGGTCCTCGCTGGCGGCGTCCAGCAGCGCGTTGTGCGCGGTATAGCCGGCGTCAAAGGTGGAAAAGGGGGTTACAAAGCCCATCTGGTTGGCCAGGGCGTCGCGCCCCTCATCGCTGGTGATGATCCATTCCACAAAAGCCTTGGTGGCTTCAATGTTTTCGGGCTTTGCATTCTTGTTGATGCACCAGAAGTTCTCCGACCCCGTGCACAGGCCCTGCATTTCTTCCCCGTCCACACCGATGTAGATAGGCAGCATGCCAAGATCATCGTCGGTCAGGCCCTCGGCGATGCAGTCGGCATAGGCCCAGGTGCCGTTTTGATAGAACACGGCTTCTCCCAGAGCGAACTCGCTCGCCGCATCCTCTCCCGTTTTGGCTCCGATGACGGCGGGCTCGCAGGTGGCGTTGTTGAGATAAAGATCCCAGATTTTTTTGTAGTTTTCCAGATAGGTGCCCTTGATGGCCTCGGTGGAGGTGATGCCATCCGCCTTATACTCATAGTATACGGGCAGGTTGGCCAGGTGCGTTTTGAACCGCCAGTCGGAGCTGGCATCCATGCCGGCGGACGTAAAGGCTCCCAGCACGCCCAGTTCTTCTCGGCGGGCCTGGATATCCTCGGCTACGGCCTTGAGGGTCTCAAAATTGTTGATCTGGTCTGCGGACTGAATCACCGCGCCGTCCATCGCCATATACTTGTCCAGGAGGGTTCGGTTGTAGATGAGGCCATAGGTCTCGATCACGTACGCCACACCCAGTACCTGCCCGTCCTCGATGAGGGCGAAGTCGTCGCTTTTGAGGTTGCGGTAGAGAGCGGTGTCACGCAGGTCCAGACAGTAGTCCCGCCAGGTTTTCAGGCCCACCGGACCGTTGACCTGAAACAGCGTGGGCGCGTCCGCCTTTTCCAGCTCGGAACGGAGGGTGTTCTCATAGGTGCCGGAGGCGGCGGTGACCACGGTGACGGGCACACCGGTCTGCTCGGTGTAGGTCTTGGCCAGCGCCTGCCATTGCTGGGACTGTTCGGGCTTAAAATTCAGGTAATAGACCGCTCCGCTCCCCACGGCGGAGGGAGAGGCGGTTTGCGCCGGCGCGGTTGGCGCGGACGGCCCGGGTGCGGCCGTATCCTCCGCCATGCTGAAAATGGTGACGGCCCCTACCACCAGCAGGGCGATGGACAATACGGCGAGCAGTTTTTTCATAAAGCCCTCACTCCTTGTTTGTGTTCACGCCGGAATTCGCGCGGACGCGCACAGCGGCCGCTGCGGTCCTCGTCCATCAGCATGCGCCGTTCTCATCAAAAACATACAGGCCGGGATGGGGTGTCGTACGATTTTTACAAAAAAAATATGAAGCACTTGACAACATCCACAATGAATGGTATGATATGGCTAAAGTACGAGATTGAAAATATGCGCAAACGATTGCGCGATTTTTGCTCGCACATGGGTTCAAAAGCGGCCTGTGCCGCATATAGATTGAAAAGGGGTGTTCCATTCATGAAGAAACTGTTGGCTCTGGTTCTGGCGCTTGCGCTGTGCCTGACCCTGGTTGCGGGCGCGGCTTCCGCCGAAGCGACCGGCAAGGTCTACTACCTCAACTTCAAGCCTGAAGCCGACGCGGCCTGGCAGGCGCTGGCCAAGACCTACACCGAGCAGACCGGCGTGCCTGTCACGGTCGTGACCGCCGCTTCCGGCACCTATTCCGAGACCTTGACGGCCGAGATGGACAAGGGCGACGCGGCTCCCACGCTGTTCCAGTGCGGCAACCGGGCCGGTCTGGAAACCTGGGCGGATTACCTCCTGCCCCTGCAGGACACCGACTTCTACAAAGAGCTGAGCACCGATGAGTTCAACCTCTACGGTGAGAACGGCGATGCGCTGGCCGTGGGCTACTGCTATGAGGCCTTCGGCATCATCACCAACAAGGCCCTGCTGGAAGAGGCCGGCTACTCCGTGGACGACATCACCAACTTTGAGACCCTCAAGGCCGTGGCCGAGGACATCCACGCCCGTTCTGCGGAGCTGGGCTTCGACGCCTTCACCTCCTCCGGCATGGACGGCTCCTCCAGCTGGCGCTTCTCCGGCCACCTGGCCAACATGCCCCTGTACTACGAGTTCCGCGATGACGGCATCACCTCTCAGCCCGCCACCATCAAGGGCACCTACCTGGATAACTTCAAGCAGATCTGGGACCTCTACATCAACAACAGCGCTACCGATCCCAGCCAGCTGGCTTCCGCCACGGGCGATCAGGCGCTGGCCGAGTTCGGCGAGGGCAAGGCTGTGTTCTACCAGAACGGCACATGGGAATATGCCAACCTGACGGGTGAAAAGTTCGGCATGGACCCCGCCGATCTGGTCATGATCCCGATCTACATCGGCGTTGAGGGCGAGGAAGACGCCGGTCTGGCCTGCGGCACCGAAAACTGCTGGGCCGTCAACAGCCAGGCCTCCGAGGCCGATCAGAAGGCCACCCTGGACTTCCTGTACTGGGTTGTGACCTCCGACGAGGGCACCACCATGATGGCGGAGCAGTTCGGCCCCATCCCCTTCAAGGCCGCCAAGGCTTCCGACAACGTGTTCTTCAACGACGCCAACAGATACATTGCCGAGGGCAAGTACGTGGTGAGCTGGGCGTTCAACTATACCCCCAACGTGGACACCTGGCGTGCGGCGGTCGTGGCTGCCATGACCCAGTATTCCGCCGGCGGCTCCTGGGACGACGTGGTTACCGCGTTCGTGCAGGGCTGGGCTACCCAGTACGCCAACCAGTAATCGCAACCTGATCTCCGGCAGCGCCGCTGCCAGCTCCGGGGGAGCGGGATGAGCCCCGCTTCCCCGGTTTCATTTCACCAGCGGAGGGGCGGCTATGAAACAAAAAAAGCAACGAAGCAACGCGGCGGTGAACTCGCGGCTCATCCGCCGTCCGATTCAGCGGTGCTTCGCCATCTTCCTTCTGCCCACGTTCGTGGCATTCTGCATCGGCTTTCTGTATCCATTCATTCACGGAATCTATCTGTCTTTCTGCAAGTTCACCACCACCAGCAACGCCAAGTGGGTGGGCCTGGACAACTATGCGCGCGCCTTGAAGGACGCCGGCTTCATGCATGCCTTCGGCTATACGGCGCTGGTGGCGGTCACGTCGCTGATCATCATCAACATTCTGGCCTTTGCCGTGGCCTATGCCCTCACGCGCGGCATCCGCGGCTCCAACCTGTTTCGCGGCGTGTTTTTCCTGCCCAATCTGATCGGCGGCATCGTGCTGGGCTATATCTGGTCGATGATCTTCGACGGCTTTCTGGCCCGGTACAACACCTCCATCGTCCTCAATGCCACCTACGGCTACTGGGGCCTGATCATCATGCTGTGCTGGCAGCAGATCGGCTATATGATGATTATCTACATCGCCGGCCTGCAATCCGTGTCCGACGACATGATTGAGGCGGCCAAGATCGACGGGGCCAATGGATGGCATATCCTGTGGAACATCACCATTCCCACGGTGATGCCTTCCATCACCATCTGCACGTTCCTCACGCTGACCAACGGGTTCAAGCTTTTTGACCAGAACCTGGTGCTTACCGGCGGCCAGCCCTTCACCTTCCAGCCGGACGGCACCATTATCCGATCCACCGAGATGCTGGCGCTCAACATCTACAATACCTTCTACCTCAACGCCAACTCCCGCGGCATGGGTCAGGCCAAGGCCGTGCTGTTCTTCATCCTGGTGGCGGCCATCGCGCTCATCCAGCTGCGCGCCACCCATAGCAGGGAGGTGCAGCAGTAATGCGGCGTGAACGCATCGGAAAAAACATCCTGACCGTGCTGTTTGTGCTCATCAGCATCGCGTACATGATGCCCATTGTGGTGGTGCTCTTCAACTCCTTCAAGAGCAACGCCTCCATCAACACCAGCACCTTCGCCCTGCCCAACGCGGAGAGCTTCGTGGGCTGGGCCAACTACCAGAACGGCATGACCGTAGGCGAATATCCCTTCATTAACTCCGTCGCCTACAGCTTTGTCATCACCATTCTATCGGCCGCGCTGATTCTGATCTGTACGTCGATGGCCGCGTGGTATATTTCCCGCGTGGACGACGTGTTCTCCCGCGTGGTGTACTACCTGTGCGTGTTCTCCATGATCGTGCCCTTCCAGATGGTCATGTTCACGCTGGCCAAGACAGCCAACGTGCTGGACCTGGATACCCCCTGGACCATCCCGGTGATCTATCTGGGATTTGGCGCGGGACTGGCGGTATTCATGTTCACGGGCTTCGTCAAGGGCATGCCGCTGGCCATCGAGGAGGCCGCCGCCATCGACGGCTGCGGACCCCTGCGCACGTTCTTCTCGGTGGTGTTCCCCATGCTCAAGCCCATCTTCATTTCCGTGGGCGTGCTGGAGATCATGTGGGTGTGGAACGACTACCTCCTGCCCTACCTGGTGCTGGACCGCACCAAGTACAAGACCATCCCCATCCACATCCAGTATCTGCAGGGCAGCTACGGCCATGTGGACCTGGGTGCGGTGATGGCGCTGATTATGATCAGCATTCTGCCCATCATCATCTTCTACCTCACCTGCCAGAAGTACATTGTCAGCGGCGTGATGGCCGGCGCCGTCAAGGGCTGAGTGCCCTTTGTCTGCAAGGCAACAGCAGGCAGAAACATGATAAGGAGGTGTCTCCATAAAGAGGCACCTCCTTTTTTAGAGATAGGGAATTATATCCATGCGGCATCATGTTCAAAGCAATATAAGCCCATTTGTTCATTTATAGTGGCCAAATAGTTTTCCATCTGCTCACAATAACTCTTTGGAAGGAGCTCCTCAGGAGCCCCAGGAAGGTAAATGGATACATGCGCATTTTGTGTTACCCCATATGGAGTTACAGGGATGTGCATCTCATCGCCCAATCTATACATTTCCATGCAGCTGAGATCCTGAATATATTCGACTTTTACTTGATATTCCCAATCCGAAACTTTTTGTGCAACGGAGAAACGTCCACTAAAAAGGCTTTCATATAGCGCGCTAAGCAAGCCGGAATCGTCACCTTCCCACGAAGCATCCCAATCATGATAATATCCTAGAAAGCTTCCATCAGGAAACACATGTATTTGCGTTGACCAGGCGCCTACCCCACTCGCAAAAAGCCAGTCTCCGCAGAAGTTGACCGGCTGGTGTATATTGGAACAATATATTCTGCTATTCAGTGGAGTATCACCTATGTCTAGATAGGCAGACATGATATAACCATAGACGTCCCCATCACGCACATAGCACCAGTGGCTTTTGGTTTCCCCTAAAACGAGCAGCGATTCGTCTTTTTGTTTCTTTTCCAGTACAGGTGCTTCCTTGGAAGGATAAGCGCGCAAATTGATCCATCCATCCAATGCGGAAGGTTGCACAGAAGCTTGTTTCCATTGAACGGGCATGTCATATGCGTTTTTTACAAGAGTGAGATTATCGCAATACATGTACCCAGTTTCTGCGCCAATGCTTACCTGCAACCACTCTTTATTCGTTTGTGGATACAGTATTACTGGGGTACCTACAAAGTACAATCCCAAGGATTCAGTCTTGGATGAAGGGCCGGAGCGCAAATGGACCCTATCTGATGTTTCTGACGTTACACAAAAGAAAAGCGTTTCATCAGCTGTTGCCGCTGCGGAAAAGAGAATTAGAATCAGAAAAAGAAATATTCCTGCCAAATGTTGCTTTTGCATTTCTTTCTTCCTCTGCAATGGCATTAATGGCTTCTTGAATGCGTTTTCCGCGCATCCTCAATCAGCTCAAGCACGGCCTGCGTGCCGTCCTTGATCGGGTATGCTTCCAGCGCCGCAAGCAGCTCCCCGCGCTCATCCAGAAGCTTGAACAGCGCGTCCGTCAGCGTGCGGGCGGTCATGTCCTCCTGCATCAACACGCGCGCCAGCCCCTGCCGGGCATAGCTTTTGGCGTTTTCGATCTGGTCGCCCCGGCTTGCTCCCAGCGGATAGGGTACCAGCAGCATGGGCTTGTGCAGGGCCAGCAGCTCGCTGAGGGTGTTGCTGCCCGCGCGGCTCAAAACCACGTCGGCCACGGCCAGCGCGTCGGGCATCTCATCGGAAAGGAATTCCTTCTGGCAGTAGCCTTTCATTCCCATGAGGCTTTCGTCCAGGTTGCCCTTGCCGCACAGGTGAAGTACGTCAAAGCGGGTGAGCAGCTCGGGCAGGGCTTCGCGCAGGCAGCGGTTGACGCTCTGCGCGCCCAGGCTGCCGCCCGTCATGAGCAGCACGGGCTTCTGCCCGTCTAACCCGGCCAGCGCCAGACCCGCCGCGCGGCTGCCGCGGAACAGCTCCGGCCGGAGCGGGGTGCCCGTCAGTACGCCTTTTTTACCCAGCGCGCGGGCACATTCGGGGAAGGTCGCCGCCACCTTGGTGGCAAATCGCGCGCAGATGCGATTCGCCAGGCCGGGAGTGAGATCGCTTTCATGGCATACGGCGGGCACGCGGCACAGCCACGCACCAAACACCACCGGCACGCTCACAAAGCCGCCCTTGGAGAAGCACACATCAGGCTTCAGGCGGCGCATGAGCGCGATGCTCTGAAACGCGCCCCAGATCACCCGGAAGGGGTCGGTGAAGTTCTGCACGCTGAAGTAGCGGCGAAGCTTGCCGCTTTTGACGGCGTGATAGGTGATGTCGGGGAACCTGGCCATCATCTGGCGCTCGATGCCGTGCTCCGTGCCGATATAGTGGATTTCGTAGCCCGCCTCGCGCAGATGCGGAATCAGGCTCAGATGCGGGGTCACGTGCCCGGCGGTGCCGCCCCCCGTCAGTACGATGCGTTTGCTCATGGCGCGCTCCTAAGCTGGTGATTTGGCCGGTTGACCGGCAGGCTTAGTATACCACATTTTGGACTTTTGTGCACGGTCCGCCCCTCATCCGATGCGCTTGAGCTCGGTATGCAGCCGGTTTAGAATGCGCTTTTCCAGCCGGGAGATGTAGCTCTGGGAAATGCCCAGCAGATCGGCCACCTCCTTTTGGGTGCGTTCGCGCTGGCCGCCCAGGCCAAAGCGCAGCATGATGATGCGCTTTTCCCGCGCCCCCAGATGCTCCAGCGCGTCGCGCAGGATCTCGCGCTCGATCTCCTGATCCAGGTTGATCGACACCGTATCCGGCCGGGTCCCCAGCACGTCGCTGAGCAGCAGCTCGTTGCCGTCCCAGTCGGTTTTGAGAGGTTCGTCCAGACTGACCTCCAGACGAAGCTTGGAGGTCTTGCGCAGAAACATCAGAATTTCGTTTTCGATGCACCGGCTGGCATAGGTGGCCATCTTGATCTTTTTTTCCGCGTCAAAGGTGCCTACGGCCTTGATGAGCCCAATGGTGCCGATGGAGATGAGATCCTCCAGCGGGATGCCGGTGTTCTCAAACCGGCGGGCGATGAATACCACCAGCCGCAGGTTGTGCTCGATGAGCGTGCGCCGGGCGGCCTCGTCATGCTCCTTCAGGCGCAGGGCCAATGCGCGTTCCTCTTCGGGCGTGAGGGGCGGCGGCAGGGGATCGGGTCCGCCGATATAGAACAGCTCCTGCGGAAAAAGCCGCACCAGAAGCCGCTGAAATGCCAAGTGGAGCTTTTCGGGTGACTGATTCATACCGTGTGCCTCCTCACCCCGCATGCGCGGGCCGCAGATCGTCAGGAAAAGGACGCCGAAAGGGCGGCCATGGGCACCAGGGCCTGCGCGCCTCCGTATTCCGGGCCGGCCACCGCTACCAGCAGGCGCGCCTCCGAGGGATGTCCGTTGAGGTACAGGCGGCACTCGTCGGGCCGGAACAGGGGCAGCAGGGCCGAGCCTGCCGCCGTGCGCACGTTGAGCAGCCGGAAGCCCAGCGGCAGGGAGGCGAGGTCGCCCAGATCGTATACGCCGGGGAAGAGCAGCCTTGCCGCCTTGCGCGGCACCACCAGCACGGGAAGCCCCGTCAAGGGATCGCGCAGAAGGTTGCCGCTGTCCAGCATGGCGGGAAGAATCACGGCGTTTCCGTCCACCCTGAGCTCCACCTGCCGCACATCGCACAGGGCATTGGGCAGAAGGGTGGCCAGCAGGTAGACCAGCAGCGCCACGCCTGCGCCGGCCATCAGCGCGAGCGGCGCGGGTGTTTGACCTGTACCGTGAAGCCAAGACGGGAGAAACGCCTATTGTAAATGCTG
>UQEF01000044.1 GCA_900540045.1 uncultured Eubacteriales bacterium | reverse complement strand
GTCCATGGGCATGTCCAACGATTATCAGATCGCCGCGCGCGAGGGCGCAACGATGGTGCGAATCGGTACGGCGCTGTACCGCCGTGACTGAAGCATTCGCCATAGGGGGTTCGTTGAGTTGGGAATCTTTCGGAGGATCGGGGACTGGCTGACGGAAAAGAGCGAACGGTTTATCCGCGGCGAGTCGGATGGTACGGGCGGATACTACGCCACGCGCGAAGCCGAGCAGGCATACGGCGGCATGGGGATGGATCAGGAGCCTGTGCAGGATGGCATGGAGGGCGAAGAAGCGCCCCGCAGGCAGCCGCTGGACCCCTTTGGCCATGGCGAGGGAGAATATGGCGGTCGTGTGCCCTATCGCAGCCGGTATGATCTGGAGAGGGAACGGGAGGCACAGCAGGCCGCCGCGCAGCGGCAGGCCCCCGCGCAGCAACCCGCTCAGCCGCAGATGCCGCCGCAGCAGGCGCCCGTGCAGCCGCCTTATGGCCAGCAGCAGGGCTATGCGCAGCCCCAGGGTTATGCCCGACAGCAGAGCTTTCCCCAGCAGCAGGCGGGCTATGACCGGGCGCCCCAGCAGCAGGGCTATGGCCAGCAGACGAGCAATGTGGTGCCCTTTCCCGGCATGCAGCGCGCGGCGGATGGTTCCGTGTATGCTCATGTGGAGTACATCGTGCTGCTGCGCAGCCGCAACGAGTGCAAGGACGTCATCGCCTATATCAAGACCAATGCCTCTGTGTTTTTGAACATGGAGTTCATCGCAAGCGACAGCGAGCGCCAGCGTTGCGTGGACATGCTCAGCGGCGCGGCCTATACGTTGGGCTGTGCGCTGAACAAGATTTCTCCGCGCGGGATCTATCTCATTTCTTCGCCGTCCGTGCGCGTGGTGTTGGACCCCGCCATGCAGAAGTTCACCTCCGCGCCGGAGGCGCAAGGCTATGCCCGCCAGCACTATGAGGGGGACGGCTACCGCTACGGCGGCTATCAGCAGGCGGCCGAGCCGGAGCCTCAGCAGCCTGTGGCAGGCTTCTCGTCCGGTTCGCCCACCACGCGCTTTCAGGCGCAGGGTACCCAACGAATGCCCGCCAGCTTCGGCAGCATGATGGCGGGAGGTGCGACGGGCGCCTATACCGCCGTGGGAGGCGCGACGGGCCGCTACGCCACCATGCAGCAGTAAGGAGGACACACCAATGATAGCCACCTTGCTGGGAATCATCGCCTGGCTGCTGCGCCTGGCCAGCACAGTGCTCCTTATTTACTGCATCATGAGCTTCGTCATGCCGGGCAGCGACCTGATGCGCAAGGCCGCCTCCTATGTGGAACCGGTGCTGCATCCTTTCCGGCAGCTGCTCTACCGCTATTTTCCCAGGCTTCGGACACTTCCCGTGGACCTGTCCCCGCTGGCGGTATGGCTGGTGATCGATGTGGTCACGTTGCTTTTGAACATGCTGAGGCGCGCGGTGATCTGATGCGTGGCGAGGAGGATGCGGCGCTGCTTGCACGCCGCCTGGACGAGCTTGCCGCGCGTGCAGAGAGGATAGGCCAGCCCTGCTTTACCGGCTTTCTCACCCCGCCCGAAGCGGATATGGCGCTGGCCTCAGCGCGCCGCCAGCGAATCGAGGCGCGGCTGGAAGGCGGCTATGAGGATGCCGAGCGGCGCATGGCCTGCTTTCTTCAGCCGGACGGACGGGAGGAGCCCTTTCCCATTGCGGCGCTGGAGCTGACCTGGCCGCACCAGAGCGCCCCCGGCCATCGGGACGTGCTGGGAAGCGTGCTGGGGCTGGGCATCCGGCGTTCGTGCGTGGGCGACATCGTGGTGCTGCCCGACCGGGCGTATTTGTTTCTGGAATCCCAACTGGCGGATCACATGGCACTGTCGCTGACCTCGGCAGGACGCGTGCAAATCAGGACGCGCGTATTGGAAGCCTGGCCCGAAGTCGAGCCGCCGCAGGGCGTTGAGGTGCGCGACACGGTGTCCAGCCTCCGGCTGGATGCGGTGGTTAGCGGCGGATTTGGACTCTCTCGCGCGGCGGCGGCCGATCTGATCGCCGCTGGGCATGTGAAGCTCAGGCATGTACCCACCCAGCGTCCTGATGTGCGGGTAGGAGAGGGCGACGCGATCTCCGTGCGCGGTTATGGCCGCCTGGTGATCGACCAGGTGGGAGCGCCCACTAAAAAAGGCCGTCTGCCAGTAAGGCTGATACGATACGGCGCGAGCCGGAAGCATTGAATCGGAGACGACGAAAGGAGAATGACCATGGCATTGACGATCGACGATATCTACGACAAAGAGTTTGCACTCAAGGGCGGCGGATACGACCGCAACGACGTGGATCAGTTTTTGGACGAGATCTGCGATGAAATGACCAATATGCAGGAGCGTATTGACCAGCTGGAGAGCGAATTGAGCAAGGCGCGCGCCGAGGCGGAAGCCGCCCGTGAGTCCGTCAAGCCTGCGCCCCAGCCCGTCGCGAAGGCCGAGCCCGCCGTGGCCAAGACCAGTCAGACGCTGGAGAGCATTCTGCTCAGCGCCCAGCGCCTGGCCGACGAAGCCGTGGAGAACGCCAACGCCAAGGCCGAAACCATCGTCAAGGAAGCGCAGGAAAAGGCCAGCCAGATTGTGGACGACGCCCAGAGCGAGCGCGAGACGCTCAGCGCCGAGCTGGAGTCCATGCGTAAGGCCGCCGCGGAATATAAGGACAGCTTTTTGGCAATGGTCAACAAGTACAAGACCATGCTGGAGGGCGAGGACTTTCTCAAGAAGTAAGCGCCTGCATGCCGAGAAGAATGGGCGCCGCCGGTTTTCCGGCGGCGCTTTTCAGCGCATGCGGCAGCGCAGCACCCGCACATCGATGGTGATCTTCTCCAGCACGATCTTCTCCAGCGCCTCTGCAGGCACGGAGAAGGTCATCGGCGTCATGCGCAGAAAATCATGCGAATCTGCCGGCGAGAGGGGAGCGACGGAGCGCACGGGCGTTTCCGAGATCACCTCCGCATGCGCGCGCAGGTGGGCGAGCACCGAGGCGTTGTCATAGGCGCCGCCGCGCAGGTAGCCTGCAACCGCCGATCGGACCTCACGCAGGTAATCCGGACTGGGCACCACCTTGAGCAGCTCCCCGTCCGGCGTGAGCACGCGGCGAAATTCGCCATAGTCGGCGGGGGAAAAGACGTTGAGCACCACGTCGGCAGCGGCGTTTTCCACTGGCAGTCGCTTGAGATCGGCCACGAACCATGCGCCCCGCTCTGCCGAACGGGCCGCCAGAGCCACCGCATCACGGTTCAGGTCCAGCCCGATCACCTGCGCTTCGGGAAAGCGCGCCTGTACGGCGCGGGCATAGTACCCCTCTCCGCAGCCCGCATCCACCAGCGTGAAGGGGCCGGAACGGTCCGCAAGCGCGGCGCACAGCGCATCCCGTACGGGTGCGTAGAACCCCCCTGCAAACACGCGGCCGCGGCTTTCAAACAGGGTTTCATCGTATTTGTCGCCGCTCTGGCGGTGGGAGGGCGCAAGGTTGACATAGCCCCGGCGGCTGAGGTCGTAGCAATGGCCGTTTTCACAGATCAGGCTTTGGTCCGTGAGCGAAAATGCGCCGCCGCACCGGGGACATTGCAGCGCAGGAAGAAGGGGCGAAAGCCGTCCAGCCAGAATTGCCGGTTTCATAGGGCACTTCCTTTGGTTACAAAGATGATAATAGCATTCGACGGCAGGCCGCTTGCTCCCTGCCATGCACGGCGGAAGGATGGGGGAAATACCAATGTGGGTGATGATGGCGCTGCTCTCCGCCCTGTTTGCAGGTGCGACGGCCATATTGAGCAAAATGGGTGTGCGGGATACGGATTCCACCGTGGCCACGGCCATTCGTACCACGCTGGTGCTGGCGTTTGCGTGGCTGCTGGCGTTCGCGCAGGGCTTGCAGGCGCAGCTTTGGCAGCTTTCAGCACGGACGTACCTGTTTCTGGCGCTGTCCGGGCTGTGCACGGGCGCGTCGTGGCTGTGCTACTTCCATGCGCTCAAGCTGGGCACGGTAAATCAGGTCACGCCCGTGGACAAGAGCTCCACGGTGCTGACGATGCTCCTGGCCTGGCTTCTTTTGGGCGAACCGATCACCTGGCTCAAGGCCGCGGCCATGGCGGGGATTATGGCGGGCACGCTCCTGATGATCGAGCGCCGGCCCGAGACCACGCCCGCCGCCCCACGCGGACATGGATGGCTTCTGTACGCGGCGCTTTCCGCGGTGTTTGCCGCGCTGACCGCCATTCTGGGCAAGGTGGGCATCGAAAACGTGCCCAGCGACCTGGGAACTGCGCTTCGTACCGTGGTGGTGCTTCTGATGGCGTGGGCGATGGTGTTCGTCACCGGGCGTCAGGCGCAAGTGCGCGCCGTTGGGCGGCGGGACCTTGTCTTTATCCTGCTTTCCGGCGTGGCGACGGGCATGAGCTGGCTGTGCTACTACCGCGCCCTGCAGGAAGGCCCGGCCAGTGTGGTGGTGCCGCTGGACAAACTCAGCGTGGTGGTGACCATTGTGTTCAGCCGCGTGTTTCTGCACGAGCGCCTTTCGCGCCGCGCACTGGCAGGATTTGCGCTGCTGGTGGCCGGCACGGGGCTGCTGCTCCTGTGAGCATATTGCAAATATTTTCACAAAGCATGACTTACCCCTTGCAAAACATAGCGCATTTTTGGTAAAATACTTGTTGGGAACAACAATGTTTTAGGAGGTACCCGCCAATGGTGAAAGTAGCTATTAACGGCTTCGGCCGCATCGGTCGCCTGGCTTTCCGTCAGATGTTCGGTGCCGAGGGTTATGAAGTGGTCGCGATCAACGATCTGACCAGCCCGAAGATGCTTGCTCATCTTCTCAAGTATGACACCGCTCAGGGCTCCTACTGCGGTCATATCGGGGAAAACAAGCACACGGTCGAAGCCACTGAGGATTCCATCATCGTCGATGGAAAGGAAATCAAGATCTACGCCGAGAAGGACGCCGCCAACTGCCCCTGGGGCAAGCTGGACGTGGACGTCGTGCTGGAGTGCACCGGCTTCTATTGCAGCAAGGAAAAGAGCCAGGCCCACATCAACGCCGGCGCCAAGAAGGTCGTCATCTCTGCGCCCGCTGGCAATGATCTGCCCACCATCGTCTACTCCGTCAACGAGAAGACGCTGACCAAGGAAGACAAGATCATTTCCGCCGCTTCCTGCACCACCAACTGCCTCGCTCCCATGGCCAAGGCGCTCAACGACGCCTATCCCATCCAGAGCGGCATCATGACCACTGTGCATGCCTACACCGGCGACCAGATGATCCTGGACGGCCCGCACCGCAAGGGCGACCTTCGCCGTGCCCGCGCTGGCGCGCAGAACATCGTTCCCAACTCCACCGGCGCTGCCAAGGCCATCGGCCTGGTCATCCCCGAGCTCAACGGCAAGCTGATCGGCTCCGCTCAGCGCGTGCCCGTCTGCACCGGCTCCACCACCATCCTGGTGGCGGTTGTCAAGGGCAAGGACGTGACCAAGGATTCCATCAACGCCGCCATGAAGGCTGCCGCTTCCGCCTCTTACGGCTACAACGAGGAAGCCATCGTTTCCTCCGACGTAATCGGCATGAAGTACGGCTCTCTGTTTGATGCCACCCAGACCATGGTCGCCAAGATCGACGACGACACCTATCAGGTGCAGGTCGTGTCCTGGTACGACAACGAGAACAGCTACACCAGCCAGATGGTCCGCACCATCAAGTACTTCGCTGAGCTGGGCTGAGAAGCGGTCTGAGCCGTTCGCGCCCGATGGGCTGAATGGCTGCCAGGAAAAAAGCGAAAAACTTTCCCCCGCCTTTCCCATGGGAGAGGCGGGGGTTTTGCTTTATTTGCAGAACAGCACGCGCGCGATGCGGCCCGTTTTGTGGGCATAAGCCAGCGTGCCTGCCGTGCCGCCGCGACCGCGCCCGTCATAGACCGCGATCACGAGTTGGGAGCGGTCCACCATGAAGCGGTTGCGATTTCGATAGACGCCGTCATGATAGTGCTCGCTGACGACGTGGACCTCGGTGCAGGCGTCAAGCAGGGCGGCGGTTTCGGGGTCGGAGGCAAGGCGCTCGAAGCGTTGCCGGAATGGGATGGCGGCCAACAGGTGAAGGCCGGGATGCTCGCGCCCTTTTTGCGCCACCAGCCGTGCAAACAGCAAATCAATCCCTTCGGCAAAGCCGCTGAAAAAGGAATCATATCCCTCTGCGATGGCACGGTCGATCTCGGCGGACAGCGCGGCGGTGATTTCGGGCAGCTTGCCGGCGGGGATGTCGCGGTGGCCGGTGACACAGCAGGTTTTGGGCATAAAGCATTTCTCCTAATAGAATCATTCTTTTACATGTGCAATTGTAGAAGATTATTTCTACAAAGTCAAGATAAAAAGTAAGTTGCAATTGAACGAATAATCTCCCTGCATAAGCTAAAATCTATTCTATGGCAGGTGAGATAAGATGGAGTATGAGGTCTTTGTCCCAGAAAGAATTGCACAACTTAGGCTGCAAAAGAATGTGTCAGCCAGAGATATGTCGCTTTCTTTGGGTCAGGCAGCGAATTATATCAACTCCATCGAAAACCGCAAGGCGCTTCCTTCCATGCAGTCCTTCTTCTACATCTGCGAATATCTGGGCGTCACGCCGCAGGAGTTTTTCGACGAGGGCAACGCCTGCCCCGTGCGCCTGCGCGAGCTGCTGGATGAAGCCAAACGCCTTGACGACAACGCTCTTGTCCATCTGCTGGCCCTGATGCGGGAGCTGAACGCCGGGCGTTGAGCTCCCTTTTTCATTGACAAATCCGCCCGTTTTCGGTACAATACAATCAAACAAAGCCATATTGACCTCGGATGAAGGGTTCGGGAGAGACCGGCATGCCGGCGCCGAAGGGGCGAAACTCTCAGGCAAAAAGACCGCACCCTGACGAAGCTCTGGAAAGCGTTGCGCACCACCGAAGAAGCAATTCCGCATCCCGCGGGAGAATCTTTCAGGTCACAGGACAGAGGCGGCGGAAAGCCGCGCTCTGTTTTTCTTGGTTGACGGTTTTTTCACAAATTCAGAAGGGGGAATGACAATGGACCTCAAAACGCCGCTGTACGACTGTCATGTGGCGCTGGAGGGCCGCATGGTGCCCTTTGCGGGCTACGTGCTGCCGGTGCAGTATCCCACGGGTGTCATCCGCGAGCACATGGCCGTGCGTCAGGCCTGCGGCCTGTTCGACGTGAGCCATATGGGCGAGGTGCTCTACAAGGGACCCGACGCGCTGGCCAATCTCCAGAAGCTGCTCACCAATGACTTTTCCACCATGCGCGACGGCAAGGTGCGCTATAGCGTGATGTGCAATCCCAAGGGCGGCGTGGTGGACGATCTGATTGTCTACCGCTTCTCGCAGGATGCGTACTGGGTGGTGGTCAACGCGGCCAACCGCCACAAGGACGTAAACTGGATGCGTGAAAACCTCTTCGGCGATTGCCAGCTTACCGACATGAGCGATGATGTGGCCCAGCTCGCCCTGCAGGGACCAAAGGCGGAGGCTGTCTTCGCCAAGGTCTGCGATCAGGAGCCGCCCGCAGGCTACTACACCTTTATTCCGGAGATGACGGTGGCGGGCGTCAAATGCCTCGTTTCGCGCACGGGCTACACCGGCGAGGACGGCTTCGAGCTCTACTGCGCCAATGCCGACGCGCCCGCCCTGTGGAATGCGCTGCTGGAAGCGGGGAAGGACGATGGGCTCATCCCCTGCGGCCTGGGCGCTCGCGACACGCTGCGGCTGGAGGCCGCCATGCCCCTTTACGGCCATGAGATGGACGATACCGTCAGCCCGTTTGAAACCGGGCTTGGCTGGGCGGTCAAGATGCATAAGGACGACTTCATCGGCAAGGCCGCGCTGGCAGGGAATGAGCAGCCCGCACGCCGCCGCGTGGGGATTGAGATCACCGGGCGCGGCATCGCGCGCGAGCACTGCGATGTGTACCTGAATGGAAAGAAGATCGGCGTCACCACCTCCGGCACGCACTGCCCCTATCTGGGCAAGGCCGTGGCCATGGCGCTCATCGACGGTCCGGCGGAGGACGGCGCGCTCACCGTAGATGTGCGTGGCCGCCAGATCGAGGCAAAATTCGTTCCCCTGCCCTTCTATCAGCGCAAGAAATAAGCATTTCGTAAGGAGGAACCTGTCATGAACATTCCCGCGGATCTCCGTTACACCAAAACCCATGAGTGGATCAAGGAAGAAAACGGCGTCGTTACCGTTGGCCTGTCGGACTTTGCGCAGCAGGAGCTGGGCGATCTGGTGTTTGTGAACCTGCCCCAGGTGGGAGACGCGGTCACGGCGGGCGAGGCGTTCGCGGACGTGGAGTCCGTCAAGGCCGTGAGCGACGTGTACAGCCCCGTCACCGGCACTGTGTGCGAAATCAATGAAGCTCTGCTTGACGCGCCCGAGAGCATCAATCAGGATCCCTACGGCGCATGGTTCATCCGCGTGGAGAATGTGAACGGTAGCGTCGAGACCCTGTCCGCCGAGGAATACGAGGCCATGCCGAAGGAGGGCTGATTCCATGGGCAGCTATGTACCTGTCACGCCGGAGGAGCGCCGCGCGATGCTGGAGCGCATTGGCCTGCCTTCGGTGGAGGCGCTTTATGCCGATGTGCCGGAGGGCGTGCTCCTCAAGGAGCCGCCCGTGTTCACCGGCGGCTTTTCGGAACTGGAGGTTCGCCGCCATATGGAGCGGCTCGCGGAGCAGAACCGCGTGTTCAGCACCATTCTGCGCGGCGCGGGGGCCTATGACCACTACATCCCGGCTATCGTGCGCGCCATCCCGTCCAAGGAGGCCTTTTTGACCGCCTACACGCCCTATCAGGCTGAGATCAGCCAGGGCCTGCTCCAGTCCATCTTTGAATATCAGACCATGATCTGCCGCCTCACCGGCATGGACGTGGCCAACGCCTCGGTTTATGACGGCGCGAGCGCGGCGGCGGAGGCATGCGCCATGGTGCGCGAGCGCCGCCGCACGGTCACGCTGGTGTCGGCCTGCGCGCATCCGGATGTGATCGCCACCATCCGCACCTACTGCTGGGGTTCCAACCACGAGATGCGCCTCATCCCCGAAAAGGATGGCGTGACGGATCTGGACGCCCTGCGTGATGCTCTGGACGATCAGGTGAGCGGCGTGTACCTTGCCTCGCCCAACTTCCTGGGCGGGCTGGAAGACGTGAGCGCCGCGGTGGAAATCTGCCACGCTGCGGGCGCAAAGCTCATCGTGGGCGCCAATCCCATGGCGCTGGCCCTCTTCAAGACCCCCGGCGAGGCGGGGGCGGACGTGTGCGTGGGTGACGGACAGCCCCTGGGCATGCCGCTGAGCTACGGCGGGCCGTATGTGGGCTTCATGGCCACGCGCGCAGCGCTGATGCGCAAGCTCCCCGGTCGCATCGTGGGCCAGACCACCGATGTGGACGGAAAGCGCGCCTTCGTGCTGACGCTTCAGGCGCGCGAGCAGCACATCCGCCGCGAAAAGGCGGGCAGCAACATCTGCTCCAATCAGGCGCTGTGCGCGCTCACGGCGGCGTGCTACCTGGGCGCGGTGGGCCCGGAGGGCCTGCGCGAAGTGGCCCGCCAGTGCTATGACAAGGCGCATTACTTCGCTGATAAGCTGGCCTCCATCGGCCTGCCCCGGCGCGAGAAGGGCCCGTTCTTCCACGAGTTCGCCACGGAGTGTCCGGGCGGCGCGGAGAAGATGCTGGTGGCGCTGGAGGAACGCGACATTCTGGGCGGCCAGCCTCTGGGTGACGGCCGCGTGCTGTGGTGCGTGACGGAAAAGGCCGAGCGCAAGCGGCTGGACGAGGCCGTGGCCGTAATCCGGGAGGTGACGAACCTGTGAAGCTGATCTTTGAACAGTCCCATCCGGGACACAGGAGTCAATTTTTGCCCGCGTCGGACGTGCCCGCCGCGGCGCTGCCGGAGGAGCTTGCGCGAGAGTCCGCGCTCGATTTGCCGGAGCTGACCGAAAGCGAGCTGGCCCGCCACTATGAGGCGCTGGCCCAGCAGGTGCATGGCGTGAACAAGGGCTTTTATCCCCTCGGAAGCTGCACCATGAAATACAATCCCCGCATCGACGAGGAAGCGGCGGCCCTGCCGGGCTTCACCGGCGTGCATCCGCTCCAGTCCGAAACGACCTCCCGCGGCTGCCGCGAGGTGCTGCGTCAGGCCGAGGAGCGCCTGACCGCCGTGACCGGCATGGACCGCATGACCTTCCAGCCCGCAGCGGGCGCGCATGGCGAGTACATGGGGCTTTTGCTCATCAAGGCGTATCATGAGCGCCGGGGCGACAAAAACCGCACCAAGGTGCTCGTGCCCGACTCGGCCCACGGCACCAACCCCGCCAGCGCGGCCATGTGCGGCTATCAGGTAGTGAGCATCCCCAGCGACGCAAACGGACTGGTGGATCTGGAAAAGCTGCGCGAGGCGGCGGGCCCCGACACGGCGGCCCTCATGCTGACCAACCCCAACACCGTGGGCCTGTTCGATCCCAACATTCTGGAAATCACGCGCATCGTGCATCAGGCGGGCGGCCTGTGCTACTACGACGGCGCCAACCTTAACGCCGTCATGGGCTGGGCGCGTCCCGGAGACATGGGATTTGACGTGGTGCACCTGAACCTGCACAAGACCTTCGCCACCCCGCACGGCGGCGGCGGTCCGGGTTCCGGTCCCGTGGGCTGCAAGAAGTTTTTGGCGGGCTTCCTGCCCGGCAGCGCGCTGGCCACGGGCGGCGAGGCCCCCTGCCAGGTGCGCGCCTTCCACGGCAACTTCCTCGTGGTGGTCAAGGCGCTGGCCTATCTGGATACGCTCGGTGGCGAGGGCATCCGCGAGGCGGCCGCGCAGGCTGTGCTCAATGCCAACTATCTCATGTGCCTGCTCAGGGACGGCGGCTATCCCATGGCGTATGACCATCCCTGCATGCATGAGTTCGTCATCACGCTGGAGAAGCTCAAGCATGAGAAGGACGTGTCCGCGCTGGATGTGGCCAAGGCGCTGCTGGACCATGGCATGCATCCGCCCACGATGTACTTCCCGCTGATTGTGCATGAGGCGCTGATGGTGGAGCCGACGGAGACCGAGAGCAAGGAGTCGCTGGAGGCTGCCGCGGAGAGCTATCTCGCGGTGCTGGCCGAGGCCAACGAAAACCCGGCGGATATGCATAACCGTCCGCTGACGACCTATGTGCGCCGGCTGGACGAGGTGACGGCTGCGCGCAATCCCATCGTCAAGTATGAAGCTCCTTCTGCTTGAGACCAGCAGCACCGCCCCCTACCGCAACCTTGCGCTGGAGGAGCATCTGCTTTCCTGCGTGCGGGAGGATGAGGCCCTTCTCTACCTGTGGCAGAACGACCACACGGTGGTGATTGGCCATAACCAGAACGCGCTGCGGGAGGTGAACCTCTCGCGCCTGCGGGCAGACGGCGGGCATCTGGCCCGCCGTCTCTCCGGGGGTGGGGCGGTGTATCACGATCTTGGAAACCTGAATTTTACCTTTATTTTGCCTAAAGCAGCCTATGATCTCACGCGCCAGACGCGCGTGATTCTTGAGGCGGCGCGGCTTTTGGGCGCGCCGGCCGAGTCCTCGGGCCGGAACGATATCCTTGCCGGAGGACGGAAGTTCTCCGGCAACGCCTACTACCGCCGGGGCCAAACCTGGTATCATCACGGCACGCTGCTGGTGGATTCCGATCTTGACGCGTTGGGGCGCTACCTCAACGTGTCCCCGGAAAAGCTGGCGGCGCGGGGCGTGGCCTCGGTGCGAAGCCGCGTGTGCAACCTGCGCGAATGCGCGCCGGGTGCGACCGTGGAGGCGGCACGCCGGGCGATGGCGGCGGCTTTTTCGACCGTTTGTGGCGAAAAAGTGGAAGTGTTTGACCATGAACGTCTCCAAAATGACAAGATTGTGGAGACTGAACGGCGGATTTCTTCGGAAAGTTACCTGATTGGGGAGAATTTCCCCTTTTCTCTTTCGCTTGAGCGCCGGTTCGCGTGGGGTGGGCTGGAGCTCGCGCTGAACGTGCACGCGGGCCACGTGGCGCAATGCCGCGCGTATTCGGACGCGATGGAGGAAAGCGAGATCGCCTCTTTGCCCGGCCGCCTGACGGGCTGCGCCGTGGACGGCGCGGCCTTTGCGAAGGCACTTGCGGGCTGGGGCGGGGAGGACATGAGGCGCGATGTGCTGGACATGCTCATGGAGCTGTGAGCGCCGCGCGGACGGGAGGAACGCATGGATCATGAGCTTTTGATTCTGGGCGCGGGCCCCGGCGGCTATGAGGCGGCCATCCGCGCCGCACAACTGGGCCTGAATGTGGGCCTGATCGAGCGGGACGCGGTGGGGGGCACATGCCTCAACCGCGGGTGCATTCCCACCAAGACGCTCCTGCATGATGCAGGTCCAGGCGCAGACTTTCTCGCCCTGAATGCGCACAAGGAGCAGGTGGTGTCCACGCTTCGTCAGGGCGTGGAAGGGCTGCTCAAAAAACGCCGCGTGACGGTCTACCGAGGTACGGGCATGCTCACGGATGCCCATACCATCGAGGTGGACGGGCAGGCGGTAACGGGTGAAAAACTGCTGCTTGCGCCCGGCTCGCGTCCGGCGCTGCCGCCGGTTGAGGGCATCGGTCTGGCGCTGACCTCCGACGATCTGCTGCATGAACCGCGCCCATTGGAAAGCCTGCTCATTCTGGGCGGCGGCGTGATTGGCGTGGAGATGGCGGCCTTCTATGCGGCCACGGGCACGAAAGTGACCATCGTGGAGGCGCAGGAGCGCCTGCTTCCCCAAATGGATCGGGAGATCTCGCAGAATTTGCAGATGATCTTCAAGCGACAGGGGATGGGCGTGCATACGCGCGCTTTGGCGCGCCGCATCAGCGAAGGCGGCGAGGGCGTCGTGATGGAGCTGGACGGCGGCGAGACGCTCACCGCGTCCGCCGTGCTGGCCGCCGTGGGCCGCAGGCCCAACACCGACGGCCTGTGTGCGCCGGGTGTGGCGCTGGACATGGAACGCGGCTTCATCCGCGTGAACGAGCACTTTGAAACCAGCCTGCCGGGTGTCTACGCCATCGGGGATGCCATTGGCGGAATGATGCTGGCACACGTGGCCTCGGCACAGGGGCTGACGGTCGTGCACGCGCTGGCTGGGGAGGAACCGCCGCTGTGCCTTACTGCGATTCCCGCGTGCGTGTACGTTTCGCCCGAGATCGCCAGCGTGGGGCTTACCCAGGCGGACTGCCAGCAGCGAGGCATAGAGGTCAAAGTGGGGAAGGCCCTCATGGGTGCGAATGGTCGCACGCTGATCGCGGGCGGCCAGCGCGGGTTCATCAAGGTGGTTGTGAGCGCGGAGAATGGCCGCGTGCTGGGCGCACAGCTCATGTGTGAGCGCGCCACCGACATGATCGACTCCTTCACCGTGGCCATCGCCAATGGTTTGACCGCCACGCAGCTCATGCGTGCCGTGCGGCCGCATCCGACCTTCCTGGAGGCGGTGGGAGAGGCGTTGGACGCGCTGGACGGCCGGGCCATCCATTCCTGACAAGCAAAGAAAAACAAGGCGCTTTCCGGGCTGCATGCCTTCGGAAAGCGCCTTTTCTGCTATGGCGCGGGCCGCATGAAACGGCTCAGGCCGTTGAGGGGACGTGCGTCCTGAGGCGGCCGGTCATCTTCCGGGGATATGGACAGCAAATTGGTCACCTCGGCATCTTCGGGACGGTTGTCCGGCTTTGGGTCCAGCATGCGCAGCACCACGTCCCGCAGCTTGACGGGCAGCGTGGGGGAGAGGGCGATATCTCCCCCATCGAGGGCCGCCTCGTAAAGGTAGGTGTATTTGGCATGATCGAAACCGGGCAGGTCGCCCGTCCACACGCGATGAATCAGCGCGCCGAAGGCGAAGGTATCCAGCTTTGGGCCCAAAGGTGCATCCTGTCCCGCCATGTAGAGAAATGCTTCCGGCGAAAGGTAGACGGGGTCTCCTTCCAGATCACGCTGGTTCTGGGGCGGGTCATCCTTGAGAAAGCCGCTGTCCAGATCAATCAGACGGATGCGGTAACCGGTCGGTCGCTTGAGCAGCAGCACGTGGTCGGGCTTGAGGTCCGCGTGCACCACGCCCTGCGTATGCAGGCGCTGCAGACACAGCGCAAGGTCCGAAAGCACCTGCCGCTTGGCGCGCTCATCCAGTGCCGCCGCATCGCCCGCCGTCAGGTCGGAAGGAAACACCGCTTCGCTGGCGGCATAGTAGCGACGCTCGAAGCGGAAGAAATCCAGCACAGGCACCAGCGTATCCCCGATCACGCAGGACAGCGCCGCATAGAGACGCTGCTTCTGCCCCTCGAAGGCCTCGCAGCGCTCGCGCTGGCGCTGGCCCAGCGGCGTTGAGGGGTCTGCCGGGTAGACAGGGGAGAGAAACTGCTTGATAAAGTACTTTTCCAGCCCTCGCGCCGCAATGCACCAGCGTGCGCTCCCGCTGCCCACGGTGCGCAGGGGGGTAAGGGGCCTATACCCGCCAATCAAACCGCTCATGGGCGCCTCCCTCCGTCCAGTCATACGCCGTGCGATACTCCTGCCATTTGCCGCGCGCAAAAGCCATGTCCCGCCGCTTTCGACGTACGGGGGTGATGAAGCGCTTTTGCAGCAGTGCACGCCGGGGCGCAAGAGCTTCCCGCGCGTCTTCGATGGTCTCGAACCCCAGCGGGGCCAGCAGCACCGTCGCATCGTCATGTGCGGCCTTCTTCAGCTGGTTCAGCAGCCGCCGTTCCCAGCCGTCCCAGTCGGCGCTGGCGCGCAGGGTGTTGAGCAGCAGCATTTCAAACTCCATGGGCGTGGGCAGACAGCCGAAGGCCCCGTCGGTCGCCACAAGCAGCACGCAGGGCTTGGGTACACGAAGGCGGCGGAGGCTGAGCGCCACAGGCGCGTCGGCGCTGATGAGCGCACTCAGGGGCCGGTCACGGTACAGGCTTTCAAAGGGGTCCGGGTCGCCGCGCAGGTGGTCGCGGGTGCATTGATGCAGGCCTTCTGCATTCAGCACATAGCCGCGGCTGTCGCCCGCCCAGAGGAAGCAGAGATCGCTCGCAAAGGAGGGACCGCCCGCGATGGCCGCGCACAGCGTGGTGGGCAGGCTTCGCTGCATGCTGCCCACGATGCGTGAACCGGCGGGACAATGCTTCTGCGCAAAGCTGTGAAACAGGCTTTCCAACTCGCCCCCCAGCTCGCGGCACAGCTGCATACCCTCCGCTTTGGAGCCGGGCATGGGCAGCTGATCGCCCACCCAGGCCGAGAGCGCATGCGTCGCCAGCCGCGCGCCGGCAAACGCGCCGGTGTGATCGCCGAGGGTGTCATAGCGCCGGCTGCCAAGTCCTCCGCATCCGTCCGCCACGCAAAGCAGAGCGCCCCGACCGACGCCGCGCATGCAAAAACTGTCCTCCCCGGAGCCGGGCAGAACAGCGTATTGGGCACGAAGCAGGCGCTGGGACACGGGCGGCGCTCCCTTCCGCTTCAAATGGTGTTGCAAACGGCGTCCAGCACCTGCCGGTATTCCACATCCAGCAGCCCCTCGCTGACCGTTTGCACATGGATGACCTGACCCCATTCGGAAGAAATGCGGTTCCAGGAGGGCGCATCCGGCGCAAAAATGAGCAGGCGCTTGGCGTTTTCATCCATGCTGCCGCCAAGCTGCTCATCCTCCCACCAGAGGCTGAGCTCGTCAAAATCCTTGGCCATGCCCTCCGGATACCAGGGGGCGATTTTGCCATGACCCAGGTCATGCGTGGGCGCATCCGACCACATGACGATAATGTGGCGCTTCTTCACACCCTCGCGGGTCCAGTCGCTGCGGATGGCGTAAGCCAACGCCTCCAGGCCATCCTCCGGAATGTCGCCGCCGCCCTTGGCGGTAATGCCGTTGACGCAGTCATACAGCATCTGCGCCTGGTCAGGCAGCACAAAAAAGTCGCTGCTGAGCATGGCGTCGTCGCCGTCGGCCACGTAATCGCGGAAAGCAATCACCCGCACGCGCAGCTGGTCGATCACCTTGTGCTTCTTTTCCATTTCAGCCACGATGTCGCGGTAGAGGTTAAGCGCGTTCTGCTTGACCAGGTCCAGCACGTGGCGCATGCTGCCCGTGGCGTCGATGCAAAAAACCATGTCGACATGGTAGGTGAGCTTATACCCTTCCAAACCGATCGAGCCTCCCCCAAAAATGCGTTGTTCTTTCAAAAGGATTCTGCATCAGCCCGTATTTTCCTGCCGAATGGGGAGGAAAAGAGGCGGCGGAGCACGAAATATTTTCTGTTAAATGCTTTCAGATCAATGCTTGATGAAACGAAAGGGTCAGGGCGATGAAGGTACGCAGGACCATCGGCGGGGCACTGTTTGGAATTGGGTGTGCGGTAACGTTTGTGGGAATTTTGGCGACGGTGCTGCCCATGGTTCAAAACGACCAGCTTCAGCTGGTGCTATCCTCCTTCGAAATGCCGTCGGGGAATCTGATCGTCAGCGCCATCAATGGCGCAATGACCTACGCGTTGCATCACTGTTACGGAGTGCTGCTGTGCGGCATCGTGATGATGGCGGCGGGCATGGCCATTCTTTTGCACCGAACGCGCCGCCGCCCCGTCCGTCACAATACGCCGTCGTCTTACAGCCGCCCGGCATCTGCCTCCGCCCCAAAGCCCGTATGGCCGGAAGAGGATGCCGACTGGTCGGCATGGAAGCCGCGGGAAACAAGGGCAAACCCCTTTGCGGCAGCAATCTATGAGGAGCTTCCCTCCCGCGCGCCGTCTCCGGCAGTTCCGTCGGCCTATACCCCGCCTCCCATCCTGCCGCCCTCCAACGCCGCGGATGAACCCTCGCCCTATGCCCGGCCCTTTGCAGAGCCGCCTGCGCCGCCCCCCGTGGCGGAGCCTGCTGATGCAGAGCCTTTCTTTGCAACACCGTCTGTGGGGGAGCGGTCATCCACGCCGGAGTCGTCAGCGCCGCCTGCTGTGGAGCCTCCCTCCGCGGCACAGGCCGTGCAGGAGCCGACGGCAGCGTCTACGTCATTTGCCGTTTCGGGGATGGACACAGCTCCCTCTGTTCCCGTCCCGCCCGCGCCGTCGGCCGTACCTGCCCATACCGAGGCTGGCACGCCCAGCCAGAGCGGCTCACGTGTGATGATTCGTTCGACCATTGCTTCCAAGGCAGAAAAGCCCGTGCCGGAACCGGCATCCCCAGCGCCTGCGCAGACATCTTCCCGAAAGGTGGTGCTGGATGGCATTGCTTACGAGCCCAATGAACCCCCGGAGGAGGAGGCCACACCGCCCGTATCCTCCCGAATCCGCAGTACGATGGGAAAGCATACCGTATAACGAACAACCAAAACGGGGCCGCCTCTGAGGGCGGCCCTGTTTGATGCTTCGACCAAAAGCGGCGTCCGGTTCATCCGGACGCCGCAAATCTGTTTACGGGTTGAACATCATATCGAGCATCTCCATCCCGACATCGCTCGTGCCGTCTTCATTGACCATCGTTTCGGAAGCGGTATCGCCCGTTTCGGTCGTTTGCGCTTCCTTGAGTTTCAGGTTTACAGAGCAGAAGTTGTTCAGGTCCGACTTCAGCGTGGCTGTCACCGTAAGGGTGGAGGCAGTTTCATCCGCCGCAACAGTCAGAAGGCCGCTGGTGCTGATGGTGGTGCCCTTCGCCTGCGCTCCGGATACCGTCCACTGAATGGGATAGGTATCGTCCTGCTCATAGGCGATGGCCTGATCGTTGATGAGAGCAGTCAGCTGCAGGGTTTTGCCCTTGACAATGGAGCTCTTGGACGATTGAATGGTCAGCACGGTCTCGACGGGAGCCTGGGGTTCAGGCTCCGTCTGAGACTGCTGCGCAGGTTCCACGCTGGGCTCCTGCACCGGTTCCAAGCTGGGCTCCTGCACCGGTTCCACGCTGGGTTCCTGTACAGGCTCCACGCTGGGTTCCTGCACCGGTTCCACGCTGGGCTCCTGCACCGGTTCCACGCTGGGTTCTTGTACCGGTTCCGCGCTGGGTTCCTGCACAGGTTCCACGCTGGTTTCCTGTACCGGTTCCACGCTCATTTGCTGTGCAGGATCAACATAGGTTTGCTGACCCGCGTCGGTGGGGATTTGCTGATTGGAATCCGTGACAGGCTGGAGATCGGACGGCGTCATACCGTCGACAACGTCTCCGGTGACCGCATTGGCATTCTGGCTCTCCGACAAGCCGGTTTGAGCGGCGGCCGTCACTTGGATTGTGACGGTGGTCTCGACGGTCTTGGATTCGGTCCCGGCGCCGCTGTTGTATACGACAATCGCATTGGTGGTATAGGTGTTCTCAGCAGGAGCTGCCGTGAGCATCACCTTCCAGGATTTATCCTCCCCGCGAGCTCCAATATACGTGCTTCCGTCATAGTTCGTGGTGAAGTTGGTTTCGTCGCTGACCTTTACAGATTCGATAACAGCTTCCACATCGCTCTCATTTTTTATGATGAGCTCCACGGGAGCAAGGCTGTCGGCCGGCTGCGGCACGCTGATGCTGTTCATGGTTAGCACCGCAGACGAAGGCGTACCGGATTCTGTCACGGTCAAAGTAACGGTGGCCACGGCGGGAGAAGCCGTATTGTTATACTCCACGTTGATCTGTGCGGTATAGGTTCCGGGGGCGAGGTCCGCCTTGGGCTGCACGGTCCAACTGTTGTCCGATCCGTCCACGGCGATCTGCGTGCTGCCGTTGTCGTTGACGGTAAAGCTGTCCGCATTCGTGCCGGAGAGATAGACTCGCGTGACGGTCGCGGTGGAGCCGCCGTCATTGGTGATGGAGATCGGCTGTACGACCGGTGCGCTGCCCTTTACGACGCTGCCGAAGTCAACGTTACCCACCTTCAGGGAGGGTGCTGCAGTGGTGCCCTGGGTTACCGTGAAGCTCACATCCGCCTGCGCGGTCTTGCCACCGTCGTAAGTGACCACCAGGGTGGCGGCGTAGGTGCCCTGCGTGAGATTGCCGGCGGGCTGTACGCTGTAGGTAGCGGTTTCGCCTGCCTTGATGGCCGTTACCGTACCACCCAGAATGAAAGCGTCGGGATTCTTGCCAATCAGCGCGGCGCTGTTGACGGTTACATCGGCGCTGCCGGTGTTGCTCACGGTGAAGTTCTTGGCTGCAGGCACGCTGTAGCCTTCCTGCAGCGGGTCGAAGGCAACGTTGCCGATGACCAGCTCGGATACGGGCGCGGGCGCCGATTCCTTCACCACGAAGGACACCGTGGAGGAGACGGTCTTTCCACCGTCATAGGTCACGGTGACGGTCGCACCGTACGTGCCGGCGGCCAGGTTTGCCGCGGGCTGGATGGTCCAGGAGGTGTCCGTCGCGCCGGCGGCAATTTGCGTGCTGCCGGTGGCGTTGATGATAAACCGGGTCGGGTCGCTGGAGGAGACACTGGCGATGGTGGCGGCGGCGCTGCCGGTATTGGTAATCGTGAGCGCCTTTGCGGCAGGCTGCTCATAACCGGCCACCACTTCGTCAAAGGTGGGTACGATCAGCCCGAGCACGGGAGCCTTGACCACGACGGCAGCCGTCTGGCTGGAGGTGGAAGCGCCCGTGTAGGAGCCGGTGCCTGTTACGGCGACGCTCAGTTTGTGTCCCTCATCCTCGGTGGCTACAGTGTAGCTGGCGGACGTTGCGCCGGAAATAGCCGCGCCGTCACGATACCACTGATAGGTCACAGTGGCCTGCGCCGGGCTGGGCACAGCGGTCAGCTTGTCGCCCACAGAGGGAGCCGCGCCAACGGTGGTATTGCTATCGTTGCGAATCACCACGTCGACAACCGCTCTGGAGGCAGTTACGGCCGCGGTCAGACCGCTGCTCTGCGTGCCGCTGTACACGCCCGTACCGGTCACGATCAACTCGATCTGCTTGCCGACATCATTGGCGGTGACGGTGTAGGTGGCCGCGTTGCTCACCTGATAGCCGCCCACCTTCCAGGCGTAGATCACGTTGGCCCCCGCCGGGTTGATGGTAGCGGTCATCACGTCGCCCACGACGGGTGCGATGGTATTGAGCGTTACGCCCGTCAGCACGGTGTTGCTGACCACGGCGTTGGTGGCCGCGCTGGTGACCGTACCCTTGTAGGAGCCGGTGCCCGTTACGCGCAGCTGAATGGTCTTGCCCACGTCGTTGGCATCAACGGTGTAGGTGGTGTTGGTGCTCTTGACCACGCCGCCCACCAGCCATTCATAGCTGACGGTAGCGGTGCTGGGCGATACGGCCTGCATGGTCAGCACGCTGCCCACCACAGGCATATAGTTGTTGAGCGTGACGCTGGTAACTTCGTTGTTCTCGTGGTAGATGAGGAACTCGTTCATCATCCAGCCCACACGGCTGCCCACGCGGATGCGGTCCCAGACGGCACCCTTCTGCAGCACGGCTACCTTGGTGCCCACGCTGTAGACGCCGATCTTGGAATAACTCTTGCTGGGGCCGGTGCGCAGGCGCACGCCATAGCCGTTGCTGCTCCAGATGGTGGCATAGCACAGCACGTTCGAGTCATCGGGATAGTCGCTGCCAAAGTGCAGGAACTGACTCATCATATAGCCCACGGTTCCGCCGATGCTGATGCGGGACCAGTAGGTGCCGCGCTCCAGCACCGTTACCGGCGTGCCCACCGCATAAGTGCGGATGATGCGGTAGCCCGTGCCGGGGCCGGTGCGCAGGCGTACACCGTAGCCGTTGTAGCTGGTGACATAGGCGGTTCCTTCACTGGGAATGGAACCTCCCATGCGCAGGTAATCGCCGTACATATAGCCGGTACGGCCGTCCGGCGTCTGAACCTTGTACCAGCCGCCGCTGGAACCCAGGATTTGCACCTGAGTGCCGGTATAATAGCTGGTGATGGTGCTCGCGCTAAAATTGGGCGCGGAGCGCAACCTCAGCCAGCCGCCGACAACGGTGGCGTAGGACGCCGCCATGGAGGTTGCGGGCAGAACGCTCAACAGCATTACCGCAACCAGTAGGACCGCAAGAAAACGTTTCATCTGCTTATCCCTCCGATTATCCGTTTGCCCGGGGTGTTTACGATCATAATACGAACGAAGAGGACAAAATCTTCCCTGATGTGGAATTTCATTGTACAATCATTTGCAAAGGTTGTAAATAGCAATATATGGTGGTTTTCCTGGGCTTTCAGCCACAAAGCGGGGTCGGGGAGCCAACCTTGTTACAAAAATTGCAAAATAGGAAAAAAGGAAGGATGCTCTTCGCATCTTCCTTTCAGCCTGTCAAAAAAGGTCGCATTATGCGGCCTTTTTTGTTATACTAAGGACAGGTGATGAAGATGCTAAAGAAAGAAGCGGAGCAGCGCCAGGCGATAGAAATGCTGTGCACAGATATGCTGGTACCCAAGGGACACTTGCTGCGGAAGATCGACGCAGCGGTGAATTTTGCGCGCATATACGAATTGGTAGAAGACTTGTACTGCGAGGATAACGGACGGCCCAGCTGTGATCCGGTGGTTCTGTTTAAGGTGGTGCTGATCCAGCATCTGTTTGGCATCCGTTCTCTGCGGCAGACCATGCGGGATGCGGAAGTGAATGTGGCCTATCGATGGTTTCTGGG